>CALJWR010000052.1 GCA_937976685.1 uncultured Verrucomicrobiae bacterium
GACGGCACACCCAATCAGCCTGGCGGCGTGAACATCCTGGCCATCGGCGTCACGCCGGTTCGCGTCGGGAATGCGATTGTGGAACTCGGTCTCGAGCACGAGCAACCGGGCGACCTGATCGGCAATCTCAGCCACAACGGCCAGTTCGCCGTGCTGAACAATCATTCCCGCCCGGAGGATCCGGAGGCGCGCGTCCTGGACGCGGTTTACGACGATTCCGGCTCGGGCGAACTTCCCTTCTCCCTGCCTTCCGATGGTCCCGGCAGCCTACGGAACTTCCTGGGGCAGCGGAACACCGGTGCTTGGATGCTCACGATGGTGGACAACGCGCTCAGCCAGACCGGCTTCGTGTACAACTTCACCGTCCGCGTGCGCCCCGCGCCCGACCTGCTGATCGGGGTGTACGGCTCCGTACTGGCCAACCAGTGGAATTACTACGTGTTCGACGTGCCGGCCGACGCGAGTCGGATGACCGTCCTGCTCCAGGAATTGTCCGGCCCGCTGAACGTCTATCTGCGCCGGGGCGCCCCGCCCACGCTGACGGACTACGACAAGGCGGCGTTTCTGGTGCCGCCCGGCGGCTCCCTGTCGCTGGGCATTCGCGATGTGCCGCCGCTGCAATCTGGGCTGTACTTCATCGGCTTGTACAACCCGACGGCGGTCACGGTGGACTACTTCCTGCGGGTTATTCTGGAGCGCGAGTTGCCCGGCTCCTTCCGGGGCGATTACCGCAGCACCAATCGCGTGTACCTGAGCGACGACGCGCGCACCAACGGTGTGATCTTCGTCAATGAGGACCGCACGGTGACTGACGTGAAGGTGGGGCTGCGCGTGGACCACGAGCGGGTGTCCGACCTCGATTTTCGCCTCATCAGCCCTCGCGGCACCCGCGCCTTGGTGGTCGAGAATCGCGGCGGGACTAATCTGGCTCAGCTCGGCTACGAGCGGGTGCAGACCAACTTTCATCACGTGGCGCTGACTTACAGCACCAACTCCGGCGTGGCGGCGCTGTACCTGGACGGCGAACTGCTCGTGGCGCAGGAGGTCGGGGCCTTCAAGCCCGATACCACCCCGGACCTTTACTTGGGTTATGGGCCGACCAACGCGGTAACCAGCAACCAATTCCGCGGCCTGCTGGATGAAGTGGACCTCTACGACCGCGCCCTCAGCGCTTCGGAGATTCTGGCCATTTTCAAATACGGCGGCGCGGGCAAGCCCGCGGCCGGCCTCGTCAGCCGGTGGGCCTTCGATGGTAACGGCGACGATGCGCAGACCAACAACCCGGCCGTGATCGCCGGGCCGACCTTTGTCCCAGGTCGGTTCGGTTCGGCGCTCCGGTTCGGCGCGGACGGCGATTTGGTGATCGTCACGAATCAAGGGGGGCTTGATGTCGGCGCCGGTGGCGGCTTCACGGTGGACGCCTGGGTCAGCCCGTTCGACCTTTCAGCGCCGCGGACGATCGCTGCCTGGACGGATCTGTCGAATCGGGTCGGGGTTGTTTTCGGCCTGGTTCCGGGGCCGGGTACCAACGCGTTGCCCGGCCTCTTGTATGCCAGCCTGCCGGACGTGGGAGGGCTTTCCAATCGCGTGGTGTTCGCTCCCCGCCAGGGCTTGATGAGCACGAACTGGCTCCAGACGAATCTCGTGTTCACCGTCCTGATGGACAACACGAACCAAGCCTTGCTGCCCATCAAGTTTGGCCGGCCGGCCACCAACGCGGCGGGTGCGTTGACCAACCAGTTGATCTCGGGCTTCGAGCAGGTGGAGGCCCGCAAGACGGCCGAGTTCGCAGCCGGCGCGACGTTCGAGAATTGGGCCGTCGAGTCGAATCAGGTGGCCGTGCTCCAGTCCTCCCTGGCGCACACGGGCACCAACCTGTTGGTCTTGAAGGACGGCGTCATCAGCCGCGATCTGGTCACCGAGGTGGGCAAGGCCTACCGGTTGCAGTGGGTTCACCGGCAGCAACCCGCGTTTGAGGGGATCGTGAGCTGGTGGCCCGGTGAAGGAGACGCGCGGGATCGGGTGGGCACCAATCACGGCTTGGTTCTGATGAATGTCGCCTACGACGCCGGCATGGTCGGTCGGGCCTTCCGCTTCGCGAGAAACGCGGGACTGATCGAGGTGGCCACCAACGCGACGCTGAACTTCACCAATCAGCTCACGATGGAGATGTGGTTTCTCGCCGACACCAACCTGCCCTACGGCGGCGGCATGCTGGGTAAACGCGAGGATCAGTTCGGCACACCGCCATTTGGCGCGAATTACGGCGCCAGCCTGAGTGCCGCCGGTCTGGAGATTTGGTACAACGACACCAATCGTTCGAGTGTCCTCTCGGACCCGCCGGCCTTGGGCGGCTACGAACGACTGCGGTTGGCGATGAATCCCCGGACCAACGAGTTCCACCACTTTGCGGGAACCTTCCGCCAGATGGGGCCGGCGCAGGTCGAGTTGCAAATCTACCTCGATGGCCGGCTTGCAGCGACGCGCATCCTGCCCGGAGTCTTGCGCGAAACAGTCAACGCCGCGCCGCTGCTGATTGGCGCGACCGTGGACGGCGTGGATGGTTTCAACGGAATGCTGGATGAGATCACGCTCTACGACCGCGTTCTCTCGCCGGAAGAGATTGCGCAGATTTACCTGCTCGACCGCGTGGGCAAGGCGGCGCCCCCGATGGCCGCCCGCGGCCAGATGATCCTCAATGGAGCTTCCACCAACACGTTCACCAGTGACGTCTCATGGGCCACGAATGCCGTATCATTTCTCGCGACGACGAATCTCACGCGCCTGACCTTTGCCAGCGTCGCGCCGGGCGTCATGCTGGATTCAATCGAGCTGATCGAACTCGAAGCCAACGTCTTTCTCCCCGAGGAGTCCTTCCAGCCCATCTTGGGCGAGAGCTCCCTGGGTGAATGGCGGATTGAAGTCACTGACCGTCGCACCGGGGCGACGAATGTCATCGCGCCCCAACTGGTCCGCTGGCGGTTGGAGCTGAGTTACGGGCCGAATCTGATTCAGGCCGTGCGGTTGACCAATCACGTGACCTATGGCGACGTCATACCGCTCGGGGGCGTCCGATACTTCTACACCGACGTTCCGCGAAGCGCCCGCTTCGCCACGAACACACTTCGCTCCGACGGCGTGGTCATGTTGGGCCTCTGGTTTAATCAAGATGGAGTTCCGTTGTTCGATCCGGCCGCCGGGGACTTTCAATTGCTGACCAACACCGCCGAGGGGATCGCCGTGCTCGCCACGAATGGCGTCTTCCAAGTGGATACCAACGGAGCGGCCCTGTTCCCGCCGGTGAACCCGCCTCCGCTGGTCCCCGGCCAGCGTTATTACCTGGCCGTCACCAATGACGACGCGGCGACGCCATACACCATCCGGGTGGACTTCGATGCGGAGGACACGGGGATCTTGGGCCTCACTCCGCTGGCTTACGGCGAGACCATCGTCACCAACATCGCGGTCACCAACGCCCTGCAATACTATCGCTACGACGTTTCCACGAATGCCGCGGCCGCCTCATTCGAGGTGTACCCGGCCAACGGCAACGTGAACCTCTACCTCCGGAAAGCGAGACCGGTACAGGATCCCTTGCCGACGCCGCGGGTGTTCGATTACGCCTCGCAAAATCCGGGTACGAACGCGGAGATCATTCTGGTGACTCAAAGTTCGCCCATCCCGCTGGGCAGCGGCCCGTGGTACCTCGGCGTCCTCAATGCGGACACCAACGCCGTGGACTACAGCATCCGCGTGGTCGAGATCACCAACGTTGTCGAGGAAATCGTCGTCTTGACCAACGCGGTGCCGCGGGCGGACTCCGTTCCACCGGGCCCACTGACGACGAAGTACTTCGTGCTCCACGTTTCCAACTCCCCGCCGAGCCTGCAGTTCGACCTGACCGGGCTCTCCGGTAACGCGGTCCTTTACGCCGAACTCGGCGCGAAACCAACCACCAACAGCTTTGTCCGTGCGGATCCGGCGAGCGCGGTCGCGCCGGGCAAGCTCGTGTTCCGCACCAACGCGCTTCTCCCGTCGCTGAACGGCGAGTGGTACCTCGCGGTCGTTCCTTCTGCCGCCGCTCCGGTTTCCTTCCTGCTCACGGGTACCTATCCGGCGCCCGACTCCGGAATCACCGCCCTGATCAATCATGTCGCTGCCTCGCGGACACTGGCGGCGGATACCTTTGGCCTGCCGCCGTTCCTGGACTATTTCAGTTTTGAGGTGCGCCCAGATGACACCACTGTGAGCTTCTCGGTCGCGCCGGTGAACGGCGACGTGGACCTGCTCCTGCGGCGGGGGGCGCTGCCAGACCTGGCAACATTCGACTACGCGGCCTCAACTACAGGCCCTGGTGCGGAAACCATCGTGGTCACCCCGAACAGCGTGCCCGTCCCGCTGTCGGCGGGAATCTGGTATCTCGGGGTGGTGAACCAAGGTTTCAATTCCGTGACCTACACGGTTCGCGTGGACGCTTCCGGAGCTGAAGTTTCCATCAATCCGGACGTCCGTTTTGCCGACGGCAAACTGACGCTGACTTGGGACGCGGCTTGCGGACTAAACTTCGTGGTCCAGTACGCGACCGTGATTCCGGAGTCCGGGCCCATCGCGTGGATGGACACGGGGATTGGCGCAGTTTGCGCCGATGGAACCTACTCGTTCACGGACGATCCCGGCCTGACTGGTGTCGCGACGGTGAAGTTCTTCCGCGTGGTGCTGGTGCCCTAGGCGGGCTGGCCTTTGGCATTGTTCCAACGTTGCCCGACACTCAGCGGCGCTAATTAGGGTCATTTTAGCCATCGTGATTTCGCTGGCGTTGTTTGTTACGATTTCGCGAAGATGCTCTCGATCCGGAGAAATCCGGGCGACGAGTCTATGAAAGTCATCGAGCAACTGCTGAAACTTCAAGAAATCGAATTCGGACCCCAGTCAACTGCCGCCGATCACTGCCACGAGGCGTCCGCCCTCCGCGACGAAATCCCCGCGCCTCTGCTGGCTCATTACGACCGCTTCAAAGCCCGTGCCAAAAAGGCCGTGGCACTTGTCCATCATGGCGTCTGCGGCGGGTGCCGGATGAAGATCCCCTCCGGACCCTACGCGGCGCTGATCCGCGACGAAGACGTGGCGATGTGCGAATACTGCGGGCGCTATCTGATTCTCGCGCCACCTGATCCGGCGCCGGCCAAGCCCGCCCGGCGCGCGCGCCGTAAGTCGGCCGACACCCTTGTCACCGCCTGACCGCGGGGCATGGTCCGAACGGAAGCGCCGGACCCTTCCTGCCGCCCGTTTGGCTGGTTCGGCGAACACCTCCGGGCCGTAAAGCGACGAGCGTCCTTTCACGCGGGGCCGACACCGCGTTCCGTCCAACGTGCCAGCGTCCAGACATACTCCCGCTCCAACTGTTCCACTACGCTCCGCGACCGGAGGGGTTCCGGCATGACCTCCCACGTGTAGGTTTCCATCTCGAAGTGCCGGCAGCGGCCAGGGTCCACTGCCAGCTCGTCCAGGACCCCGAGCAGGTGCGCGCGTGTCGTTCCCATCTCTCCTTCCGGCTCCCAGTGTAGCGGCACGTGGAAGTGGATCCGCCACTCCTCGGCTTGGGCCGCGGCATTGTTGGCCAGTGCCTCCGGCAAATCGCGATGCCGGGTGATCTGACCGTTGCGGTCGCGGGCGATGACCTGGTGCAAATAGGTCTGGTCCGCAAACGCGGCCAGGCGGGCGCGTCCCTCGTAGGTGGGGTTGAGCGCCAGCGCTGAACTCAGATGGACCTTGCTCAAAAGAATTCCGGCTTCACGCAGGCGGGCCAACGCCGCAGGGGCCTCCTCGAATTCCACCCCCAGATGGCAGGCGTCGTAGTTGATGCCAAGATGCCGGTCGAGCCGCGAATCGCCGGGCCGGTCTGTGCGCATCCGCTCGAAGAAACCGACCGTCTCTTCAGTCGTCTCCAGGTGGCAGAGCGGTTCCGGCTCCAGCCCTAGATGGAGGATGCGTCCGCTGCGTTCGCTGAGCGCGGCGATGTGTTCGATGCACTGCCAGAGGTTGCCCCGCATGGCGCGTTCTGCCTCCGGGCTGACGCCGAACTCTTTGAACGAGACCGGGACCGTGCTGACACTGCCTTCGCCGCCGGGCGGGACCAGTTCGGCCAGCAGATCAAACACCCGACACGTGTACTCCAGGCGGGCCTCGCTGCCCCAGTCCGGACGATACACCTGCTCCTTCACGCGCGTCCCGTGAAACTGGCCGTAAGGAAAGGCGTTCACGGTGAAAACGTAGCAATCGTGCTTGTCAAGCCAGCACCGGAAGTCTCTCAAGGCTGTTGGATCGCCCAGTTCCGCGGCCGCCCGCGCCCCGAGGCGGAGACCCAGCGCGAACGGCCGGTGGGGGCAGACCTGCTCCTTCACCGCCAGCGCATGGTGTTCGAGATTGGCCAGCGTCTCCGGCCAGCTTTCGCCGCGGTGAATATTGGTGCAGTAGGCAAGGTGCCGGCCTCCGGTCAGTTGCATGGCGGCAGCCTACCAGCGCGTCGGCTGAGGGCGCATGGATTTCTCCCAGAACGCCGGGCGGGGCGGCCCGGATGGCGCGCCGGAAGTCCGCGAGACGATGCTGCTCTGCCTCGACCAAGAAGGTATTTGCGCCTCCTTCGGCTCCGCCTGCCTCGCCGATTCCGACCCGCCGCACCGGGACGGACCCCGCCACACAAAAGGTGGAAACGCTTTTGCCTTCGGGTTGGCAAGCGCGGGTCGCGCTGCTGACAAGACCAGGATCGAAACTGCCGGCGTTTGCCCCGCCCCATCGGTCGAAGTCTCTTGCCCGCTGCCCCGAAGGACGGTTCGGCAAGTCCGTGGCTGTCCCTGCGCGCGCGGCGGTGGATTCGCGGACGTCGTCGGGAGTCCCGCGCCAGATGGGAGAGACCCAGAGCCGCGTTTTTCCCGGGGAAACCTGGCTGCCGGATAAACGAGGGTGACCTTGCGCTTTTTACTCCAGTGGAAGGTGACGAAAATGCGTCCGAACGAAACGCAGGGCGGCCATTGTTTCAGGCGGGGAATCGTTCGTGCAGGCGGCGAAACGATTCACGCGCGGAGCTGGCTGCGCTTCGAAGTGACGCATCCCCCATTCTCGAAGGCCTCCTTCGGGGGCGTTTGATAGGGAGGTGGAGCCAGTGGTCGGGGTCGAACCGACGACCTACGGTTTACGAAACCGTTGCTCTGCCGCTGAGCTACACTGGCCCGCCTTGCTTCCGGAGGTTGGGCTGACTGAAGTCCCAGCGCAAACGATTGCGCCGACAAAACCCGATCCCGCGTCCGCTGTTCCCATCGCCAACCCACCGAAGCGTGCCGATCGGTTGCTGAGACGCGGGGGAGGTTACCCTCTTACCTCAGAAGCCATCGCTGTGGGTGAGTATGGTGGAACAGCGACCTGAGGCAAACAGTTTTGCTTCCGCCACCGATTCTCGGTCGGGTTCATCCACGATTAGCCGTGGACGAGGGAATGCAGACAAGTGGGGTTGGGTGCGGAATTCGGCTTGGGTTTGTCTCCCGCGGCTCCCAGCCACCGGCTGACTGGAGCGGAGGTGTCCGGCGGGAAGCCGGACACGGCACGCGTGACGCGTGCGTTCCCCGTCCTCCGGGGCACGGCGCGGGGCACCCTACGCCTTCGCCCGCAAGCCCCTTACTTGAGGCGCGGGACTGGGCAATACGGGCCAATACCCCTAGTCGGCGGGGGCCGTTGGGCGTGGACAGGCGGCAGGCGCAGACCGTACGACATGGTGGTTTGCGCATTGACCTTGACCATTGCTGCCCCGAAACCGCGCCCCCGGTGCCGTGGCGGGCGTTTCGTCTGGTGTGGGTGATCGGCACGGTCGGCGCGGTGCTCAGTCTGACGCTGGCGGAGTGGTTCGCCCGCGAGGCTAAGCGATTGGACGCAGCGCGGTTCTTCCAGATGGGGAACGCCATCGGGGGAGCGCTCGAACACCGTGTCGAGCCCATCGAGGCGATGCTCCGAAACCTCCAGCGCATCTTCAACGCGAAGGAAACCCCGGACCTGGCCGACTGGGACGAATTCATGAACCGGGTGTCGCCCGTGTGGAACATCCCCGTAATGCTTGCGATGGGCTACGCCACGAATGCCACCGTTGCCGGGACGGTGCGGCGGTTGGAGGAGTGGACGCGGCCGGGTTCCTCGCGCGACCGGACGGAATTCTACCGACTGCCGGAGGACGTCGGCGGCGAGAAGGCTTGGAGCGTGTGGCTGGCGGACGTGCATGGCGACGATCTTCGGCCGGCTCAGCCGTTTGCCAGCGAGGAGCCCGAGATCGAGGTCGCCATCCGCTGGGCACACTTCCGGCGGTACCGGGAGCCTGCCGAGCCGCAGGTGCGACTGGGGCGCGGCCTGGCCTGCGAACCAATCGGCGACCGTTGGAGGATCACGGAGCACGGCCGGACACGGAGGGTCTGTTGCACGTGATCTACCGCGACGATGTGAAAATCACCCGCGGCGAGAAAGTCCTGCGCCGCGCGGATGGCTCGCCAGAACGCCACGATGGTGGTGCCGACGTATCATCCGAGAAACGCAGAGTTCTGGCGGGCGCTGCCGCCCGCACCAGACCAGCGCGTGGACGCCCACTGGCTGCAGTGGAACCTGAACACCGGCTTCGCGTTCGCGCACTTGGACTTTGCGGAGGGCCACCGCGGCTCGGCGCTGTGTCATTTGGGCAACATCGCGTGGCGGCTCGGGCGGATTCTCGTCTGCGATCCTCAATCCGGCCGGATTCAAGGCGACCGCCAGGCGGCCCGCCTCTGGCCCCGGGAATACCGGCGCGGCTGGGAGCCCAAGGTGTGCCCCGGCTCCCACGGTTGCGGGGAACGGCGGCACCGCGGTTAAGTCCGGCAAACCCGCGTCGGCTCCTGAAAGCGAAACTCCGGTCATCCGCCCGGCGCCGGCGTTGCCGGTGGAGTCGGGCAGCGCTCCCGCTCGAACCATACGTAAAGCACGGGCAGCAGCACGAGGGTCAGGAACGTCGAGCTTAGGATGCCGCCAATCACCACGGTCGCCAAGGGACGCTGCACCTCGGCGCCGGGGCCGGTGGCGAGGGCCATCGGCACAAAACCAAGGCTCGCAACAAACGCTGTCATGAGGACCGGCCGCAACCGCGTCATGGCTCCCTCCCACACCGCCCGGCAGATGGTGAGCCCCTCCTCCCGCAGTTCGTTGAAGTAGCTGATCATCACCACGCCGTTGAGCACCGCCACACCGCTCAGCGCGATGAAGCCCACGGCCGCCGTGATGCTGAAGGGCATGCCGCGCAAATACAGGGCGATCACGCCGCCGGTGATGGCGAGGGGGATGCCGGTGTAGATCAGAAAGGCCTGCCGCAGGCTGCCGAAGGCCACGAAGATGAGCAGGAAGATCAACACCAACGCGGCCGGTACCACGATCAGCAGCCGCAGCCGCGCCTCCTGCAGGTTCTTGAACTGCCCGCCGAATTCGTACGTGTACCCCTCCGGGAACTGGACCTGTGCCCTGATCCGCGCCTCCGCGTCGTTCACAAAACCCTCCACATCGCGCCCTCGCAGATTGACCATCAGCGCCACGCGCCGATGCCCTCCCTCCCGCACGATGGGATCCACGCTGGCCACGGTGCGAAACTCGGCCAGTTTCTCGAGCGGCGCGAGGCCGTGTTCTCCCACGCGCACGGGCAGGGCCCGCATTTCCTCGAGGCTCTCGCGCAGATTGCCCGCAAGGCGAACGACCACCTCGTGACGCCGGTTGGCGTCGTAGATCAACCCCACCGTCTGTCCCGCCAGCGCGGTCGAAATGAGTTCGTTCACGTCAGCGGCATGAAGGTTGTAGCGTCGGAGCGCGTCCCGCTGGAGGATGATCTCCAGCACCGGCGCCCGGCCCTGCGCCTCGAACTCCACCTCCCCGGCGCCGGGCACCTGTTCCAGGATGGCCTTGATCTGTGCGGCCAACTGTTCCATGACGTCATAGTCCGGTCCGATGATCTTCACCGCGAGATCGGAACGGACGCCTTCGAGCAATTCGTTGAAGCGCATCTCAATGGGCTGCGCGAAGAGGAAGCTCTGCTCCGGCAGGTGCCGTGTGATTTCCTCCTCGATGAGCGCGGCCAGGGCGGACTTCGAAATTGGCCGGCCGTTCACCTGACGCCACTGCGCTCGCGGCTTGTAGAAGATGTAGAGGTCGTTCTGGCTGGGCGGCATCGGGTCGGTCGCCACTTCACTCGTGCCGAGGCGACAGAAGACCCGCTCGACTTCCGGAATTTGTAGCAGCAGTTTTCCCGTGGCCAGTTCCATCGCCAGCGAGGCGTTGAGGTTCATGCTGTTGGTGCGATAGACCATGACGGTGTGCGAGCCTTCATCCAGTTTGGGCACGAACTCGGCGCCGAGCCGGAGAAACGCCAGCACGGCCAGCGTGGTCCAGATGACGGTGCTGATGGCGATCAGCCACGGCCTGGCCAGGACGAGCCGCAGCGAAGGCGCATAGGCGCGCTTGAGCAGCCGCACTAGGCGGTTGTCTTCCTCGCTCACCCGGCCGCCCAAGAGATAGGAACACAAGACTGGCATGAGCGTGAGCGCCAGCACGAGGGCGCCCCCGAGAGCCAGCATCACCGTGATGGCCATCGGGCGGAACATTTTCCCCTCCACCCCGGTCAACGCGAGGATGGGAACGTAAACGATCGTGATGATGAGCACGCCAAAAAACATCGGGTTGGCCACTTGCCGACTGGCGACCCCCACTGTGTGCAGACGTTCGACCGGCGTGAGCACCCGCCCGAGTTGCTTCTGCCGCTCACCCAACCGGCGGACGATGTTCTCCACCATCACCACCGCGCCATCTATGATCAGGCCGAAGTCAACAGCGCCGAGGCTCATCAAGTTCCCGGACACGCCGAATTGCAGCATTCCGGTCAACGCGAACAGGAACGATAGCGGGATGGCCATGGACACAATCAGCGCCGCCCGCCAGTTGCCCAGCATGACCAGCAACACCACCACGACCAGAATGGCCCCCTCGAACAGGTTCTTTTTGACCGTGGCCACGGTTCGATCCACGAGGTCGGCCCGGTCGTACTGAGTGCGGATCTCGACCCCCGGCGGCAGGCGCGAGGCAATCTCCCGCAGGCGCTCGCCGAAACGCCGGGCCACCACGCGGCTGTTCTCGCCCGCCAGCATCATCGCTGTGCCCAAGATGGTTTCCTCTCCGTTCTCGGTGGCGGCACCCGTGCGAAAGCGCGAGCCGATCCCCACGTCGGCAACGTCGCCGACAAGGATGGGCCGGATCCCGGCGGCGAACTTGACCGGCAGACCGGCAATATCCTCCGGGGTATGCACACGGCCAACGGTCCGAACAGTGAGCTGGTTGAGGCCGCTGTTGATCGTGCCGCCGCCGGCGTTCTCGACGTTGTTGCCGACCACCTTCACCAGGTCGGCGAATGTCAGCCCCGCCAGCTCGAGATCCCGCGGGCGGGGCTGGATGACAATTTGCTTTTCGTAGCCGCCGCTGGCGTTGATTTCGGCAATGCCCGGGGTCGTGCGCAGCATCGGCTTGATGGTGAATTCATGCAGATCGCGCAGCTCCCGCAACTGCTCAATCCGTTCGGCGGGCCGGTTGGTGGCGTCGGCACGCCACGCGACGGTGTAGTAGTAGATTTCGCCGAGACCGGTGCTGATGGGTGCGAGTTTCGGGGTCAGACCCGGCAGCAGGCGATCGGCCACCGCCTGCAGGCGTTCGGCGACGAGTTGCCGGGCGCGGTAGATGTCCATCCCGTCACGGAAGATCAGCGTGACCTGGGAAAGACCGAACTTGGTGAGCGACCGCATTTCCTCCACGCCCTGGATGCCGGAGAGCTCCATTTCCAGGGGTATGGTGACGGCTTGTTCGCTTTCGCCGGGCGCGAGGGCGGGCACCTCGGTATTCACCTGCACCTGGGGACTGGTGATGTCCGGCACGGCATCAACCGGCAATTCATAGGCCGACCAGAGCCCGATGCCCAGAGAGACCAGGGCCATCAGCAGCAGAAACAGGCGCTGACGAAGCGAGGCGTCTATGAGGGCATGCAGCATGGCGCTCTTTCAGGGGGCCGGGAGCGAGGCGAGCGGTTGGCCCACGAGAATTTCCAACTGCTGCCAGTGATCGAGCGCTTCATTCCGGGTCGCCAGGAGCGCTTCCAGCGCGTCGAGGTACTTCACCTGCATTTCGACGTAGATCGTGACCGGAACGGCTCCCAGCCGGAAATGCCGGTCTGCCAGTTCGGCGGCTTCACGGAACTGGGTCGCCGCGTCGGGCCGCCACCGGGCCATTTCGGCAAGCTGGGCACTGAGCGCGAGCGCGTGCTCCGTGACCTGCCGCTCGAGTTCGCGCTGCGCGACCCGCAATGAGGCCTCGGCCTGTTGCTCGCGAGCGCGGGCCGCCTCGACCCCGCCACGGTTCTGGTTCCACAAAGGCAACGGCAGGCTGACGCCCAAGCCCACGATGTGCTGTTCGTCGTCGGCCGTTTCGGCGGCGTAAAACGGGGCCAGGGTCACATTGGGATAGCGTTCATTGCGGGCCAACTGCACTTGGAACCCCTGCTGCGCCAACTCCGACAGCCGCATCCGCAGATCGAAATTATTCGTTGCCGCCACCGCCAACAACACCGGCAAGGCGGGGACCTGCGTCGGGGCGTCCAGATGGCCCGAGAGCCGCAGCGGCGTGCCCGCGGCCACACCACGCAGTTGATTCAATTCCACCAGCGCGCTCTGCAACTCGCGCGCGGCTTGAGCGGCCCGGCGCTGAAGCGTGATCACACTGGCTTCGATGATTCGTTGATCCAGCAACGGGGTGACTCCGGCGGGGTCGCGTTGCACCAGCGTGGCCAGCAACGCCCGCAGTCGCGCCGTGACCTCATCGGCCGCGTCCGCCCTTTCCTGCGCCGCCAGCGCCGCCAGCGCCTTGCTCCGGGCTCGCGCCGCGAGGGAGGCCTGGAACTGCGCCAACCCGAGTTCGGCCACCTCGATCTGTCGGTTTGCGATCGCTTTTCGCAGCGCGATCCGGCCTGGAAACTCAAACGTTTGCGCCACCGACACCGACCAAGCCACACCGTCGCCAAGCGTGCGACCGCCCCGTTCCAAAACGCGCTTGCTCCCGATGTCGGCGGATAATTCGGGGTTTTGCCATTGAGCCGCAGTTCGCCGGCCAGCCCTGGCCGCCGCGATCTCGGCCCGGTAGAAGTCGAGCTCCGGATTTTGCCGCACCACCTGTTCGACCAGGACGGTGACCGGCACGGCGACCGGCTCAGCCGCGGATTCCGAGACCGCACTCCCTGCCGGGACAAGAGCCCCGAGGACTGCCAAGGCGGTGAGCCGGCCAAACTGTGGAAAGGCCCTTCCGAACCGGGCGACGCCGCCAAGCTCAACGCCCGGCCTCGACGCTAGCGGGGCTGAACGGAGGTGGTGCCTGCCACCATCGGCTGCGGGGGACAGAGAATTCAGAGACTTCATTGGCGTTACTCGACGGACGCAAATGAGTTATTTGCCATGAGCCTGCCTCGCAAGCGCGCACAGCGAGTACGGGGGCACCGAGGGACGCCATTGCAGCGGCTACCCGGAAAACGGCGGCAGGCTGATGCGGCCGACCCTAGAGCGCCGTTGGGGCGCGCCGCGCTATGCCGGTCGTGTCAGCGGGAAGACTCCACCGAAGTAAGCTGCTTCAGAAGGAACGGCTCGAACAGTCCGTAGCTGACGGTGCTGTACTGATCCCCCGGAGGCGGGCCGGTCTTGGGTCCGCTCTGGAACATGCCCGGCCAAGCACTGCCGAGAGCTTGTCCGGCATGATGCGGTCCCAGAGTGTTCCTCAGCGTGCCGATGACCACCAGTTCCACACGGTTCTCGCCGCGAATCAGTTCGTCCGTCACGTCGAGTTCCCACGGCGGCGCGGTGAGGTATCCGGCCAGATCGCCGTTCACCAGCACCTTGGCCACACTGCCGTACCAGTGGGGTGCTGATACGATGTACCGGCCGGTCTGCCGCTCGACTCGGAACCGCTGTTGGTAGCCCACACCTGCCGCGTAGAAGGGGTGTCCCTGGTCGTTCCAGCCCAGTCCCGCCTGCGCGGAGAGTCCGCTGCCGTCTATCAAGTGCTCCGCCGTCCGCCGCATGGAAGCCAGCTCGCTGGTCCGGGCAGTGATCTTGACGCCCTCAAGGACTTTGCCGTCCCGGTCGAGGAATCGGACTTCGCCCAGGCCCACGAAACCAAAATCCACCGGCGCGCCGGCGGCCGGATACGTGACGCCGGCATGGTTGCTGAGCACCTTCAACTCGACGAAGCGCACCCGGCCTTTCGGCGCGACGCCCAGCGTCTGCGGCAGGGCGGCCCGTCCGTTGGCCCGGGCGAGATCGAATTCTCCGAGCGGTTCCGCCGCGTCGGTCGTTCCCCTGGCCGAGAGCGCGATCCGCGCCGCGCCGCGCGCGGTCAGATCACGGACGTGAGCCTCGTTGTAGTTCCAGACCTGGATGCTGCCCAAGGCCACCTCGCTGCCGAGGTCGAACGTCACTGCGGGCGCTCGATCTTCCACGCCCGGTTCGAACCCGATGCCGCCGCTGAGCCACATGGCGCCGTCGGGTTGAATGTCGTGCGTCAAGACCGGCTCCCCGGCGTTCACTTGCAGCGGGCGGTCGGCCGTGACGACGAAACCGCGCGCCGCCGGGCGGAGCGCGAAGTCGCCCAGCAAGTAGGCCGGCTCCAGCTCGTGGAACATCGTCATGGGGGAGGCGGTGATCGTGACTGAGTTCTCGCCCGGTCGAGCCGCCTTTGCGATTTCGATCCGGCCGAACGCCTTGTCCAGCCACCAGTCGCCGCGTCGGGGCCTGACGGGGTGACTGTTGCAGGTCACCTCGTAGAGGTCCGCGCGCTCGATGACGATCGCCAGATTCGCCGGAACTGGTCCGTCGATCGTGAACCGGTAGCTCGCCGAAAAGCCGCTGTCGGCGGGAAACGTCCGGGAGATCAACGCGTCCTTGAACTGGACCGCGCTGTCCCAGGGATTGCGGTCCAAGCCGTGCTTCTGCCAAACCAGCCGGTTCGCGGCGTAGAAATACTGGTCGCGGAGTGTCTCCCCGCCCACCGTGATGTCCACGTAGTCGAGCGTCAACACGTTGGGCTCAAGGCGGCGAACCTGCATGGGCCCGGTGGCGGCGAGCCGAGTCTCGCTGGGTGCGACGGCCGAAGCCGGCTTCAGCGAAGCCTTGGACAAGAAGAGCAGCAGACTGCCGGAAGGCGGCAGGCGGAAGCTGGCCTTCACCCCGTTGCCGTTGGATTCAAAGGCGTAGGGCTCGGCGCGGCCGGTGTACGGGTCCCAGCGTTCGATTCCCTTCAACCCGGACTCGATCGTGCCGGCCGATGGCGCGTCGAGGCTTGTGTTGACCAGGAGCAACAACTGGCCGTCGTCGAGAGTGCGGCGGTGATGAAAGAGGATGCCGCGATCGCCCGCTTGCCGGGTGATCCAGAAACCGTCGGGCGCCGGCCCTCGCGCCAGGGCGGCGACGAGTTCATCCGCACGATAAACACGCGGGCGGGTCGGCCATGCCTGGCTTGGATTGCCGCCTGTCATCAGCTCTCCGGCGCGTCGAGAGGGCAGTGCCCCGGCCAGCAGGTTGGCCGGCGACACCCGCGCGACGTCCTGGAGGAGATCCCACGTTCGCGCGTCGAGGTTTTCCGTGCCGAGCGGAAGAACGACCTGATTGTAGAGTCGCTGGGCAACCCGCAGGCGGCCGTTCTCGATCTGGCCGTGGCGCGCGATCACGTCCTCGCAGCCGAGGTCGTACTCGATCTGTGCCGCCTCCAGCGCCATGAGGAACTGGAAAAACGAATCACCCAGTTCGCGCAGCTTCGGCTCGTGGCCCTGGTACATCCACGCGGTGGTGGTCGGTTCGATCACCAGCACCCGGTTGATCTGCTCGCCTTGGGACATCGCGCAACTCAGCCGGGCCAGATACTGCGCGTTGACGTGGTACGCCTCCCACCACGGCTCGTGGTAGCTGAAGCTTTGGGGATGGTCCCGCTTGCGCGCACCGCGGAGCGTGATGTAGCTGAGGTGCTCGTCCATCGTATTGACGCCCAGCACCTGGAGCCAGTCGCCGATGCGTTTCATGTCCTCGAAGCGCAGGTCCCATCCGCCCGCGCCGTAGAGTTCGACGAGGGTGCGCTTCCGGCCGAGCTGGTTGGCGATGCTGGAGACCTCGCGGCAGTAGCGGACGTTGCCAAACTGCGCGTGCGTGTGCTCCGCGTACTGGTTCATCAACGTGTCCACGCCGGGACGGTGCTGCCACGCTGCCATTGCCATGTTGTCCGGCACGCCGACGCAGTGGGGCCACTCGTGGTCCCAGTAATGCCCGGTGAATTCGAGCCCATTGCGCTCACACCACTCGTACATGGGGCGGGCCCAGCGTTCGATGAACAGCTCGTTGAGCAGGGCGAAGTAGTTGTGGCGCACGCGGCGCCAGTCGCCGACCTCCTGGGTCAGGCTCGGGAGCTGAGCCAGCAGGTCGTAGCCCCACCGTTTTTGAAACTGCTCGGGCAGGTCCGGGCACCACGGCAATCCGCCGGCCGGTCGGATGTTCGGTTCGTCGGTGAAAACGCCGGGAACGCGTCCGCCGAACTCACGGCCGATCTCCCGCTTATACGCTTCCAAGGTCACCTCGATGAACTTCTCGGTGACACCGGGAGTCAGCAGATTCACGTAGCTCCTGCCGCCGTGCCACGGCGAGTTGCCGGCGCGCTGGATCGAGGCCACCAGATAGCGACCCTCGGGCTGGGCACTCCCACCCCGCACCGCGTCCGAAACGTCCGTGGGAGCCGCCCCGTCCGAAAGGCGGAACACCCGCAGCACGCCCTCGGTCCACGCCGGCGCGGACTTGGACTCCTTGAGCACCACTCCCATGCCGCGCGATTCGGGCATCAGCTCCGGCACCCAACCACCGGCAAAACCGCTGGGGTACGAGTTCTCGTCGTAGATCCAGAGGTTCATGTCCAGCTTGGCGGCCTCGTCCAGCGCGACTTTCCACAGCCGAAACCAATCCGCGCTGAGGTAGGGCGTCATGAGACCGGGCCGCGGATGCACGAAGGCCTGTTTGACCCGTTGGTCAGCGAGGTCGCGCAGGGTGTCGCGGATCTGCTGCTCGGTCAGGAGATCATTCCACACCCAGAGCGGCGCGGTGGCGTACTCGCGGGGCGGATCGGCAAACAACGGCTTCACCGCGGCAGAGGTGGCGGAGCGGGCGGAAAATGCCGGCAGCCAAGTCATCGCGGCGAGCAACACAGCGGGAAGGAGGTGACGGCTAGGACGGGAGCGCATGGCCACGATTTGAATGCCCGTCGGGCGGCTAGGCAAGTCCGCTTCGTCGGCGCGTTGGTTTCCGAGTTGGCGTTTGACCTTGGCGGCGCATAGTTCCGGCGTGAAATCGCCACTTAGACCAAGCTGCAGGCGTCATCACCCCGTGGATGGCCGCTCTCTGCCAATCGTGCGATGAAAACCCTTCCGCTCTCCTTCGTTCCCGCCCGGTGGCGCCGGCCGCTGCTGTGGCTCGTCGCCCTGTGGGTGGCCTACTCGGTCATCGGCTTCTTCGTTCTGCCACCGCTGATCAAGTGGCAACTGGCCGAACGACTCCCGGAACTCACCCAACGCGCGGCCACCATCCGGCAGGTGAAGGTCAATCCCTGGGCGCTCAGTCTCACCGTCCGCGGCTTGGAACTGAAGGAAGCCGATGGACGTATCTTCGCCTCGTGGGAGGAGCTCTACGTCAACTTTCAAGCTTCGTCGCTGTTTCGCTGGGCGTGGACATTCGACCAGATTCGCCTCGTCCAGCCGTTTGCCGAAGTGCTCCTTTTTGAAGACGGCCGGGTGAATCTGGCCAACCTCTGGACAGCACCGACCAACCCTCCTCCGCCCCCTGCGGGTCCGGCCCGGGTTCCGCGGATCCACATTTTCCAGATCGGCGTCACCAACGGGTTTGTCGCCTTCGAAGACCGCACCCGCCGCTCGCCGTTCCGCACCGAGTACCGCCCCATCAATCTGGAGCTGCGCGGCTTCACGACCCGGCCAGATTCCGACATCCCGTACTCCTTTGAGGCCGAGAGTGACGCCGGCCGCAGCATGGCGTGGGCGGGGGACGTGACCGTTCAACCTTTGCGGTCGGCCGGCCGACTGGAGATCGCCGGCGTGCAACTGCCGCGGTACCAACCCTACCTCGAAGACTTTACCCGCGCGGTGTTGACCAACGGCCTGGCGGAGGTGCAGCTCGACTACCGGTTCGCCGCCGACAGCAACGGCCTTGACCTTGTCCTCACCAACGTCGCGCTCGAGGTGGCGAGCGCGCAACTCCGCGACCCCGACACCGGCGAAACCGTGGCGCGCCTCGGGGGTTTGGAATTGGCCGGCGGGAGTTTCGATTACCGGGCCAACGCGGTGCGCGTCGAGTCAGCGACCCTCTCTGAAGCGGCGATTCTGGCGCGCCTCAAGCCCGATGGCCGTCTCAACCTGCTTGACTTGCTCGTCCATCCGCGAGCGCCCGCCACGCCGCGCGCGGTTTCGTCTGAGGAGACCGCAAAAGCACCACCGGTGCTGACCGTCGCCAACTTCACGCTGGAGCGCGCGACCGTCAGCTTCGAGGACCAAACCCTGGGTACGCCGTTCCAGACCGAGTTGCAACCGATCCGGGCGACCATCAACGACTTCACCACGGAGCCGGACAAAGACGCGAAGTTTTCGCTGAGCGCCACCTCGGAAGCGGCGGAGACCCTTGCCGGCGCCGGAATGTTTTCCATCCAGCCTCTGCGGTCTGCAGGTGAGCTCAGCGTCAATGCGCTGGACCTGAAAAAGTATCTTCCCTACGTCGAACCCTTTTTCCGGGGCAAAATCATCGCCGGTCAGCTCGCGGCCCGCGTGCCCTACCAGATCGCCGTCGAGTCGTCCGGTCTGCGCGCCGGCGTCTCGAACCTGACGCTCACGCTGACGGACCTCGATGTTCAGATGCCCGATTCCGGCGAGCGCGTCACCCACATCCAGCGAATCAGCTTTGCGGATGTGGAGGCCGATCTCGAAGACCGGCGTGGGCGGGTGGGGAGCTTCTCCAGCGAAGGCGGGTCAGTGCTGGTGCGGCGCAATCGCGACGGCTCGCTGAATCTTCTCGGCCTCTTCGCGGTCAGGCGGACAAATGCGGCCGACGTAGAGCCTGCTCCCGCTCCTGCGCCGCCGACCGCCCCGGACACAAACGCTTCCGCCGTCGCCCTCGGCGGGTGGGCGCTCCAGGTGGACCAGTTCGCGTTGACCAGCTACACCATCGCGCTCGAAGACCAGGTGCCTTCCGAACCAGCCAAGGTCATCCTGAACGACGTGTCCCTGACCGCGCGCCACCTCAGCACTACCGTCAGCAACGCGGTGGAAGTGACAGCGGCGTTTCACCTGAACGACTCCGGTCAGGTGAGCGTGGAAGGCCGGCTCATTCCGCAGCCGCTTTCGGCGGAAGCTGCCTTTGCCGTTGCGAATCTCGATGTCCGCGTGGTGCAGCCTTACCTCGAACCCTTCGTGGCCGCTGAGATCGAAGGCGGCCGCCTCAGCAGCCGGGGCCGCGTCGCCGTTTCGCTGAATGACGCCGCCCCGCCGCGACGCGAGTGCGCCGGGGATCTTGAGCTGGATGATTTCGCCATCGTCGCCTCGGATTCGGAACGCAAGCTCCTCAGTTGGGATGCGCTCGGGATGACTGGTATTGAGGCCGGGTTTCCGCCACTGCGCGTCGCGGTGGGGGAAATCCGCTGGGTTCGCCCGGAGGCCAACGTGTGGCTGGACGCCGAGGGCCGCCTCAATCTCACCACGCTGCTGAAAGTCCCGCCGGCTGACACCGAGGGCGCGGGCTCCGGAGTGGCCGCCGGCGGCGCGAGCGTGCCCGAACTCCGATTGTCCAGGTTGACCTTGGAAGACGCGACCTTCGCGTTTCTCGACGAGTCGGTGCAGCCGCCTGTTGCCCTCGGGATCAACCAACTCGGCGGGACGCTCAAAGGCCTTTCGTCTGCCCAGACCGAACCTGCCGAAGTCGCTCTTGAAGGGCGCGTGGACGGGGAATCTCCGTTTGTCCTCGCGGGCCGCCTCAATCCATTCCCAGCGGCGCGGCTCGTGGACCTGACCATCACCAATGCTAACACCCAGCTTACCCCGCTGACGGGCTACCTAGAGAAGTGGGGTGGCTATCCGCTGCGCAAAGGGCGCCTCAGTGCCGGTCTCCGCTACCGTGTCGAGGGCAACGCCTTGGACGCCGAGAACCACGTCGTGGTGGACCAACTCACCTTGGGCCCGAGGAACGACAGCCCGCATGCCACCAAGCTGCCGCTGAAGCTGGGCATCGCCCTCCTCAAGGACAGCGACGGCCGCATTGATCTGGATCTGCCGCTCTCGGGTCGCCTCGATGAGCCGGACTTCCGCCTCGCGCCGCTGGTCCTCAAAGTCCTGGTCAACACCATCGTCAAGGCGGCGTCGTCGCCCTTCAAACTGCTCGGCGCGCTGGCGGGAGGCAGCGAAGAAGACGACCTGAGTTTCATCGCCTTCGAGCCGGGCACCACCAACCTCGTTGAAGGGGAGTTCGACAAACTCGGCCGGCTCGCGGCAGCCCTCGCCAAGCGTCCCGCCCTCCAGCTCGTGATTGAAGGCGCGATTGACCCGCGCCGGGACCGCGACGCCCTGGCGCGCCAGAAACTGGAGGATCAACTCCGGTCACGCCGACTTCAGGAACTGGGCCGCAAGAGTCGGCGCGCCGTTGCCGAAGTCCCGCCCGTCCTCGAACCCGAAGACCGGGAGCGTTTGCTCCGGGCGGCTTTCGTCGAACAGTTCGGAACCAATGTGGCCGAGGTCATTACCGCCAACGCCGCCCGCCTCGCTGCCGCCAGCAGCGCCGCGACCAACAACGTTCACACTGCCGCGACGAAACACCGCGGGCTGCTGCGGCGGCTCACCGGCATTTTCGGGGGCGATGGTCCGGTCCGGACGAAGGCCGAAAAGCGCCTGCCCAAGGAGGATCGCGAGGCGATGGCACTGGCCACGCCGGACCTCATGGCGATGCTGCTGGCGGAGAAAATCGAGGTCCCGCCCGAGGACTTCCGCCCGCTCATCGCCGCTCGTGCCCGACTCGTCCACGACTGGCTCATCGCCGAGGGACAGGTAACGGGAGAACGGCTCCTGCTCGTCGCGCCGAAGCCCGTGGATGACCGCTACGCCGGCCGGGCTCAGGTGAACCTGTCCCTGGAGTAGCCAAATCCACGCTAATTTCCGCCCCACCGGCCTTGACGCTCCGTACGCGCCGCCTTAGCCCGATCACACCATGACACGACGCGCTTCTTCGGTCTGGATCTCTCCGCTGAGATGCGGAATGGCCGTCCTTCTCGCCGTCACTGCCTATTCGGCCGCCACACCGCGCGGGCCGCTTCCGCCGGTGACGGCCGCACCCGGCGATCTGTTCGAGGACGTGAGCCGGCAAGCCGGCCTCGACTTTGTGCATCAGTTTTGTCACGACCGGATTGCCAACATCCTGCTCTCGAACGGCGCGGGCGGGGCGGTATTTGACTACGACAATGACGGTTTCGTGGACATCTACCTCGTGAACTGGGGTCCGCTGAACGGCGTGACCTCGGGCAGGCAAGCCTGTCCCCGCGAGCCCAACCGGCTGTTCCGTAATCGTGGCGATGGCACGTTTGAAGACGTCACCCGGCCGGCGGGCGTGGAGGGCGTGGGTTTCGGCAGCGCGGCCGCTGCAGGCGACTTCGACAACGACGGTTTCACGGACCTCTACGTCGTGAATATCGGGCGGAATCAACTGCTCCGTAATCGCGGCGACGGCACGTTCGAGGACGTGACGGCCAAAGCCGGCGTGGGCGACACGGGCACCGGTATCTCGGCCGTCTGGTTCGACGCGGACAATGACGGCCGGCTCGATCTGTTTGTTGCCAACTACCTGACCTTCGATCCCGCCACGGTGTCCGAACAGAATCCGGGCGCCTACCCCGGACCGCTCGCCTATCCGGGCGAGGCGAATGTGCTCTACCGCAATCGCGGCGATGGAACGTTCGAAGAGGTTACCCGGGCTGCCGGCCTGTATGCGCCGGGCCATCGCGCCATGTCCGTCTCGGCGCTCGACGTGGATGGCGATGGCGACACCGATCTGTACGTATCGAACGACGATACGCCCAACGCGCTGTGGTTGAACGACGGCAAGGGCCGATTCCGCGACGTGGCCATCGAGGCAGGCGTCGCCTTCAATTCGATCGGCGAGGCGCCCGGCTCCATGAATGCCGCCGTGGGCGATCTCGACGGCGACGGCCGGCTGGACCTGTTCGTCACGCGCCTCGGCTACGGTTCGCTCTACCTCCAGACCGCTCCGTTGCGCTTCGAGGATCGCATGTTCGCCTCCGGTCTGGGCCGCATCACGCAGCCGTACGTGGGCTGGGGCGGGGTCCCGTTGGATTTCGACAACGACGGCGACCGCGACCTCTTCGTGACCAACGGCGACGCCTTCACGCTGTCCGGGATGTTGAGCCTGTTGCTGGAAAACGACGGCCGGGCCCGCTTCACCGACGCGGCAGCCAGGGGCGGCGCATTCTTTTGGACCCCGGTCAACGGTCGTGGGGCGGCGACGCTGGATTTCGACAACGACGGCCGCATGGACCTGTTGATCACGCCTCTCGCCGACCGGGCCATCCTGCTGCGGAACCGTTTTCCGGGAAATCACTCCTGGCTGACGTTGGACCTCCGGGGCAGGCGCAGCAACCGCAACGGCTACGGCGCCCGAATCACCGCCCGCGCGGGTGGTCGGGTCTGGGTCACGGAGGCGCAATGCCCCACCGGCTTTCTGCTGCAGTCCGATCCGCGTGTTCACCTCGGCTTGGGCGAGGTCAAATCGCTCGAGGAGTTGGAAATCCGCTGGCCCAGCGGCCAGGTGCAGCAACTGAAGGCTGTTCCCGTCAACCGCGTGTTGCGAGTCGAAGAACCGCTGTGAACTCTTTTTCCTGCATCATGAACGCGCGATCGTTGCTTGTTCTCGTCGGCGGGATCACCGCCGGAATGGCGGCCTGGCTCTTCGCTACCGAGGCACCCACGGAGAAGGCCCACAAGCTCACCACCATCAGCCCGCGCAAATTCGCGGACTCGCTGCACGCGGTGATCGCCGCCGACCGCGAGGCGTACTCGCGGCACGTCGTGGAGCGTCTGGCGCAGGCCAACCCCCCGGTGAAAGCCAGCCCGGAATGGCGCCGCGAAGGCGGCCTGCCTACTCATGCCCAACTGCTGCGCGAGGCGGCGACGCGCATTCAGCGGCGCGGTGCGGAGTTCTCCTACACGTTGCGGGGGCGTTGGCCGCTCAGCCCGAGCGGTGGCGCCCAAACGGAAATCGAACAGCAGGGCCTTGAGTTCGTGGCCGCCAATCCCGACGTGAACTTCTATTCGGAGGAAACGCTCGGCGGCCGCAGCTACTTCACCGCCATCTACGCGGACCGCGCGACATCCACTGCCTGTGTGGACTGCCACAATGCCCATCCCGCCAGCCCGCGGCGCGACGTGAAGGTGGGCGAGGTGATGGGCGCCCTGGTCATCCGGGTGCCGCTCGAATTCTGAGCGGACCCGTGGCGTCGTCGCTCGCCCGGCGCCACAAGGACGTTACAAGGCGGCGTTGTCGATCAACCGCGTCTTGCCGATGAACACAGCCAACGCGAGGTGGGAGCCCCGACTGGCGCGTTTCACCGGGCGGAGCGTGGCGGGATCGAAGATTTCCACGTAGTCCAGCCGGGCTGCCGGCTGGGTGGCGATCAGGGCGGCCAGCCGACGCTTCAGTTGCGCCGCCGGCACGCCGTCGGGACGTTGGGCGACCGTGGCTTGGGCGGACTGGATGGCCTGCCAGAGGATCGTTGCCTGATGGCGCTCGGCAGCAGTCAGGTACTTGTTGCGCGAGCTCATCGCCAGGCCGTCCGGCTCCCGGACGGTCGGGGCGACGACGATGCGAACGGGAAAGTTGAGATCCGCGACCATCCGCGACACCACGGCGGCCTGCTGAAAATCCTTGGCGCCAAAAACCGCCACGTCCGGCTGGACGATGTTGAACAACTTGGCCACGACCGTGGTCACCCCGCGAAAGTGGGTCGGCCGTGAGGCGCCTTCCATACTGCGCGACAGCGTTTCTTCCACGACAAACGTGCTGTACCGTCCCTCAGACCGGCCGGGATACATCGCCTCGTCGTCCGGCAGGAACAACACGTCAGTGCCTGCTGCGCGGCAAAGTCGTTGGTCCCGCGGCAGGTCGCGGGGATACTTGGCGAGGTCTTCATGCGGCGCGAATTGGGTGGGATTGACGTAGATGCTGACCACCACCGCGCCGCCACGTCCCACGCGCCTTCGCGCCTCCCGCACGAGACTCAGGTGGCCCTCGTGCAGGTAACCCATTGTGGGCACGAACCCAATCCGGCGACCCGCTCGATGCCACCCTCGCGCGAGCCGCTGCATTTGCTCAATGGAGACAATCTTCCGCATCCCGCCCTCGAAGTAGGGGAAAACCGCCCCCGCGTCGAGTCCTTGCCCATCGGTGCGACGCACTGAACATTGTCGGCGCTATGGACACCGCCGGCGAATCCGTTCAAACATCTCGGTGGACGCCACACAGACTGAAATCGGAACCCCATCAAGCATGAAAACCAAGCTTCTCCCCGCGAGTCCTTCCCCCCGGGCGCCGTTTGCTCCGGCGCTGAATCGTCGCGGCTTTCTCGCGCGCGCCCTGCGTGTCGGGGCGGTGTTCGCGCTGCCGCAGATCGTTCCCGGGCGCGTGCTCGGCAAGGACGGCGGCGTGGCCCCGAGCGAGCGGGTAGTGCTCGGCGGGATCGGCATCGGCAACCGCGGCCAGTATGTCCTTGGCTGCTTCCTTCAGGAACCTGACGTGCAGTTCGTCGCCATTTGCGACGTGCGCAAGCAGCGTCGTGACGCGGTCAAGAAACTCGCTGACACGAAATACGGGAATAGCGATTGCGCGCAGTACAAGGACATTCGCGAGGTCCTTGCCCGGGATGACATAGACGCCTTCCTCATTGCCACCGGACCCAACTGGCACGCGGTTGCTTCGATGATGGCCGCCAAGGCCGGCAAGGACGTGTACTGCGAGAAGCCCTGCACCAAAAACATCGCCCAAAGTCTGCAACTGGCCGAGGTCTTCCGACGCACCGGGCGCGTGTTTCAAGCCGGCACCCAGCGCCGGAGCCTGCCCAACTTCATGTTTGCGATTGACCTGGCCCGGCGCGGTCGGCTCGGCAAGCTTCAGACGCTCTACGCGCATCCCGGCGGCCTTGGCACGGCGATGAGCGGCTGGGCCGACCCCGAACCCGAACCGCCCAAGGACGAGGTGGATTGGGATCTGTGGCTGGGACCGGCCGCGTGGCGCCCTTACAACCGGCGGCTGCTGGACGGTTTCAACTTCGAGAAGGGCGGCGGCATGGTGGGCGGCGGCTGTCTGGAGTGGGGTTCGCACTGTGTGGATCTCTGCCAGTGGGCGAACGATGCGGACGATACGGCCCCTGTCGAGTACGAGCCCAAGGACGGCCAGCTTCACGCGCGCTACGCCAACGGCACGCGGCTGATCCTCCGCAACGAAGGCTGGCTGCCGCTGGGCTCTTGTCCGGTACGCTTCGAAGGGGAGCAGGGATGGGTGGAAACCGGCGACAACGGCGACCTCGTCGCCAGCTCGCCCGGCCTGCTGGAGGGCAAAGGCGCCAAGATTGGTGGCTACCCGGCGGACTTCCACGTGCGCGACTTCCTGGACGGCGTCAAGACCCGCGGCCGCACCCGCGCCAACGCAGACGTGGCGTGCTGGGCGCACATCGCCTGTCACGCGGCGAACATCGCGCTGTTCCTGAATCGCAAGGTCGTTTTTGACCCGAAGAAGTGCGAATTCCCCGGCGATGAAGAAGCCAACCGCCTGCGGTCGGAGGCCCTCCGCGAGCCCTGGCGCGCCTGAACCCGCGAACCGAAATGAAGCACCCGAATCAACTCATGAGAACGAACATTTCCTCCGCTCGTGGTCTGGCCGCGCTGGGTTTTGCGCTCGCCATCGGTTTGCTGCCGCTGCGCGCCGCTGAAGGCCTGTCCCGGGCCGAGCGTGAACGGCAACTGATTTCCGTCCTGCAAAGCGACGCCGCTTCCGGCGAAAAGGCGATCACCTGCAAGCGCCTCGCGATCTACGGCTCCAGGGACGCCGTGCCCGCCCTCGCCCCGCTGCTGGCCAATCCTGATCTGGCCTCGTGGGCACGCATTGCGCTCGAAGTCATTCCCGATCCCGCCGCAAACGACGCTCTCGTTGCCGCTGCGAAGACGCTCAACGGACGGCTGCTGGTCGGGGTGCTCAATTCGCTGGGGGTGCGCAAAGACCCACGCTCGTCCGAAGTCCTGGCTCAACACCTCGACGCTTCGGACATCGAGGTGGCCGCCGCCGCGGCCGAGGCGCTGGGTCACATCGGTGGTCCGGCCGCGACCAGGGCGCTCACGGCCAAGTTGACCTCGGACTCGGCCGCGCTCCGCTCCGCCGCCGCCTACGGCGCGGTCATCTGCGCCGAGCGACTGCTCCGGGAAGGCAGGGCCGCCGAGGCCGCCGGCGTGTACGACCAGGTGCGTCAGGCCAACGTGCCGCGCCAGCGCCGCCTGGAAGCCACGCGGGGAGCGATTCTCGCCCGGCAGGGCGACGGCCTGCCGCTGTTGATCGAGCAACTCAAGTCCACGGACAAGGAGTTGTTCCACGCGGGACTGGGCACCTCGCGCGAGATGCCGGATCCCCGGGTGTCCCAGACCTTGGTGACCGAGATGAAGAACTCGACCGGCGACCGGCAGGTGTTGCTGCTGATCGCGCTGGCGGATCGCCGCGACCCGGCCACCGAACCGGCCGTGCTCGAAGTGGCTCGAACCGGAGCCAAGCCCGCCCGGCTGGCGGCCATCAACGTGCTCTCGCAGGTCGGCAACGTCTCGTCCGTGCCCGCGTTGCTGGAGGCCGCCGGCGACGCCGACCCCGAGCTCGCGCGCGCGGCCAAGAACGCTCTGGTTCGGATGGAAAACCCGGCCGTGGACAATAACCTGCTTGCGCGGCTCGGGCAGGCGCAGGGCGCGGCGCGGCTCGTGCTCGCCGAGCTGACTGGTCAACGACGCATCGAGGGCGCGGTCCCAACCTTATCGCAGTGGCTGGACGATCCGGACCTCGGGTTGCGGCTGGCTGCGTTGCAGGCCCTGGGGCAGTTGGGCAATGATCAAACGGTCGCGCGGCTCGCGGCGAAGCTTCCCGCGACCCCCGCCGGGCCGGAACGCCAGCAAATGATTCGTTCGTTGACGGCGATCTGCGGCCGCGTTGGGTCGAAAGGCGCGCCGAGCTTGCTGCCCTTGATGAAGGCGCCCGACGCGGCGGTGAAGCTGGATGCGCTGCACTTGCTCGCGGCGGTGGGCGGCCGGGAAGCGCTCGCGGCGGTGGTGGCCGCCATTGACGACCCCGATGAATCGGTCCAGGACGAAGCGGTAAGCACGCTGGCGTTGTGGCCGGGCAACTGGCCGGACGACTCCAGCGTGGTCGCGCCGTTGTTCAAGCTGGCCAGTTCGGGCAAAAAGCTCTCGCACCAGGTCCAGGGCATCCGTGGCTTCCTGGATTACGCGCAGGAAGCCAATCTGACCGCGCAGGAAAAGGTCGCCAAGGTGCGGCAAATCCTCCCGCTGCTGAAGCGGCCCGAGGAGAAGCGGTTGGCGGTGGCCACGCTGGGCGCCGTTCCCAGCGCGGCGGCACTGGAACTGCTCGCGGAATTGACGGCCGACCCGGCGGTCTGCGAAGAGGCCTGCCTGGCGATCGTCAACCTGAACACCGGCCGCAAGCTGCTCGACACGCCCAAAGAAGCCCGTCAAGCAGCGCTCCAAGTCGCCGTCGAGAAGGCCACTAGCGAGGGCACGAAGCGGAAGGCGGAGGAGGCTTTGAAGCGGGTCAACCAGTTCTGAATCACGGCTGAATCACCACCTTGCCCAGGACCTGACGACGGCGCAGCAGGTCAAACGCCCGGCCTGCTTCCGCGAGAGGCACCACTTCGTGAATCACCGGGCGGAGCCGCCCGTCGGCCGCCCACTCCAACGTGGCCGTCAGGTCACGGCGGGTTCGCCCGTAGCTGCCGATCAGTTGCTGCTGCTTCACGAAGAACGGCCAGAGATCCAGCCGCGGCCGTCGGCCGGCGGTGGCACCGCAGGTCACGACCCGACCGCCCCGCGCCAGACAGCCGAAGACCTGCTCCAGTACCTCGCCGCCTACGTGCTCCACCACCAGGTCCACACCGCGTTTGTTGGTGAGACGCCGCACCTCCGCCGGCCAGTCAGATCGCGTCGAATCCACAACGGCGCCGGCCCCAAGGCGTGACGCCAGCGCCCGCTTCGCGTCAGAGGAGCCCGTGGCGATGACCTCTGCTCCGAGCCCGCGCGCGATCTGGATGGCGGCCGACCCCACGCCACTGGCCCCCCCAATGACGAGCACCCGCTCTCCGGGCTGAACCCGCGTCCGGCTGGTCAGCATGTGCATCGCGGTACTGGCAGCCAATGTGAGCGCCGCGGAGGAGAGAAAATCCACGACCGTCGGAATGCGCACCAGCGCCGCGGCGGGCACCAGCACTTGCTCCGCGAAGCCACCATCGCGCATCACGCCCAACAGCACGCCGTTCAGGCAGAGCGATTCGTCACCGCGCCGGCAGAATTCGCAGTCGCCGCAAAAGAGGTTGGACTGCACCGCCACGTGGTCGCCGGGCCGCCATTCCACCACGCCCTCCCCGACTGCGGCGACCTCGCCGGCAATCTCGCCACCCAGCGTCCGGGGCGGAACAATCGGGATCGGCAAGGCCCCGGCCTCGGTCCAGAGGTCGAGGTGGTTGAGGCCGCAGCCGCGGACGCGAACAACCACCTCTGCCCTTGCAGGGCTCGGGTCGGGAACGTCTCGCAGCGCGAATCGGCCCGGCTCGCCGTGGGCCACGAGTTGAAACGCTTTCACGGGGGGGGAAAGGTTCCACTTATGACGCCCTGCCTCAGCGGAAAAAGCCCGCGCGCCGGGGTGCAAAATCCAGGCCCCAGATGCGAATGCGGGCGACCTTGCCCGTGTCATCGAACGATCCGAACCCGATCCGGCCGTAATCGAAATGCCGGTCGTTCGCGGTCATGATGGGCGTCGTGAGGTCGTCGAAGAAGACCTTGATGCTGCCGGCCTCCACCCGGCGCTCCACCCGCACGGTATGCCAGACCTCCAGTCCCCAGTTCACGCCGTCGGTGGTTGTGTCCGCGATTTTGCGCCGGGGCTCGTCGTTCACGAGGAAGATATTGTGGGCGTGGTCGTCGGCCTTCGTCGCCAGATGTGCGTAGTAGAAGTTTGCCGGGTCCTTGGCCGCAAAAACGATCACCATGTCGCGGTGACCGTACTCGCGGCCTGTCTGGACGAGGTCCACCTCCAGCACGAAATCGCCAAATTCACGACCTGCCAGCAGGGCGATGTTGAACGGGGAGCGGACGCGCGGCGTGTAACGGCTTTGCTGGAACAGTTCGAGCGCCCCCGGGCGCCCATCCGCCTCGGCGGTCCAACGCCAGGCGGCTGGATCGCTGAACTCGAAATCGCCGAGCGCCGCCGGCGTCGCAAAGTCCTGCTCGTAAAGCAGGCGGTAACCCGCGGGAATTCCCGCCGCCGGCACTGCTGCGGCCGAGGCCAACTCGGGCGGGCAGGTGAGCGCCAAACAAAGCGGCATCAACAGGAAGATCACGCCCCCGGGCTGCAGCCGGGGCCAGGCAGACTCGGAACGCCGGCGACGCGCGGCGGGCGCGATGGCCAGCTTCTCAGCCCACGAGCGGGGAAACGGAGTGGTCATGTCGTTAAACGGGAAGCCCGGCCTCGACGGAGGCCGGGCTTGGCAATTGGCGACGTTTAGACCTTGGCCGGCACGATGAACGGCGCACGGTATTCCCGGGTCAGCAAGCGGTTGGCGTCCGGAGCGTTGGCGCCGGTGAACCGCTCTTTCTTCGGATCCATCGTGAGAACCGGTCCAACGGTGATTGGCGTGGCCTCGACGTCCACTTCGTTGGCCCGCAGATGATCGAGCATCCGCTGGAAAGTCGCATCGGCATCCGGCTGACTCTTGATGGCCGCCCGGATTTCTTCCGGTCGCGCTGTTTTCCCCAGCCGATAGGAAATATTGCCCGTGTGACAGAGCGCACTGGACAGATGCCCCTCGAGAATGTCCGCGTGCAGATCCGCCACCTTCCGACTGCGGACCGCCTTGAAGAAGTTCTCGTAGTGGTCCTCGGCGCCGGAGAACTTTTTGATTTCCATGCCCTCCAGGTCGAGCGCGACGGCGCTGTTGTAGTTCGGGATGACCACCACACCGCCTTCGCAGTGGATGATCACGCCCACGCCCGCGCCCATGAACTGGTCCATCTTGTTCGAGCCGGCTTTTTCGGGCAGTCCCCGCACCTCGAAGATCAGCGGCGCCTTGGCGTAGTTGTGGAAGATGATCTGGGTGTTCGCCGTGGTGCCATCGTCCACATAGCCCAGCCGTCCCCCGACGCTGCACACCTGGGGCGACAACGCGTCCTCGCCAAGAAACCAGCGCGCAATGTCCATCTGATGGATGCCCTGATTGCCCAAGTCACCGTTGCCCGTGGGCCACACCCAGTGCCAATCGTAGTGCAGGCGCTTGCGCATCAGCGGTTCCTTCGGCGCCGGACCGCACCACAAATCGTAATCAATCTCCGGCGGGATGGGCTGTGGCCCGTCCACTTTCCCGATGCTCGCGCGACGCTTGTAGCAGAGTCCGCGGGCAATCTTGATCTTGCCGAGGTTGCCGGCCTTCACCCAGTCCACCGCCGCCTGGATACCCTCGCGCGAAGAGCGACTTTGGGTGCCCGCCTGCACGATGCGCTTGTATTTGCGCGCCGCCTCAACGGCCATGCGGCCTTCCCACACGTTGTGCGAAATGGGCTTCTCAATGTACACGTCCCGGCCAGCCTGAACGGCCCACACCACGTTCAACGAATGCCAGTGGTTGGGCGTCGCTGACATCACGACATCCACCGCCGGATCCTCGAGCACGTGGCGATAATCGGTGTAGCCCTTCACCTCGACACCCTTGTCTCGCTGCGCTTTGACGGCCCGATCCAGAATGTTCCGGTCCACATCGCACAGCGCGACCAGCCGGACCTTCTGGCCCTTCTCGCGCAGCCGCAGAACGCCACCGATGTGGTCCGCCCCGCGGCCTCCGAAACCGACGACGGCGACGCCGATTTCGTCATTGGGGCCGAGGGTTCGGCCACCCTGCGCGGCCCGGGCGAAGGCGGGCGCCAATGCGGATGCCAACGCGGCAGCCGCGGACTTTCTGAGGAATGTTCGACGGTTGAGTGGTTTCATAATGATGGAGCGTTTGACGGTTCCGGGGGTTGACGATTCAAGCTACTGCGCGGACGCGGCGTACTCTGCAAAAAGACCGGCGATACCCGCCTGTTTTTCATCACCACGGTGGAACACAAAGCGGTAACGGAACGTGACCTTCTCCCCGGCGGCCAGCTTGAGATTGCCCGTGCTGGCCGGCCGCTTCTCGAAGTCGTGAATGCCAAAGGGATTCGCAGCGAAGAGGCCGTAATCGCGTACGTGCCACCAGGTGGGGTGGCGTGGATTGGAGGGGTGATCAAAGATGGCCACCCCCACCGTCCGCCCGCCAACCGGCCCGTGGTAGTCCACCCATTTCGCGCGTTTGCCCCAAGTATCGCCGTCGCGTACGCCCTCGCTGTTGACGATGCGTCCGGTTGGCCTGCCTGCGTTGTCCTTGTTCGGCTTGAGACGCATCGTTTCGGCCAGGCGGATCGCCATGGTCCCTTCTTTGGTGTCACCGAATTCGAGCGGCCCTTCCGACGCGTGGATGGTCACCTCGAAATCAAGAAGCCGTTGGTCTCCGCGGCCCATGAAACGAAGCGTCCGCTCATCCGTCGCCACCACCTTGCCGTCCGGGCAAACCAGCTTGTTCGTCGTCCGAATCAACCCGGCTTCCGGACCGGACGTGGCTTCGAGAAGCTGGTGATGCACCGTCTTGCCGGCCTTGCTGGATTCCGACCAGAAGTCCACGCCGTTCACGTCACCGTGGGCCCACCAGAGCGATCGGTGATGGGGATGGTCCCGGTCTTCTCCGGGCGCCTCCTTTATGGGCCAGTTACGGGTCATCGCCAGTCCGCCGGGCAGGAGAACCGGATACAAGTAGGGACGCGACCCTGCACGGTAATGGTACTCAGCGAACAACTCGCCACCCACTTCGACGCGCAGTTTGCCGTCCAACTCGGTGATCCGGACTTGCGCCGTTTCCGCCGCGAAGGAAATGGAAAACCCGACGCTCATCCCAGCCACCATGGTTGTGGCCACTGCGAGCCGCCCCGCCAACCGATGCCGGAGAATCATGGCGGCAGACTAGAAATCGAATTTACGTGCGGTCAATGGGATTCCTCGACATCGGCGGGCCGCCTCATCAATACGATGCGTATGGGGTTGACAGTTTGAGGGTGGGGAGAGGAACGCAGGGAGTGCGTGGCCGCCGAAGTTTTGCTTTGGCCGGCGGCGACACACGCCGGCGAGACCGAAAATCAGCGTTGTTTCGGGTTCTGGCGGCTCGCCAGACAACGCTCCGCCACACCCCAGGCATCGGGCCGGGGGTCTCGGCGGACGAGGACTCGCGGCGCGCGGGCGTCAGCCGCTGGCGGCGGCCAGTCGGGGACGGCCCGGAGC
>CALJWR010000053.1 GCA_937976685.1 uncultured Verrucomicrobiae bacterium
CGTTACGGGAAGCGATCTTGCAATGGCAAAAGCCAACTGCGGAGAAGTTGGATTCCGGCCGCTCCAGCTTGAGCCTCTCGACCTGAGTGGATGCCCCTCCAACCCCTATGAAAACCACCTCAACTTAGTTTTTCGGGTTTATGAAGACTTGGTTGACCTGCGTGGCGACCGCCGTTCTTTCTTCGAGCCTCGCCTCCACGGCACAGTCCGACCCGCGGCTGTTCGAGCTGCGCGTGTACCACGCTGCGCCGGGAAAGCTCCCTGCCTTGGAACAGCGCTTCCGCGATCACACCGTCAAGCTCTTCGCCAAACACGGCATGGAGAATGTCGGCTATTGGATTCCGCTCGACGACAAGGACGGCGCCACCAACACCCTCATCTTCGTCCTGGCCTACCCCAGCCGTGAGGCGCGCGAGAAGTCGTGGCAGGCATTCGCGGCCGACCCGGAGTGGCAGGCGGCTTACCGGGCGTCGGAGGTGGATGGCAAACTGGTCGGAAAGGCGGAATCGAAGTTCCTGGTCGCCACCGACTACTCTCCCGCCATCGCGCCCAGGGCGGTGCCCCCGCGGGTGTTCGAGTTGCGCACCTACACGGCCTCCGAAGGCAACCTGTCTGCGCTGAACGCGCGCTTCCGCGAGCACACGCTGAGACTCTTTGCCAAACACGGCATTGAGAACGTGGCGTACTGGACGCTCGCGCCCACCGAGAAGGACGCCGACCGGATGCTGATCTACCTCATCGCGCACCCGTCGCGGGAGGCGGCTGGCAAAGCTTTTGAAGCCTTCCGGAGCGATCCGGACTGGCTCGCCGCCCGCAAGGCCTCCGAGGAGAAGGTCGGCGGCTCCCTCACCATGCCGGACGGAGTGAAATCCCTGTTTCTCCGTCCCGCCGATTATTCGCCGATGAAGTGACTGAGGCGATGAACCACGGCGGCGACCGTCTCAACGCGTCAACGCCCCGGTCAACGCCCTGGCCCGCGGCCCCAACTGACACTTGACGAACACTACCGGGGACGGGTGAGACGGCTCTCGAGGATTGCCTGCCTGAAGGGAAATCCGCCTGGGTTTCCGCTCTCAATCGGCACCTCAATTCCGAGTGAACGGAGCACAACGGGCCGGAACCGATCGAAAGAGGCTGGAAATCAACACCCAGCCGGGCGGGAAGATGGTGCGCGCTGCAGGACTTGAACCTGCGGCCCCTTCCGTGTGAAGGAAGTGCTCTTCCACTGAGCTAAGCGCGCATCAACGACTTACGCAAACCTGTAGCAATCCAAAGACCCCATAGCGGGCCAGAGTGTGACAAAAAAGTGTGACAACCCGACCGGGAAAAACTACCTTCGCCTCGTTCGCGCGATCGCACTTTGTTGGCTTGCGCCATGTCGTGAAAATGAGAATACGGGGACTCTACCATCGGGGCAATACCTTTTGGTTTGCCCCAAATCGGTGGATAAGGCGCTGAGGGGGGCGGGGCGGGGCGAAACGAGGCGCGCGGGGAGTCCGGCGACGGGGGCGCGGACCGAAAATGGGGGGCCAGGAGCGGTTTTCGCCCGCCGCGCAGGGGGGCAAGGCGCCGTTCGGCCGGGCTCCCGGCCGTACAGGGAAAGACCCCTCCCAGACCCGCGCGCGGGCCGGCGGGAACAGGTCAGCGGGAGGGGGCGGTCACGGCCGCACTACCGGAAGGCGGTGGCTTGCGTCGGCAGGGCGAACACGGCCCAGATGCGCTGCAACCGCGCAATCGCCTCCCGTCCCGCGCACAGCCGCAGTCGCAGCGTGCATTGGAAACGGCTCATCCGCCCGCCCAGCCGCACCACCCGCAGCCGGAATTGCTTGAGCCGCACGTCCCGTTCCTCCGCCCCCAGCGCCAGCCGCCGAATCGCGCTGACCACGTTGTAGGCCAGCAGCGCCAGCTTGAACCACACCGCGTTGGCGTTGAAATGCTGGCTGGGCACGTGCCCTCCGCCCAGCCCGTTCTTCACCTCGTCATGCACGTGCTCCACTGTCCCCGCCTTCTCCCGGTGCCACTGCAGCAGCCGCCCGCCGTCCCAGTCGAGGTTCGTCACCACCGCGTGGTGGCGCCGGTCGCTGCCGTCGGCAAACAGCACGCCCTGCGGCTGGAGCCGGCGCAACCCGACGTAGCGCAGGGGCTGGGTGTCCTTCCGCTCGCGGGCTTCGCCGGGCACAAAGGGCACTTCCGCCCATTGCCGCCGGGTGCCGTCGGCTTCGGTGCCCAACGTTACCCAATTCTTTTCCGGCACCGCCGCCACCGCCGCCGCCAGTTCCGCGCTCATCACGGCGCTGACCGCAAAGCCGATCGCCCCGCCCGGTTCCTGGGCCCGGTCGGGATGCCGCAGCCAGTCCAGCAACCCGGCTTCGTGGCAGGCCGAGTCGCCGCGAAAGTAGCGCTGTTTGACGCTGGCCGGCAGCGCCGCAAAGGCGGCTTGCGCGCAGCTCAGCGGGGCCTGGCGCGCGGGCACGTTGCCGTCGCGGAACTCGTCGGCCACCACCAGGTCGGCCTCCGCCCACACCGCCACCATCGGCTGATAACCCCGTCCACCCTCGTCGTGCGGTTGCGCGGCCTCCTTGTGGCTCTCGATGATGGTGGCGTCCTGGTCAATGGTAGCGATGGTGAGGGCTTCGCCCTGCTGGGCGTGGACCTTCACGACGTTCTGCACCAGGCCGGCCTGCACCTGCCGGAGGGCCTGCACCGGTTCACTGGCCGGCAGGATGAAGCTCTTTTGCTGGGCGCGGGAGAGGGCAATCTCCGGGCTGAGCAGGCGTTGCAGGACCTCGATGACGCGGCGGGTGGAGCCAAGAAGGTCTGTGGTACATGCGTACCACAGACCAAGGGCGTTGCAGGACCTCGATGACGCGGCGGGTGGAGCCACCCTGGACCTCCATCTCGGCCAGGGCAAGATGGAGCGCCTGATCGGTGCGGGTGCCCTTCTCCAGGGCGGAAGGGTAAAAGTCGCCGGAACGCGCTTGCGGCACCTGGAAGGTCAATTCGCCGAGCCGGGTGAGCATGGTCTTGGGCTTGAAGCCGTTGGCGTAATCGCGCCGGGGGCCGTGCGTCGAACGTATGTCGAGCTGACCAACGCGGCGTGGTGGGTGGTGCCGGTGGGGAACGAGAACGCCACGCCGCGTCCGTTGACGGAAATCTCCAACGCCGGCTGGCCGCCGCCGCGCTTCCGTCTCGAATATCGAGCCCCGTCCGCCGAGGTCACGCGAGCGCTGCCGCAAGCAGCCGCGATCTGGCGCGGGCGGCTGCTTTCGCCCGCGTTCACGCCGCTCGGCAATGTGGACTGAGCCCGGCCGCGGGCTCCGCGGCTATTGCGGCGTGAGAAGGTAGAAGGCGCCGGCCCGCGTGGGAAACTCGATCAGGTCGGGCGCGAGTTGCGTGACTTGGATCGGCGCGCCCGGACCGCCCACCCGCACTCGCACCGGCGCGGCGGTGCGGACGCGGCAGGGGGTTCCCAAGCGCGATTCAATGCGTGCCGAAGCGAGACGTCCATCCTGCCACGCCAGGTCCACGCCGAACCCACCCCGGGCGCGCAGACCCCGCACCGAGCCTTGCGACCAAGCCCTGGGCAGGGCAGGCAGCAGCTCGAGTTCCCCCGCATGACTCTGCAGCAGCATTTCGCAAATGCCTGCGGTGCCGCCGAAGTTGCCGTCAATCTGGAAGGGTGGATGCAGGTCGAACAGGTTTGGTGCCGTGCTCTTGCGCAGCAGGGCGAGCAGGTTTTCGTAGGCCTTCTCCGCATCCGCCAACCGCGCCCAGAAGTTGATGATCCAGGCCCGGCTCCAGCCGGTGTGGCCGCCGCCGTGGGCGAGCCGTCGCTCCAGGGTTGTCCGCGCGGCGCGGGCGAGTTCCGGCGTTCCGGCGCGCGTGATCTGCCGGCCGGGATACAGCGCGAACAGGTGCGAGATGTGGCGATGGCCGGGTTCCGGCTCTTCGTAATCCTCCGACCATTCCATGATCTGGCCGTGCCGGCCGATTTGCGTGGGCGGCAGCCGCTTGAGCGTGACGCGGAGTCTGTCGGCAAACTCGCGGTCGGTGCCGAGGATTTCCGCCGCCGCGACGCTGTTGCGAAACAGATCAGTGATGATCTGCGTGTCCATCGAGGGCCCCATGCACAGCACGCCGACCTTGCCATTGGGCAGGCGGTACGAATTCTCCGGCGAAATGGAAGGACCGCTGACCAGCCGCCCCTGTCCATCCTCGACGAGGTAATCCAGGAAGAACTCCGCCGCTTCCTTCATCGCCGGGTACGCGCGCCGGGCCAGGAACGACCGGTCGCCGCTGAAGGCGTAGTGTTCCCACAAATGCTGACACAGCCACGCGGCGCCCATCGGCCAGAGGCCCCACTGTGGACCGTCGCCCGGTGTGGTGAAGCCCCAGACGTCGGTGATGTGGTGGGCCACCCAGCCTCGGGCACCATAATGAACCTTCGCGGTCTTGCGACCCGGCTCGCGGAGCGATTCGATCAGTTCAAACAGGGGCGCATGGCACTCGGCCAGGTTCGCGACCTCGGCCGGCCAGTAGTTCATCTGGAGGTTGATGTTGAGGTGGTAATCCGCGTTCCAGGGCGGGGACATGCCCTCCGCCCAGATGCCCTGCAGATTCGCCGGCAGATCGCCGGGACGGGAACTGGCAATGAGCAGATAGCGACCGAACTGGAAGTAGGTGGTGATCAAGTGGTGATCTTCACCGCCCGCCTGCATCGCCTTGAGCCGCTGGTCCGTCGGCAGGGTCGCGGCCTCGACGCCGCCCAAATCAAGCCGCACCCGGTTGAACAGCGTCTGATAGTCGCGCACGTGAGCCCCGAGCAAAGACCGATACGGTTTCCGGGCGGCGAGTTTCACCTGTTCCTCGGCAACGTCTTCCGGGTCTTGTCCGCCAAATGACGTCGCCGCCCCGAGAATCAGCGTCACCGCGTCGGCACCCCTGACTTCGAGCCGGCGCACCGGCGCGAAGACCTGGCCCCGCTCGGCCACCGCCCGGAGGGTGACGTGATAGGCCAGTCCTTCGCCCTTGTCCAACTGCCCCTGCATGACGAGGCGATCCGGCGGTTGGGCGGACGAAATGAATTCCTGCTCCCGGTCCAGCAGGCCGAACACCGTGACCGCCCGCGGCCGGTCAGCGGAGAGCCGCATCACCATGACCTGGTCGGGATGACTCGAGAAGATCTCACGCGTGAAGTTCGTTTCGCCGACCCGGTAGGTGATGCGAACCACGCCGGTCTCGAGGTCCAGTTCCCGGCGATAGTGGGTGGCCGCGTCGTGCCCGGGGAATTCGAGCCGCAGGTCGCCGAGAGACTGATAGGGCTTGAGGCGCATCGGGCGGCCCATCAAGTAATCGTTGGCCATCTGCATCGCCTCGTCCGGCTTGCCCTCGAACAGAAGCTGCCGAACCTTCGGCAGGGCCTCGAGCGCGAGCGGGTTGGTGGTGTCGCGCGGGCCGCCGGACCAAAGGGTGTCCTCGTTCAACTGAATCCGTTCCCGTTCCAGGCCGCCGAAGATCATCGCGCCGAAGCGGCCATTGCCAATCGGCAGCGCCTCGCGCTCCCAGTTGGTCGCGGGCCGGTCGAACCAGATGGTCAGCGGCTGGGTGGAGTCGGCGGGTCGGGCGGCCGGGGCAAGCAAGATGAGGGCGGTCAGCAAAGCCAGCGCCCGATCGAAACGAGTGCGAAGCGACATGGGGTCCAACGTTTCGGAAAGGCATCGGCGCGTCAAGCATGGCGGGACCGAGGGCGCCACTGCAGGCGGTGCGGCGTGATCGGAAGTCCCCGGGCCACCCGGACGTGATCGTCCCAAGCCAGGTTCGGTCAGGCGTCAGGGGCGGAGCAGCGGATCACGTCAGGTTGCCCTATTCCAGTGCCACCCGGTAGTAGCCCGCCCCGCCGAACCGGCCGGCATGGGAATAGGAGGTTTCCTGACCGTTCGCCTCCAAGCCACCCGCCAAAACCGACCACGCACCGGGCAACGAGGGGGCGGTCTCGACCCGATACTGCCGGCCGGCTTCGGACTCCCACGTGATCCGGAACTCGCCGGCCACGAACTCTGCCTTCGTAATCCGGGGCGCGCGGGGTCCCGTGGGGCCGGCATACACCAGGCCGGATTCCGCGCTGTAAATCTTCACGCCCGGCGGCAGCGGCCCTCCGCCCGGGCCGGTGAAGTTGCGAATCTCAAAGGAGCCAGGGAATTGGACGGCGACGGTCGCCGCGCCGGAGATCATGCCGAAGAGACCGGTTCCTTTCGCGGAGGCTTCGCCCTCAAATGAACCCGAGATGGTCCACGACATCTCACTGCGACCGGCCGGAAGGTGAAAAGCTACCGTCGTGGCGCGGTCAATCCCGGCTTGTTCCGGAATAACCGAAACCGACTCGACGCTGATACTCTCGCTTAAGCCGAACGGACCGCTCAAGGAGAGTTTGCCCTTCGCAAACGTTTCCTCCGGATCGCCGAACGATTCGCCGGCCACCAGGCCGCCGGAGAGCCTCACCGGCATCTCCAGCGTCATGGCCGCCGGCAACTCGAAGACGGTCCGGTCGCTGAACGTGAAGCTGCCGAAAAACCGATGCACCACTGGACCGCCGCCGCCGATATGGAAAACGTAGGCGCTGGCACTGCCGCCCATCCATGCCAGCGTGGTCATCACGGACAGGTCGCACGGGTCAAGCGTCACGGAGACGTCCGCCGGCTGGCCGTTCACGGTAATGCCACTGGAGCCGTCGGGAGCCAGCGCAGCCCGCACGCCGAAGTTGAAGCCGCTGTTGCTCTCCCCGGGCTGGGAGCTGGCCAGCGTGATGTTGTCCTGCTTGAAGTACTGACAAACCTGTTGCAGGACCTCGACTGAGGCGGGCACCTCCACCAACGGCCCGCTGCCCACAGAAAACTCATGTCGAACGATGACGTGGACGGCGCCGCGCACGGCGGAAACCCACAGCAAAGCCGCCAACCCGATGCCGGCGATGGTTCGCTCTGTCATCCTCGAAACTCTGAACGGCGGACCGGAACTGCGCAAGCGCCCCGTGCTGGCAGGCGGGACGCGGAATCAGCCGGCAATTTCGCGTGCTTTTCCCTTGAGCTTCAAGGAGGGGAGAGCGATACGTTTGTCCGTCGCCGGTGGCCCTGAAATGGCCGTGCGTTCTTTGAGAGAAATGCGATTTGCCCTGCCATTGCTCGTGCTAAGAAACGAAGTCCTTGAACCGTAAGCTCGAGTACCGCGGGAGCCGGCGGTCACGGCGGTGGCCGACAGGCCTTGACTGGAAGTCGAAAGCCGTCTGCGGGGTTCCCACCTGTTTCTTGGAAGTTCACAGGAACTGTTTATCA
>CALJWR010000054.1 GCA_937976685.1 uncultured Verrucomicrobiae bacterium
CCGGTGGCACCGGTAGCCCCCGTGCGACGCGCGCCCATCGTACCCGCCGCCCCCGCAGCGCCCCCGCCCCCACCGCCGATCAAACTGCTCATGGTGTCGTAGATTTCGTCCACCGTGCCGTAGCGGATCGGAATCACTTCCAGCTTCAGGTCGTCCTCCTTTTTCACGTCCACCTTTTCGATGATCTCCATCATGCGTTTGATGTTGGCCGCATAGTCGCGCAGGACGAGCGTCATCGAACTGTCAATCGGGACGATGCCGTTCTGGGTCTTGCTGAACCCTTGGATCAACGGCATGACCTCGGACGGCAATAGATTGGTCACGGTGACGATCTTGGTGACATACTGGCCGGCCTCGGGGAGGTCGGCGGCCTCGAGGTCGGTGAACTTGGCGGCTTCCTGCAAGGCCTGGGTGCTCGGCACGGCGGTGACGAATTTGTCGCCGACCGGGATCATCGTGATGCCGTTGAGCGTCAGGACGCTGTCCAGCGCCTGGATCGCCTCGGCCTTGGTCAATTCGCGCTGGCTGGCGTCGAGCGTGATCGCTGCGGCCGGCAATTGATTCGGGCGGAGAATGATGCGACCGGTCACCTCGGCGTAGATGGCGAAGACTTGCTCGAGGGGCGTGCTTTGCAGGCGGGTCAAAGTGCCCTTGGGCAGTACGGCGTCGGGGGGCAGGGCGCCAAAGTTGCCGTCCTGGGGCACGATGGGTGCTCCTCCGGCGTTACCCGCGCCAACGCCCGCCGTCCCTCCCCCGAGCGGACCGCCACCCGCGACTGGCGCGGGAATCGCGGGCGCCGGCACCCCAGCGGCCGGCGCGGTCGTCGCCGCGCCACGCGTCGGCACGGTGCGCGTGGTGGGTGGTGCGGGGATTTGCGGCACCGTGGCCGTCCCGGGCGGGCGCACGGCGTTGGTGGCCCGGCTCGTCGTTCGCGGCGTCGGAAAGGCCGGAATCTGCGGCACGGTGACCGGCGGAGTGACACCGGGCGCGGGCACCGTGTCCGCGGGGGGGGCGATGACCTCGGACTGGGGACCCTCCGCGTCCTCCGGCGGGTCAGGGGTGGTATTCGGGTCAATGGCCGGCTGAGCGACGACGAGGGCGGGCGCGAGGAGCGCGCCCAAGAGGAAGGCGGAGAGTTTTTTCACGGCGAATTGCGGTTGGTGGTGCCTGGAGTAACGACGGGAACGACCCGGGCGGGCGGGGCGCTGGTGGCCCCGGCCGGGCGATTGGTCACGGTCGCCGCCGGGGGCGGCGCCGCTTTTTTGAGGTAACTGGCCACCAGTTCCAGCTTGCCCAGCAGCCGGTACTGCGGCGGATCGGGTTTGAGGTCGAGCTGGCGAACGCGAATCATCGAATCGCCCGAGCCCAGGGCGTACAGGAACTGGACCAGCTCCGCGTCCTTGGTGGTGACGTCCACGAAGACTGACTGCTCGTCGAAGTACCGGTTGGTGGAGGTGCCCGCCGCGACGCCGGGCTGGGTACGGGTGACGTTGACGCCGGATTCGGCAGCCTGGCGCTGGATCGTGCGCACCAGATCGAGGGCCTGTTCCTCCCGAAGGACGGTCGAACCTTGTTTCTCCAGTTCCTGCAGGCGGGCCTGGTTGGTCGCGACCTGCGCAATCTCGCTCTGGTAATCGGCGAGGGTCTTGCGGGATTTCTCAATTTGCCGGTCGGCCAGGCTCCAATCCGGCACCATCGGCCAGATGAAGAGGAGGTTGATGAGCACGAAAAAGATGAGGGCGACCACCAGCAGGATGCGGCGTTCCCGTGGGGCGAGGTTCAGGCGGTCGAGGAGGCTGGCCATCAAAGCTCCTTTCGTTTCAACTCGCACTCGATGCTCCAGAACGCAGGCCGGTTGGGCTGCGCCTGGATGGACTTGGTGTTGACCTTGGCGAACAACGGCTCGCCGTTCACGGTCGCGCGGGCGAGGGCTTCGTTGTACTCCGTCACTTTCGCCTGCAGTTCGCCGGGAACAGTGCCGAAAATCTGCAGCCGGCGCGCTTTGCCCTGAAAATTGAATTGCGTCATCGTCATCTCGGCGGGCAGCGCCTCGGCGGCGGCGCGCCAGCAATCGAGCGCGGCGAACTTGAGGCTGACCTGATCGGACAACACCTGCACGCGGGCCTTGAGCTGGAGGGCGTTGGTGTAGCTGTTGTGGAGCGCCTGAACCTGCCGATCCACCCCCGCCTTTACAAACTGCTTGTATTGCAGCCCCCCCATGAAGGCAAAAACCGCTACCGCCCACACCGCCAGAAAGAGTCCGAGCACGCGCAAAACGACGCCCTCGGTGAACTGCTGGCGGTAACGGGCGGCCACGTCCGCCGGCACGAGGTTGGCCGTCGAGTCCGTTTCAGCCGAGGCGGCCGCAAGCTTTTCCGGAGGCAGCGGATCGAGGACCTCGACGGGACTGGGGGCCAGGTCACCCACTGCCGCTGTCAACTGCTCCGCCAGTGGACCGGAGGCGACCACGTGCCAGCGCGTCTCCGCGTCGTGCCAGTCCTCAACCTCCCCGGCCCAGGCGAGTTGGCGAATCGGGCGGCTGAGCCGGCCAGGCAGTGACTCGCCCGACGGGAGCCGCAGGAGGGTGACGTGCCGGAGCCGCTGGTCTTTCCACCAGGCCGCGAGGCAACTGACGTGGCCGTTGCGGACGTGCGCGTAGAGCCACGCGCCATCGCGCCGCTCCCGGGCGGCGAGCAGTTCCCGCAGTTGCGGCAGTTCCAGTCGGTCGGCGAGGTAGCGACACTGCTCCAAACCGCCGAGATGTCGCTCGACCGTCGCCCGGGGAACGATCACCACCACGGCCGTGAGCGAAGCCTTGTCCGGGCCGGGTACCGCCTCGACGGTCCAGACGACGTTCGGGACCGGAAGGGGCGACAGGGATTCCAACTGCAGCTCCACGATCCCGGGTGCTTCGTCCGGGTCGGCGGTGGGCAACTCGAGGGCGCGAATGAACACTTCGTCGGAAGGCAGCCACGCGATGTTGAGGCGCGGTTGCCAGAGGGTGGCCAGCGTCCGCCCGGCGGCCGAGCCCGGCAGCGACTCCGCGGCGCTGACCTTCCGGGCCAGCGCCAGCTTGATCTCGCGCCCGTTCCGGACGAATTGCCAAAGGGCCCGGTATTCGTCGGCTTGTTCGAGGACGTGGCAGATCTGCCAGCGCCGGGTCCGGGAGCCGCGTTTCTTCATCTTCAGCGGCCCTCCATCAGTGAGTCGAGATGTTCCTCGCTCTGCGTGACGCGCAGGATTTCCTCGACCGAGGTCGGATGGTGCCGCAGGACCTTCGGGCCCTTGGGATTCTGGGGATCCGGGTCCATGAGGCAGTCGAGCTGGGTCTTGTACCAGCCGGCCGTGCGCAACGTCTGGGTGCCTTCCTTGATCGCCTGCTCGGCAATCCGGGACGCCGCCGCCCGACTCATGATAATCGGCCGGATGCCCTCGGTGACCACGAGCAGTTCGTAGATGCCCGTCCGCCCGCGGTAGCCGATGAAGCGGCAGTCGTCACAACCGGCGCCCTTGTGGAACTTGGCGGTCGGGGCAAGCTCCGCCGGCAGTCCGTGTTTGAGCGCGAAGTCCACGGTAATGGTCCGGTCCTCGGTCATGCAGGCCGGGCAGATGGTGCGGACCAGTCGTTGGGCCATCACCGCCTCGACCGACGACGCCACCAGGAACGGCTCGATGCCCATGTCAATCAACCGCGTGAAGGCACTGGGCGCGTCGTTGGTGTGCAGGGTGCTGAACACCAGGTGGCCGGTGAGCGCGGCACGGATGGCAATCTCCGCGGTCTCCAGGTCGCGAATTTCGCCGACCATCACGATGTTCGGATCCTGACGGAGAATGTGCCGCAGCCCGACTGCGAAGGTCAGCCCGATCTCCGGTCGGACCGCAATCTGGTTGGCGCCGGTGATTTCGTACTCGACCGGTTCCTCGACCGTGAGAATGCGCTTGGTGCCTTTGGTGACGTGCGTCACGTAGGACAGGAAGCAGTACAGCGACGTGGACTTGCCCGATCCGGTCGGGCCGGTGACGAGGAAAATCCCGTGCGGCTTGCGCACAAGGTTTTGAATGATGCCCTGCTGGTCGGGGGACAGACCGAGGTTGGAGATGCTGAACGACGCCGAGCCGCGACTGAGCAACCGCAGCGAGACGCTTTCGCCATGCACGGTGGGCACGGTGGAAACGCGTATGTCGAGCTCCTGGCCTTTGATCCGGACGTTGATGCGTCCGTCTTGCGGCAGACGCTTCTCGGCGATGTTCATGCCGGACATCACCTTGAGGCGGGAGATGATCGAGGCTTGGAACTGCCTGGCCCGCGCGCCCTGCAACTGCTCCGGCAGCGTCGGCTCGGTCAACATGCCGTCCACGCGGTAGCGCACCCGCAGCCGGTTTTCCATCGGCTCGAAATGAATGTCCGTTGCCCGCCGCTGATGGGCCTCGAAGATCAACTGGTTGACGAACTTGATGACGTTCGCGTCCTGGTCCTGGTCGGCAATTTCCTTGTCCGACGTGAACTCCAGTTCCACGGGCTCGTCGGCGGCCATCTGCTCCAGCGTGTCGCCACCGATGCCGTAGATCTCCTCCAGGCCGCGCTGAATCTCCTCGCGCGGACTCAGGACGAACTTCACCGGCAGTTTCGCGTCGAACTCGACCGCGCCGAGCATGGCAGGATCAAACGGATCGCTGACCGCGACGCACACCTCGTCCTGCTCCAGCCGGAACGGCGCCGCGACATGCTGGAAAGCCACGCGCTTGGAGAGCGCGCCGCGAATGGACTCGAACTGATCCTTGGTGACATCGTGGATGGGAATGCGGGGCTTGGGTTCGTACCCCCAGCCGAGCGCCCCGGCCAGCCGCGGCAGAAATTCGTCGTCGTCCAAACCGGTCACGCGCTGCAGCCGGGAAAGAAATGATTCAGCCGGCGCGCCCGGGTCGTTGCCCGCCAGTCGCGCCTGCTCGAACTGGGCGGGACTCACCACCCCACCGCTCACCAACTGTTCCTTGATGGAGACCGCAGCCATGCCAAAAGGTTCTGACAACGGGGATTGAACATTGTCCGCCGGGGAAAGTTGCGGGTTGCCCGGGAATATTTGAAGCCGTTTTCAGCGCGCGCGGGGCTTGGGTCAGCCCGGTGACCGGCCGCGAGGAAGGCCGCCCCCGCGTCTTGCGTGCCGGTCTTGAACCCGCGGCCGCCGGGAATTCCGCATTCATCAGTCTTGAACCTTGCGCGGTTCTCATTAGGCTGCCCACATGGGCTTGCGTCACGGCGGTCGGGCTTGCGCAGGACACCGCCGGACGCGCGCGGTGGCGCAACGCCCTGCCTCCGCGGCCCGAACCGAACCCTCAACCCGCATCCGCTTGCATCCATGAGCACCTCCTCCAACGGCAGTCCCGCGGTCAAATTCTTCAGCGGCGAAGACATCCCCCTCGAGTTGCACAAGGTCCGCATCGTTCAGAAGCTGAACCTCATTCCCATCGAGGAACGGCACAAAGCGATTGTCGAGGCCGGTTTCAACACGTTCCTGCTCACCACCAAGACCGTGTTCCTCGACATGCTCACGGACAGTGGCACCAATGCCATGAGCGACAACCAGGTGGCCTCCATGCTCCGCGCCGATGACGCCTACGCCGGGTCCCAGAGCTACATGCGATTGGAGGAAGCGATCCGCGAGGCGTTCAACTGCCGGTACTTCCTGCCGGTTCACCAAGGCCGGGCGGCGGAGAACATCATTTCAAAGACGTTCGTCAAGGCGGGGGACGTGATCCCCATGAACTACCACTTCACCACCACCAAGGCGCACATCGAGATCAACGGCGGCACGATCTTCGAGATTTACACGGACGAGGCGCTCAAGGTGAAAAGCACCCACCCCTTCAAGGGCAACCTGGACATCGGCAAGCTCAAAGACATCATCAAGAAGTACGGGGCCGACAAGGTCGCCTACGTGCGCATGGAGGCTTCCACGAACCTGATCGGTGGCCAGCCGTTCTCGATCGCCAACATGCGCGAAGTGCGCCAGGTGGCGCACGAGCACGGGATCATGATCGTACTCGACGCGAGCTTGATCGGCGAGAATGCCTGGTTCATCAAGCAGCGCGAACCGGAGTTCCGGGACAAGTCCATCAAGGAAATCCTCCATGAGATGATTGGACTGGCCGACGTCACGTATTTCTCCAGCCGGAAGGTCAGCTCCACCCGGGGTGGCGGCATCGCCACCAACAACGAGGAGATCTACAAGAAGCTGAAGGACTGGATCCCGCTCTACGAGGGCTTCTACACGTACGGCGGCATGTCCATTCGTGAGGTCGAGGCCATGGCCGTCGGGCTGATCGAGACGCTGGACGAATCCATCATTTCCCAGTCGCCCTCGTTCATCCGTTACATGGTGAACGAACTGGATCGGCTGGGCATTCCAGTGGTTACGCCCGCTGGCGGACTGGGCGTTCACATTGACGCGGGGCAGTTCCTGTCGCACGTGCCGCAGACCGAATACCCGGCCGGCGCTCTGGCGGCGGCTTACTTCCTCGTCTCCGGCGTGCGCGGCATGGAGCGCGGCACGATCTCCAGCGTGCGCGATGCCCAGGGCAAAGACGTGCTTGCGGACATCGAACTCCTGCGCCTCGCGATGCCCCGGCGCGTGTTCACGCTGTCGCAGGTCAAGTACGCCACCGACCGCCTGCATTGGCTGTTCCAGAACCGGCACCTGGTCGGTGGCCTGCGCTTCTACGAAGAACCGCCCGTTCTGCGGTTCTTCGGCGGCAAACTCGAGCCGACCACTCCGTGGCCCGAGAAGCTGGTCGCCAAGTTCCGCGCCGATTTCGGTAACAGCCTCTGAGCTGCCCATCGCGCTCGCCACTGAGCGGAGGGAGCCGGATCGGGTCGCGCCCCCGCAGACGGCTGCGGGCTGGAAAGCGTGGTGCGTGTTCATGCCCGCCGCGTGCTCTCTGGTCGCGCCGCCCGGTTGCTTGCTGGCAATGTCCGCACTTTCGCTTACCCTTGCGCCATGCAACACCCTTTGACACGCCGCGGATTCCTTCGCCAGTCAACCCTCGCCGGTCTTGCCGCCGGCACCTTTTCCCTGGGCGTCCCCGGTGCCAACGACCGCATCCGCCTCGGCATCATGGGCGTCAACGGCCGCGGCAGCGACCTGGCCCGCGGCTTCGCGCGGTTCAGCGACGCCGAGGTCGCGATGATCTGCGATGTGGACGAGCGCGCGCTGGCCAAGGGGCAACAGGCCGGCAGCACCGCGGGACGACCGGCTCCCGAGACCGTCAGGGATTTCCGCCGGATTTTGGATGCGCCCTCCGTGGACGCGCTGGTCATTGCCGCGCCGGATCACTGGCACGCGCCGGCCACGATCCTCGCGTGTGCCGCCGGCAAACACGTCTATGTGGAAAAGCCGGTCAGCCACAACGCCCGCGAAGGCGATCTGGCCGTCGCCGCCGCCCGCAAGTTCCACCGCGTGGTCCAGGTCGGCACCCAACGGCGCTCCCAGCCGCGGATCAGGGAAGCCATCGAACTGGTCCGCGGCGGCGCCATCGGCACGGTGCGCTTCGCGCGCGGCTGGTACACGAACGCCCGCGGCTCCATCGGCCGCGGCCGGTCCGTTCCAGTTCCAGCGTGGCTGGACTGGGAATTGTGGCAGGGCCCGGCGCCGGAACGCCCCTTCCGCGACAACATCGTTCACTACCACTGGCATTGGTTCTGGCATTGGGGTACGGGCGAGCTCGGCAACAACGGTATCCACGCCCTCGACCTCTGCCGTTGGGGACTGGGCGTGACATTCCCGCGCCGCGTCACCTCGGGCGGCGGCCGGTACCACTTCGACGATGACCAGGAATCACCGGATACCCAGGTCGCGACGTTCGACTTCGGCGACCGGGCGATTTCCTGGGAGGGCCGAAGCTGCCAGCGGCACGGCTACGAGGGTTCGCAATTCGGCGCGGCGTTTTACGGCGACCGCGGTACGCTGGTCACCGACGGAGTCGCTTACACGGTCTTCGACAGCGAGGACAAACCCGGTCCGAAAGTTGCCGGTACGGGCGACGACGCACCGCACCTGCGCAACTTCCTGGACTGTATCCGCAGCGGGCAGCGTCCGAACGCGGACATTGAGGAAGGCCACCGGAGCACGGCGTTGTGTCATCTGGGCAACATTGCGTGGCGGGTGGGACGAACGCTGAACTGCGATCCGCAGACCGGCCGCATTTTAGGCGACCGCTCGGCCGCCCGCCTTTGGTCCCGCGAATACCGGCGCGGCTGGGAGCCGAAGGTGTGACCGGTTGGGCGCGGACACATCGGCAGTTCCCCGCCCAAGGCCGACGAGCTGGACCGGGATCGGCTCTCAGAAAACCGGCGGGAACAGCGGTGGCCGATAACCGGGCGGAATCAATTTCGGGCTGCGACGCTTGTCCTGCCAGACGAAGACCTCGTTGGTTGTCATGCTGAGGACGCCCTGGCCATAGAACTTGGGAACTTCAACCGAGAGGGCCATCTGGTAATCTGGTAGGTCGTTCCGTTCAGCTCGATCACGTTGGTGTTGATCCAAATCGTGTAGGGGTTGCCGAAGTTTGTCGGGTAGCCGCGCTCCAGCATGTGCCGGTAAGCCGTTCGCAATGCGCCCTTCCCCTCGATGAGTCCGGCCGCCCGCAGGGACACGCCGTAAAGGTGGCTCAGCGTCATCAAGGCCAGGGCACCGAGCAGTCCAGCCACGCCGAAGGCTTTGAGGCAGGGCTGCAACCCGGAACTCCGATGATTGTCGGACACCGGAGTCCTGCCGGCTCACGCGGCCGGTAGCTTCCACGGTGCCCGGTACTCGCGGCCCAGCAGCTTGCTGGCCTCGGCGTCACCGACGATGACTTCCGCCTTGGGATCCCACTTGATCTTGCGCCCCACGATCATCGCGATCAGTCCCAAGTGACCCGGGATGGCGGAACGGTGGGCGGTCTCGACCGGCGTGATGGTAGGCTTCCGCGATTTCACGCAGTCGAGGAAGTTGCGCTGGTGATTGCGCGAGTGATAGGCCTGCACCTTGCGCAACTCTTCCGGCAGGCGGGAGCGGTCTTTGAGGTCCTCGTTCGAGCAATCGAACCCGCCACGATCCACCCAGACCCAACCCTCGCTGCCGATCCACTTGGTGCCGCTGCGGATGTCCCGGTGGCCGCCGGCGATCGTCATCTCCACGCCCTCGGCGTATTTGCAGGTGATCCGGTACCGCGTGCAGGTGTTCCAGACCGCGTCCTTGGGCGGAAACTCCCCCTGGCCCTCCACCTCGATCGGCCCGGTGTGGTCAAAGCCCAGTCCCCAGTGCGCGATGTCGCAATGGTGGCCGATCCAGTCGAGCAGTTGACCGCCGCCGACGTTGTAATTCCAGCGCCAGTTCATGTGAACGCGCTGCTTCACGTACGGCTCCATCGCGGAAGGCCCGAGCCACCGGTCGTAATCGAAACCAGCCGGCGGCTCGGACACGGCCAGTTCCCAGCCTGGCGTGGACGGGGTCAACTGCGCCAGATTTCGCGGCGCGCCGGCGACCGCTTCGAGCTTCTTGAGCAACTCGGGCGCAGTGCCAGCGAAGTCGTGATGCCCGCTGGGCAGACCCACTTCCACGCGCGTGACCTTCCCGATCAAGCCGTTCTGCACGATCTCGACGGCCTTATGGAAATTCTCGACCGACCGCTGCCACGAGCCGGTCTGCCAAACGCGGCGATGCTGCCGCACCGCCTTCACAATCGCCTGCTGCTCCGCGATGGTCCGGGCCAGCGGCTTCTCGCCGTAGATGTCCTTGCCGTTCTTGGCGGCCTCGATCGCGGTCAGCGCGTGCCACGTGTCGGGGAGCGCGAGCATCACCGCGTCAATGTCCTTGCGGGCCATCATTTCTCGGTAGTCGTGATAGGCCTGGCAGTCCTTGTTGCCGTACTTGGCGTTGACGGCGTTGACGGCCGATTCAAGGCGGCCCTTGTGGACATCGCACACGGCCACCACCTGACAGTCCTTGAGGTTCATGAAGGCGCCGGTGTTGCCCGGCCCCTGCATTCCCCAACCCACCGACGCCAGCGTGATGCGCTCGGACGGCGCCACTGATCCGTCCGCACCAAAGACGCTCGACGGCACGATGGTTGGCGCGGCCAGCGCGGTCGCGGTGGCGGCGAGGAAATGGCGGCGGGAAATGGTTCGAGGGTGAGCAGATGTTTTCATGCGGGGCAGCGTGTGCGGTAGCAGCGCGTTTTTCGAGCGGAAAATGGCGCGCCGCGATCTGCCGATTGGGATTCAAAAAAGTCCGACCCGACTGGCGGCTCGAAAACGTGCGCTTTCAGAGAGTGAGCTGGGAATTCTTTGGGATTCCACCTGCCTGTCCGGGCGAAGGTGACTCTCTGACCAATCCGCTTGGGCAGGGTGCAGATGGCCGCCGACGGCGGCAGCCCGACAACTCGACCGCCCGGCTGAGGAGCTTCGCCTTGTGTTCCTGGCGGGCAATGGCGTGTCACCACCGTCGGCGGTCCCCCAATCGGCGGTGCAGGATCGGGGCAGGACGTAGTCCTCGCCAGCTCCCCCTGCCGTCATGGTTTAGGCAGAGAGCCAGATCGTCCGGCCTATCGTCGCCGGCGGGGAAATTCGGCGCGGGGTGTCCAGCCGGCGCTCAGGGTGGATCGCGGCGCCAGCCGGCGGGCCAGTTCTGCGGATAGTCCGGCAGGAACGGCACTGCCAGCGGATCATTGAAGCCGTTCCAGAGGCGGTTGTTCACGCTGGCGACGACGGGGGCGATGGATTCGACATGCCCGTCGAGGAAGGCGAGGTTGGCGCGCCCGCCATGCCGGCTGCTGAGAAAGGAGGCGTATTCGTAGAACGCCCAGCGTTCCGGCTGATCCTGGCTGTAGGCCGGGATATGCGGCGGATCAATGATGTAGCCGTGGTTGCCGATCCGCCGGACGCTCTCCTCCGGAGGGAGCGAGCTGGCGATTGCGTTGGGCTCCATCGGCTCATACGGTTCGTGGGTGCCCGTCCCGTTGGCGCACCCGAAGGCGAGCGTTGCTGACAAGGCGGGCAGGGTGGCAAGGGACACGGGAAAGCGTTCGTACTCGCCGGAGTTCAGCTTCCGCGCGCTGCCGAGGAACTTGTAGTTGTAGCCGTAGGGGGCGTTCCGTCCCGCCAGCCAGTTCGGTACCGATGGGTCGCGAATCACGTCGTAGCCATCCGTCACCTCGCGGGCGAAGAGGTTAAACCAGCGAACCCGTGAGCCGTCGGGCAGCCGCTCCTGATGCGGCGGCAGATAGCGGTAAGTGTCGGTGTACAGGTGCAGCCCGATGCACAGTTGGCGCAAGTTGTTGCGGCAACGAATGTCCTGGGCCCGCGCCTTGGCCCGCGCCAACGCGGGCAGGAGCATTCCGGCCAGCATCGCGATGATGGCGATCACCACCAACAGCTCGATCAGTGTGAACCCTCGTTTCCGGCGCTGGAGACCGGACAATCCCAGACGTGCTTCGCGAATCACGAGCGGGGAAGCTACGGGGGGCCGCAGGTTTGCCAAGCCGGTTTTTGTGGCCCTTGGACGCGGCCCGCCTGAGGTGGATTACAACGGTCGCAGCCAGATATTGCGGTACCGTACCGGGTTGCCGTGGTCCTGCAACATCAGGGGCCCTTTGCCGGTGGGCGACACGTCATTGAAGGCGGCGGCTGTCGTGGGTGCCTTGACGGGTACGTGGTCTTGGATCAGTACACCGTTATGAAACACGGTGAGGGCTCCCGGCAGGAGCCCCTTTCCGTCTTCGCCCGGCTTCGGCGCCCGAAAGATGATGTCGTAGGTCTGCCACTCGCCCGGCGGCCGGCTGGCGTTCACCAGCGGGGGGCGGTTGCCATAAAAGGCACCGGCCTGGCCATCCGGGTAGGTCTTGTTCTGGTACGAGTCGAGGATCTGGATTTCGTAGCGGCGGTGGAAGTACACGCCGCTGTTGCCGCGGCCTTGATCGTTGCCGGCGACCACCGGTGGCGTGGCCCATTCGATGTGAAGCTGGCAGTCGCCGAATTCCTGCTTTGTGAAGAGGTTGCCCGTTCCGCTCACTTCGGCGAAGCCATCGGCCACCATCCATTGCGCCTCGCCCTGCTGCCCGCGCCACGGCGAGAGATCGCGCCCATCGAACAACACCACCGCGTCCGAGGGCGGCGCGCTGCCGGTGCCCGGGGTGACCACCGGCGGCTCCGGCCAGTCGGCGGCACATACCGCCAGCGAAAGCGTCCCAGCCGCGGCGAACCAGCGCATCAGCGTTTTCATTGGCGGGCGGGGATCATGCCCGACTGGCGGGCGAAATTGAAGATGCCACCCGCGTCCACCACGGGACGAACGTCGCCCAGCGGCTTGAACGAATGCACGTCACCGGTTGCGGCCACCCTGACCGTGGCGGCGTCGAGATCCACACTTACGATGTCGCCCGTTTTGAGAAGCTCGCACAACCGCGCCGTGCTCTCGCAGGGGTAAAGCTCGCCCGTGGCCACGCAGTTGCGAAAGAAGATGCGCGCGAAGCTCTCGGCCAGCACGACCTCGCAGCCCGCCGAACCCAGAGCGATGGGCGCATGTTCCCGCGAGCTGCCGCAGCCGAAATTCCGCCCGGCGACCACAATGGGAAATTCGCTGTCCAGTTGTCCCTCGCGCACGTAACGGATCGGGTACCGCGACTCCGGCAGGCCGCAGAGCGCGAAGCTGCCCAGTTTCTCGTACTCCTCGGGAATCGTGGGCACGAGGTTGAGGTACTGGGCGGGAATGATCTGGTCCGTGTCTATGTTGTCGCGCACGACATAGACCGGGCCGGTGATGACGTTCTGCATGGCTGGAATACTGGTGGTCGGCGCGGGGGTAATTCAAATCCAATCGCGCCCGCAGCCGTGGGCGCCGGCGACCTTGCCGCGCGCCCAGATTTTCAGGCTGACGGGGCCGGGCGGTCTCGCCACGCGCCCCCCGGATTCGCGCCTAGCCCTTGTCGCTGAACAGCGCCTCGGCAAACTGCTTCGGGTCGAAGGGTTGAAGATCGTCGGCCTGCTCGCCCACCCCGATGAATTTGATCGGGAGCCCCAGCTCCTTCTGGATCGCCACCACCATGCCGCCCTTGCTGGTGCCGTCGAGCTTGGTCACCACCAGCCCGGTGAGCGGCACGGCTTTGTGGAATTCCCTGGCCTGATTGAGCGCGTTCATGCCGGTGGTGGCGTCGAGCACCAGCAGCACCTCGTGCGGCGCGCCTGGGAGCTTCTTGTCCATCACGCGATGGACCTTCTGCAGTTCCTTCATCAAGTTGCTCTTGGTGTGCAGACGGCCGGCGGTGTCCACGAACAAGTAGTGCGCGCCCTTGGCCTGCGCGGCCGCAATGGCGTCGTGGGCGACGGCGGCCGGGTCGGCGTTGTAGTTGCCGGCGATGACCGGTACGCCCAGCCGCTGGCCCCACAGCTTGAGTTGCTCGATGGCTGCGGCGCGAAACGTGTCGCACGCGGCGAGCACCGCGGACTCGCCCCGGTCCTGGATCAGGCGGGCCAGCTTGGCGGCGGTGGTGGTTTTCCCGGTGCCGTTGACGCCCACGATCGAGACCACCGTCGGGTTGGTGGGGGCACGGCGGAGGCCCGCGACTGCCAGTTCGCCCACGGGCGCGCTGGCAGCCAGGCTCGCTGCCACTTCGCGTTCGGCGATGGTGAACACGTCCACCCCGGCCCCGCCCTGGGTTTCGTACGCCTTGCGGACAGCGGCGACAATCTGGACGGTCATGGCGTGGCCGAGGTCGGCCCCCAGCAAGGCGGCTTCGAGCTCTTCGAGGGAGGTGCCGGTCAGTTTGGGCGAACGCGTGACGATGCGCTTGATCTCGTGGACCAGCTTGGAGTGGGTCCGCGCGAGACCTTCCTTGAGGCGTTGAAACAATCCCATGGCTCAGTGGGCTGCGGACGTGACGGGCGGGACCAAGGCAGCGCGGCGTTCCGCGATCCGTTCCTTCAACCGCACGACATGCTCGAAGGGCAGTTTGACCGTGCCGATCAGCGGACGACCTTTGCTCAAACCGTGGCAATCCGAACCGCCGGTTGGCAACAGGTGGTAGTGCCGCGCCAGCGCGAGATAGTGTTCGCTGGCCGCCGTCGAATGCTTGGTGTGCCAGCACTCGAGACCATCCAGCCCCGCCTCCACCATGATTGGGATGAGACCGTCATTGTGGTTGAGTGCGGGATGGGCCATCACCGCCACGCCGCCCGCCGCGTGGATCAAGGCGATGCCATCCACTGCCGACATTCGCACCTTCGGCACCCAGGCCGGTCGGTGCTTCTTCAAAAACCGGTCGAATGCCTCGTCCACGGTCCGGCAGAAACCCTCTTGCACCAGCGCCCGCGCCACGTGCGGCCGGCCGGGCGACCGGCAATTGGCCACGCGAAAGACGGCCTCCGCCATCAATGGCACCCGGTGGGCGTTCAGCCGCGCCACCATTTCGTGGATGCGGTTCTGCCGCCCGTTCTGGAAGCGCGCGAGTTCACACAGCAGGCGCGGGTGCTGGGGATCAATCCCGTAGCCGAGCAGGTGCAATTCGTAGTCCGCAAGTTCGGCGGTCAGTTCGGTGCCCGTGATGAATTCGACCTGGTTCTGGGCGCATGCCGCCGCGGCGCGCGCGCAACCTTCGACGGTGTCGTGGTCGGTGAGCGAAATGGCGGTAAGGCCGTGACGGCGGGCGTGCCCGGCCAATTCCTCCGGCGTGTAGGTGCCGTCGGAGAAATGGGTGTGAAGGTGCAAATCCGCGAACATGACGCCCCAAGCATCGCAACCGGTGACCGGGGAACCAAGCACTAACCTCGACGCTTTCGCGTTGCAGGAGTGTTCGGACATGGTCGGTTCGCGGGGCGATCTCCACCGATGGCCAGCCGATGGGTTTGCTGCGCAATGGAGGGGAGTGCCGCGCGGCGCTGCCATCCCCCGGCCAGGCGGGCGGTTGGCAGCGGGCGCGGTGCGGTCGCTCCCGGACGCGCTTGCAAGCTTCAGATGACCTTGTACTCGCCGGGATTGGGCACGGGCGGGAAGGGCGCCGGACCGAACTTCAGTTCGGCCGGTCCCCACACTCGTTTCGATGCAAAAATCTGCTCCCACTCGACGGTCTGCCCGCTGTAGGCGGCGTCGCGGCCCATGATGGCCGTGAGGGTGGACTCGGCGAGGTTCCGCGCTTCGTTCAGCGGGCGGCCCGCCCGCACGCTTTCGATGAGGTTGCGGTGTTCCTGCTGGTATGGGTTGACCTCCGGGTCGCGGTACCGCCAGAACTTGCCGTCCTTCTGCTTGATCCAGTTGGCGCAATTGCTGGCCCCCTTGGAGCCGTGGGCGGCTTCCTCGACCTTGCCCTCGCAGTGGTTCATCTGCCGGGCCTGGCTGAACATGCGCACGCCGTTCGGATACTCGTACTCGACAGCGAAATGATCGTAGATGTGCCCGTGGATCGGGTGCTGGCGCATCTGGCGACCGCCCATGCCAAACGCTTTGATCGGGTGGGTGCCCATCACCCAGTTCATGATGTCAATGTTGTGAAGGTGCTGCTCCACATAGTGGTCGCCGCTGACCCACGTGAAGTAGTTCCAGTTCCGCAACTGCCATTCCATGTCGGACATCTCCGGCGTCTGCTCGATCACCCAAATGACGCCGCCGTTCCAATAGCAGCGCAGGTATTCGAGGTCTCCGATGTCGCCGCCTCGGATGCGTTTGATGGTCTCGTTGTAACCCTTCATGTGCCGTCGCTGTGTGCCGCAGGCGATTCCCAGGCCCTTTTGTTGTGCGATCTCGTAGGCTTCCAGCAGCGTCCGGCAGCCCGGCGCGTCCACGGCGCCCGGCTTTTCCATGAACACGTGCTTGCCCGCCTTCACCGCGGCGAGGACCTGTTCCGGCCGGAATTTCGGCGGGGTGGCGTGAATGACGTAGTTGATCTCCTTCACCTCCAGCAGCTTCTGGTAGCCGTCGAAGCCGTCGAAGCACATCGCGTTGGGGATGTGGATGCCCAGCTTGCTCAGGTTCTCACGGGCGCGACTGAGCCGGTCCCGGAACAGGTCGCACAGGGCGACGACTTCAATGTCCTTGTGCGCCACTTGAGCGCCCTCCTTGACGTCTTCGGTGTGGTAGCCGGCACCGGGATAAATGACTTTCGTCGCGGCCCCGAGGGCGTCGAGGACGGCCCCGGTGCCCCGCCCCCCGCAGCCGATCAAGCCGATCTTCACCTTCTCCATCGCCGCTGCGCGGGCGGTGAAGACGGCGGGGAACTGCGTCGCGGCGAGGCCCGCCGCGGCGGCTGAGGAGGTCTTGAGAAACGAGCGACGCGAAAACCGAGTTGGGGGAACGTTCGGGGTGTTCATGCGCATTCTTGTTGTTGCCGGTTGCTGACTGGCCGGGAGCTTATCGAGGCGGACGGGCGGCGAAAAGAGGATTTCCACAATGGGCGGGACGGGAATTTCGCCGGTTCCGTCGCAACGACGCGGGAGTGGAAGTCAGGAGCCGGGGACGTTTGCGCCCGGCGCAAACCCCGTGCGCCCCCGGACCGATTCCTGCTTGAGCCTCACTTGCAGGTGGGGCAATGCTTTTCCCCGTTCGTCACACGTGTTCTTCAGCCTATGAAAGTCATGACTCCCTCCTCCGTGGTTACTCGTCGTAGTTTCCTTGGTACCACTGCTGCGGCCGCCGCCGCGTTCACGATCGTTCCCCGGCACGTCTTGGGTGGGGCAAGGTTTGTCGCGCCCAGTGAAAAGGTGAACATTGCCATCGTCGGCGCCGGGGGGCAGGGGCGGACCAATATGCGCGGATTGTTCCCGCTTGCGGACGCCCAGATCATCGCCGTGGCCGATCCCATCGAGCACATGGATCTCGAGGCGTTTTACTTCCGGGGCATCGCCGGCCGGCTGCCGGTCAAAGCCGAGGCCGAGAAGCATTACTCCCAGAAAACGCCGAACTTCACGGTGGCCGACTACGAGGACTTCCGCGTCATGCTCGAAAAGGAAAAGGCGATTGACGCGGTGCTGTGCGCCACGCCCGACCACACCCACGCCTACGTGAGCGTGCTGGCGATGCGGGCCGGCAAGCATTGCTATTGCGAGAAGCCGCTCACCCACAACGTCTGGGAGGCGCGCTTGGTGGCGAAGGTGGCCCGGGAATCCGGCGTCGCCACCCAGATGGGCAACCAGGGCCATTCGGGCGAGGGGCTGCGTGCGACCTACGAGTGGATTCGCGCTGGCGTGATTGGTGACGTTCGCGAGGTTCATGCGTGGACCGGCGCCAGCCGATGGAGCAAGAAGTACACGCACGGGCTGCCTCAATCGGAACCTGTGCCCAAGGGAACCAACTGGGACCTCTGGATCGGCCCCCGGGAAATGCGGCCGTACAGCTCGGCGTACACGCCCGTGACGTGGCGCGACTACTGGGCCTTCGGCACGGCTCCCATTGGGGACTTCTTCTGCCATAACTTCGATCCCGCTTGCTTCGCCTTGGACCTGACCGCGCCCACCAGCATCGAGGCGTACGGCGCCGGCGGCGTGGATGCGGAAATGGCTCCTCCGGGCGGCGTGTACTATTACCATTTCCCGGCGCGGGGCACGATGCCACCGGTGAAATTCTACTGGTACGACGGCGGAATGCGCCCGCCCCGTCCGGAAGGCCTGGACCCCGACGATCAACTGGGCGCCGGCGGCAACGGCACCTTGTTCATCGGCGACAAAGGCATGATCACCTGTCCGGGCTGGGCAGGCGACCCGCGTTTGCTGCCAGGCTCGCGCATGGATGATTTCCAACCGCCGCCGAAGACGCTGCCGCGGTCAAAGGGGCATCACCGCGACTGGATTGACGCCTGCAAAGGTGGCCCGGCCGCGAGCGCCAATTTCGAGTACGGCGCAGCCCTCACCGAAATGGGCCTGCTCGGCTTGGTGGCCCTTCGCGTGGGCCGGAAGATGGAGTGGGATGCCAAGGCGATGAAATCACCGAACTGCCCGGAGGCCGACAAGTTCCTCAAGGGCACCTACCGTCCGGGTTGGGAAATCGCCTGAAGGGGCGGCAAATCCGCACGGGCAACCGGACCGGAGCGACCGACCCCGGGGCGGCCTGCGCTTACGGATACGCCTGATCCAACTGCTGGAATCGCCGGTACTGCGGCGATTCCAGCGAGATCCGCTGCTTGATGGCGTTCAACACCCGGCGCGCCTCGGCGGGATTGCCGCGGCCGGCGAGCACCACGTAGTCCAGTTCCAGTTCGGTCAGCCGCGGATCGCTGACCTGGCTCCGATGGGCCCGAAACCACTCGCGGATGCCATCCGGGCCGTTCCGTTTGGCGTCTTCCCACGATGCTTCCAGTTCCGCTGGCAGGCCCGGTAGCTTGCCCGGCGCATAGCGGGACGATTTCTCCGAGCTTCCCTCTTTCAGCTTCTGATTTGCGTAGTCGCGGAACTGAAGCCCGAAATACAGCAAGGCTCCCAGGATGATGGCGGAGATGAAGAATTTCAGCATGGGCTGGCCGAACGGAGGGGACTCAGGTCACCCCTGACCGGCACCAGAATAGTGGCAGGCCAACCCGCCGGCCGCAACGCTGTGGTCGGCGGAGTCGGGGGGCGGAGTCGGGGGGATTTGACCAGCGGACCGTCACTCCTGCACGCGCTTCACTCGAGCCCCAAGGCGGCGGAGCTTTTCGTCAATCTTTTCGTAGCCGCGATCCAGGTGGTAAATGCGGCGGACACGCGTCTGGCCCCGGGCGATCAGCCCGCCGATCACCAAGGCGGCCGAGGCCCGCAGATCACTCGCCATGACCGGCGCCCCGCTGAGCTTGGTCGGACCCTTCACCACCGCGCTGGGCCCCTCGATCGTGATGTCGGCCCCCAGCCGGGCCAGTTCGCTGACGTGCATGAACCGCGACTCGAAGATGCGCTCGGTGATGATGCTGATGCCACGGGCCTGCGTCATGAGCGTCATCATTTGGGCCTGGGCGTCCGTCGGGAAACCGGCGTAGGGCTGGGTCGTCACGTCGGACGGCAGCAACTCCCGCGTCCCTTTGACTGTCAGACGTCCCTCCCGCCGTTCCACGCGGGCACCCACTTCTTGGAGCTTGTCCAGCACCGCGTGGAAATGGTCCGGCCGGGCGCCCGTCAGGGTGACCTCGCCCCGGGTGGCGGCGGCCGCGATGGCGAAGGTGGCGGCCTCGATCCGATCCGGAATGGCCGCATGTTCCGCGCCCTGGAGTTGCTTGACGCCCTCGATCACGATGGTCGGGCTGCCCGCGCCGCTGACGCGCGCGCCCATCGCGTTGAGAAAGTTCGCGAGGTCCACCAACTCGGGCTCGCACGCGGCGCTCTGAATGACGGTGACGCCGTCCGCCAGGCTCGCGGCCATCATCACGTTGGCCGTCCCCAGCACTGTCGGCCCGGCGCGGCCCCCGAGGAACACCTCCGCGCCAACCAAGCGTTTCGCCCGGGCTTTCACGTATCCCCCGGCGATCGCCACCGCTGCGCCCAGGGCCCGCATTCCTTTCAAATGCAGATCCACCGGCCGCGACCCGATCACGCACCCGCCCGGCAGCGAGATCTCCGCCCGCCGCAACCGACCCATCAGCGGTCCCAGCAGACAAATCGAGCCGCGCATCCGCCGAACCAGATCGTAGTCCGCGAACGACTGGATGCGATTCGCTTCAATCGCAACGGAATCGCCCGCGAAGCGCACTTTGGCACCGAGCGAGGTCAGGATCCTGCCGAGGAACTGCACGTCGCTGAGGTCGGGCACATTGCGGATGACGCATGGTTCGCGCGTCAGGAGGCAGGCGGCCATGAGCGGCAGGACGGCATTCTTCGCGCCGCTGATGGGCACTTCCCCGTGCAGGGGCACGCCGCCGTTGATGATCAGGCTGTACATGGGGAATCGCTCTGAGCTTCAGGTCGCGACGACCCGCACTGAATCATCTCGTCGAGCGGCTCGCAACGAGGATTCGGGGTTGGCCGGCCAGGTCGTTTCCCAGCGCCGGTTCATTCCAGAATTTCCCCTCGAAGAGCGCGCGAACCGCCCCATCCTGCCCGTCGCCGAATTCGAGCATCAGCCGCCCGCCGCTCCGCAGATGGTGCGGTGCGACTACCGCGATTTGCCGGATGCATACCAAACCGTCCGGCCCGCCATCGAGCGCCATTCGTGGATCGCCGTCCCGCACTTCCGGTTGCAGCGTCTCAATTTCGGCCGAGGGAACGTACGGCGGATTTGCGACGATGAGATCGAATGTCGCGTCGGGGCGCAGGGCGGCGAAACCGTCGCCTTCGACGAATTCCACGCGCCCCGTCACGCCGTGCCGGCGGGCATTTTCTCGGGCAACGTCCAGTGCGGCGGGCGAGATATCGAGCGCCGTCACTCGCGCAGTGGGGCACTTCACTGCCAGCGTAATTGCCAGACAGCCGCTCCCTGTTCCGAAATCCAGCACGCGGGGGGCCGGCTGATCCGCGGCGACCGACTGGAGCCATTCCCACGCAAGCTCCGCCAGAGACTCCGTCTCCGGGCGTGGAATCAGCACATGGCGACTCACCTTGATCTCCAGGCCGCAAAAGGAAGCGCTGCCCAGCAGATGCTGCAGGGGCTCGCGATTGCCTCGTCGTCTGACCAACTCACGTAGCCGTGCGGTTTCCTCGTCACTCAGCCATCGCTCGAAATCGAGGTAGAGGCGCAGTCGCGGCAGGGCCAGCACGTGTGCCAGGAGCAGTTCCGCCTGCAGACGGGGTGAATCCACACCCTTGCGGGCGAGGAAATCGGCACTGCGGTGAATGGCTTCCAGGACGGTCACTGGGGCACGGTAGCAGGCGGTTGAGAAAGTCCCACCGGAATTTGAACGCGCCGGTTGGGTCGGCATCTGAGAAGCGCGCCGGAAACTCCCCCCCGCCCAGCCCGAGTTTCTGACTACCCTTCACCGCGAGGCTAGCGCGCTGGGGATCATCCGTTGCGTGCCATTGATCGCCACGAGGATGTGGTCTTGGAAAAAGCTGGCACTCCAATGGAGGGCCGGGACTCGGCAAGCGGCCTTTCCGGCATCTGTCGCGAGCCGCGGCTCGACGCTCGCGTGCTCACCGCGCTCGAAAGCGCGCGCAGCGAGCAGTTCTTCTGCGCACTGGCCGGCGCAAATCTACTCTGGCTCCGATTCCCCAACTGCGAACCAGCGGGGGCAGCTTGGTCCGCAGCGTACTCGCCGTGGACTAACGGAGCGTGCTCTCTGCCGGCCCGGCCAAGATCTTTTTCGCCGCAGTCCATGACCTGCCGCGCCGACACGCGTAGGCGTTACGTTCTGGCGAACGATCTCCCAGCTTTTCTGTTCAAGGCCGCACCAAGACCACCCAGTCTTCATCCGGTTCGGCCGGCGGCTGGCCGAGGTCCACCATGCCGCCGCCCTGGACCCGAGCAACCGAGCCGGCCTGCAGTGGCCCACCCGCGCGGGGGCTGAACCACTCGACGCGGAAGGACTTCGCTGCGCCGGCAAGGTTCAGCGAGGTCGTGCCACCTTTGGGCAGGTACACGAGGTAAAGCTCGCCTGCCTTGGCCAGGCAGTACTTCGAGTTGTCATTCTTCTCGTTGCCAATGAGCGCGTTGGCGCTGTGCATTTCCCAGAAGGGAATCTGGTTCGCGGCGAAGAACTCCAGCGCGATGCGGCAGTAGTCCCACGATTGATCACGGCTGCGCCAGTCTTCGCACACCAGGTCATTCTGCGGCAGACCGTAGCCGAAGTAGTATTCCACCCCCGCGCCCCCGGCCATGAGGTTCCCCCAAAGGGTCAGTTTGCGGATGTCGTGCAGATCGTGGCCGACGTCCTTGCCATCGCGCAATTTGCCCACATAGCCGGCATAGCCGGGGTCGGGCGGCACGCCCGTATTGGCGCTGCCCTGCTCGTCGTTGGCCACGACCCAAGGCCGGCCGGCCCTGGCGGAGTCGGTCACCCAGCGCAGCGTCCAGCGATGGGCCTGGTTCCAGTCGCACTGCACCGAGGCGCCGGTGAGCAGCGAGCCGTCGCCCAGCAACGGCCCATAGACGCGCTCCTGCCAGTCCGGGTAGGTGTGAATGACCACGGGATGGCGGTAAGGATCGTGATCGTGGAAGTAGCGGGCCATCGCGCGCTGCACCTCCGGGGTCTGGGTGTTCTCCTCGCCGAGATTCCAGTTGAGCGCGAGGTGATGACCGAAGCGGGCGATGAGTTCGCGGAAATACAGCTTCCGCTCGACGCCCAATTCACCCGCGTCCAGCGCCTGCGCCGCGCCCGGTCCCTGGAGGTCGTCGTTCTCCGTCTCCTGGGTCTTGAAGTGCAGAAAGAGCCCGAGTCGCTGGGCGTGTTCAAACACCCTTTCCCACTGATCCAGCTTGGAGGTGTCGTAGTTCAACTTCGCTTCGCGCCCGACGAACGGCCAGACGTTGTCGCCGTCGCCGCCGGCGTTGTAGGTCAGGAAGGAGAAGGCGTTGCAACCCTTACCGGCGAGGTAATTGAGCGCGCCGATCAGGCCCTTGCCCTTGCCGTCCTTCCAGGTCGGGTCGCCGGGCTTCCAGTCCTGCACGTGCGGCTGCCAGGTCTTGAGGCCGGCGGGTGCAGCTTCGCCGGGGCGGGCGGGGGTACCCGCGGGCTTGTGGGCGGTGGTGCCGTCGAAGTCCGCGTAGGCGAGCAGAGTCTCCGGAGCGTCCGCACCCGCTTTGAGGAAGAACTCCTGTGTGCCGGCGAATTGCAGGTGATGCCTGCCCACGTACTGCAATCGGCCTCGAGCGCGGAAGTCGCGACCGGTCTTGTCGGTGGGGCCGACGGTGAACGTGCCGGTCCGGCCGTCAAAGGGCGTGACTGGCTCGACCGGGGCTTGGTCGTCCACCGCGGCGTGCGGGCCTTTCACGAAGCCGACCGTGTAGGTCCAGGTGCCGACCTTGTCCGGCGAAAGGTGCGCGCGCCATTGGGTGCCGGACTCAGCGGAGGTTTCACCCGCGTTGCCATCGGCGGCGAAATAGCCCGGTACCTGGTAGTCCGGTGCGCCGGACTCATGGCGGAAGCGCACGGTGAAACGGTAATCCGTGAAGGGATTCGGGTTCAGGTCGCGCTCGTGGGCGAACGGGCCATCCAGTGTCAGCGTCACTTTGTGCCATTGTTTCAAATCACCCGTCACGGTGACACCCCCCGTGCCATCCGGGAAACGCGGCTGGACCAGAGCTTTGGTGGCGGCCGCGGCGGCGTCCTTGTCCAGATTCGCTTGAATCCACGCGGCCAGCGTGCTGCTGCCCCGACCGAAGCCGCCCGGTAGTTCGCGCAGGTCGCGGGTCTGGATGGCGGGCGGCGGACCCCAGTGGGAGGGGAACGGCTTGTTCGCTGCCACCGGTCGGTCGCGCTCTCCGACGACGGGGTCGCGTCCGACCATCGGGCGCGCGAGGGGTGGCAAGTCGGACTGGGCGGCCGAAACCAGGCCAACTAGCCCGAGGGCGAGGGGCAGGGACATTTTGAACATCAAGCGAGACTGTCAATTGGGCGATCGCTTGTCAGCCACTTTTGGAGTTGGAGCGCCGGGTCGGGAAGCGCTACAGACTGGCGTGATGGTCCGTATCGGTCCAAACGCCGGTGACGGCCGACGCCTCGCGCAAAGTGCCGCCGCCGGTTTAGGCGAGGCTGGCCCGATTGCCCGCCCAACGCGCGGGGATGAAGCGGGGCGATGCGTCTGGGCGGACGGAGGGCCATTGGATCGTGGCGTCGAATGCTGGTTAAAAAGGGATGCCGAGATGCCATCCTGGGAAAAGCCGTGAGATCCAAGGTCTTTCGAGTGGGAAAAACGGGAAAAGGTGGCTCCAGAGAGAGGGCTCGAACCTCTAACCCGCCGGTTAACAGCCGGCTGCTCTACCATTGAGCTACTCTGGAACCCGAACGGCTGAAAAATTTAGCGAGGGGCTTCCGAACCAGTCAAACGATTTCACCCAATTTCCCGCTTGTTTCCACGAAGCCGGCCGGTACCGTTCCCGGCTTTTGGAATATGAAGCCTGACATTCACCCGAAGTACGTCGAGGCGGAGGTGCGGTGCGCCTGCGGCAATTCGTTCAAGACGCGTTCGACCCGTCCCGTCATCGTCGTGGGCATCTGCAACGCTTGCCATCCGTTTTACACCGGCCAGCAGAAGTTCGTGGACACCGCCGGCCGCGTGGACAAGTTCCAGCAGCGCATGGCCAAGACCAAGGCCGCCCAAGAGGCAATGGCCGCCGCCAGCGCCGCGAAGAAGAAGCGCAAGTAGGCCTTGTCCGCTTTTCCGCCCGCCGGATTGCCGTCCGGCGGGCGGTTCGCTTTTGCTCAGGCCCTGATGGACCTGCGTCCCTACATCGAGAGTTTTTCCCGGCGGCTCGCGGAAACCGAGACCCTCTTGAGCGATTCCGGGGTCTTCGCCAATCCCGGCCGCGCCCAAGAACTCGCCCGTGAATACGCCCGACTGAAGCAGGTCGTGGCGGAAGGACGGGAATATCTGCGGGCGCTCGCGGAACGGGAGGCCAACGAGGCGCTCTTGGCGGCGGAGAGGGACCCCGAATTGCTGGCGTTGGCGCGGGAGGAACGCGAGCGCCTCGACGCGACCATTGCCCGGCTGGAGAAAAAGGTTCAGGCGGCAATTCTCCCGCCCGATCCGACGGATTCGCGCAACACGATCATCGAGATTCGCGCGGGCGCCGGTGGCTCCGAGTCCGCGCTCTTTGCTGCCGACCTGTACCGGATGCTGTGCCGGTACGCGGAATCGAAGGGATGGAAGATTGAGACGATGGACGCCAGTCCGTCGGACCTGGGCGGCTTCAAGGAGGTCATCTTCAGTGTGTCGGGTGACGAGGTGTACCGGCGGCTCAAGTACGAAAGCGGCGTGCATCGCGTGCAACGGGTGCCGGCGACCGAGGCCCAGGGGCGGATTCACACCAGCACTGCCACCGTGGCCGTGCTTCCCGAAGCCGAGGAGGTGGACATCGAGATCAAGCCCGAGGAACTCGAGATTTCGGTGTGCCGCGCGTCCGGCCCGGGCGGCCAGGGAGTCAACACGACTGACTCTGCCGTGCAAATCCTTCACAAACCCACCGGCTTGATCGTGCGTTGCGCCGATGGCCGTTCCCAGCAAAAGAACAAGACCAAGGCGCTGACGGTGTTGCGGACCCGTCTGCTCGAGCGAAAGGTGCAGGAGGAAAAGTCCAAGTATGACGCCGAGCGCAGCAAGCAGGTGGGCACTGGCGAGCGCAACGAGAAGATCCGCACTTACAACTTCCCGCAGAACCGCGTTACGGACCACCGGATTGATCTGAGCATCTACAACCTGCCCGTGGTGCTGGATGGCGATCTGGATTGCCTGATTGAGCCGCTGATGGCCCGGGACCTGGAAACCCGGCTCAAAGCGCTCCAGGGCTGAGGCGTCCGTGCCCGTCCCGATTCGCCCCATGATTCCTCCGATTCCCGAGTCCGTTCAGGGCCTCATCTTTGACTGCGACGGCACGTTGGCCGACACGATGCCCCTGCACTGGCGGGCCTGGCAGGCGGTCATCGCTCGCCACGGCCTGACATTCTCTGAAGAGCGGTTCTATTCCCTGGGCGGGATTCCCTCGCGTGAAATTGTTCAAGCGCTGAGTCGGGAGCAGGGGATCGCATTGGACCCTCTGGCGATCGCGCGGGAGAAGGAGGACACCTACCTCCCGTTGATCGAGCAGGTGGAACCCATCAACGCCATTGTGGGCATCGTGCGCGAAAACCACGGCGTGCGTCCCATGGCCGTGGCCTCCGGCGGAACCCACCGCGTGATCGAACGCGTGCTCGATCATCTGGGCATCCGGCGCTTCTTCGCGGCAGTGGTCACCAGCGAGGATGTCAGCCGGCAGAAACCTGCCCCGGACATCTTCCTCGAAGCCGCGCGCAGGCTGGGTGTGCCGCCCGCCGCTTGTCTGGCCTACGAGGACACCGACCTTGGGATGCAGGCGATCCGCGCCGCCGGGATGCTGGCCGTGGACGTTCGGGAGTTCGTGGAGACGGACCGCCCTGACCGGCGCGGCGTGTAGAGCGACTGTGCGGCCCCGCGGCTACCTGGCCGGGGCCGGCGATTGCGGCAGCTTCAAGTTGCCAAAGTTGCCCTCTTCGCAGCAGCGAACGAAACCCTCCGTCACCGACTTCAGGTCCTCCCATCGCGCCCGGATGGATTTCGCCTCCTTGTCGGAAATTAGGTTGTCCCCGGCCGCCGAGGCGATGACCGCCAGCAGGTCGGCAAATTCCTGCACGATCCGGTTTGTCGCGGGCACCAGAAAATGCGGATGCGGCCACGAGCCTTTCGGGTTGCGGATGAAAAAACCTCCGGCCCGCTGAGCGATCCACTGGACAATCCGCTCGTCCCCCGTTGAGCGAATCAGTGCCTCGATGCGGTCGAGCGGATTTGCCGTGCCGCTGCCTGTTTCGGTGGTGGGCTCGGCCCATTTGTAGATCAGTGACATCGAGAGGCCAAGGTCAGCGGCCACCTTCTTGACGGTGGCATCCTCCAGCACCTCGCGAAGCAACTCGTGTGACTGCATGGCGCGGGACGATGGGAGACGCCGCCGGACGGGGCAAGGCAAGATTCGGCTCACTCCCCTGTCGCGCAGGGTCCGACGCTCAGCCAGAAGTGCTCGGCCTCGTTCCGCAACAGACGTCCGGGCGGCGCGTACCGACCGACGATCGGGACTCGGGCGAACTCCACGAGGACCGGCGGCACGGCGGGCAGCAGTGATACCTGACACGGCACATTCGTGATCGCCGCACCCGTCGCCGCGCGAAGCGTGAGCACCGCCCGATCCGCTGGCGGCAGCAAGTGCGCGGGTGCAGCGGTGACCCCGTCGGGCAGTCCCTGCGCGCTGACGATGAGGAGTTGCTCGAAGCTGGGCGGCTTGATGACGGTCACCTCGATCGTGGCGGCGCCGCCCGGTTCAATGGTAACGGTGGGTACCCGCAAGGTGGCCCGCAGTTCCGCGCGCGGTTGTCCCAGTTCGAGTTGATAGACGCAATCCAGACCGCCCGAGCCGGGCTGCGCGCCGACGACGATCGCGTACCGGCCGCTGTCCGGCGCGGTCCACGCCAGTTCGGGATCGGGGCCTGCCAGCGCCTCCATCAGCACGTTGCGTTGGGCGTCAAGGATTCGCAGCGAGCCGCGCAACGGCGAACTGATGCTCGCCGCCTTGAGCCGCACCCAGTAAGCTTGGCCGGCGACGGCGTCGAACCCGTAGAAGTCCTCCTCCAGCGGGCTGGAGATGAAGCCGTTGACGAGGCCGGGAAAGGCAATCCGCGGTGTCAGGTTGGGACGCTGCATCTCCGGGTGAGGCGTCAGGATCACCGAGCCGTCCGGACTCTGGCGCGGGGGAAGGTCGCTGGCATCAAGCAGGACGCGGAAGGGAGCGCCCTGGCGGTCAAACTCCGCAGGCGGGAAGTTCGTGAGCGCCGTGACTTCGATGCGCCAGCGCGCCCCGTGGAACATCGGGACTGTCAGAGCGGGATCAGCGAGATTTGTTGTGCTGGCGCTGGCGAGCACCACGCCCCGGTCGTCGCGCACCTGCAGGCGCGCGTGGACGGGCGAGTCCAGGGCGAGGCCCTGAAGCTTCACCTCGAGCAACTGGTTGGTCTGCGTGGTAATGACGAAGGCGTTCGTCCATCCCCCGGCTAACAGGCGGCTGGTGACGCCGGCGGGCAGTGCCGGTACGGGAAGCACCACGGGCGCGTTCGTGTCAGGCTGGGCGGCGACTTCCTCGCAATCGCTCAGGACGAACGGCAACCAGTCCGAGACGCCGGCCGGCGAGGAAAACCGCAGCCACTTCAGTCCGGGAATCGCATTCGTCGTGATCCTGACGGAGAAGACTTCGTTGCTCGCTCCGCGGACCAGCGTTACGCCCGGATCATCGCACCAGCCGCGCAGCGGCAGGGAACCGAGGTCGCCGTGCAGACGGAGGCTGGTCTCAGACAGCCAGCCTGCTGCCAGGGGAAAGACGAAGTCCAGGCGTGGCGGGCGCGTGGGGAGCGGCTCCTTGGCACGCGGTCCATGCATCCCGGCTGCCATCGTCAGGGCCAGAACGGCGACGGCAACGGCTCGTGGGTTCGCTCTAACCAAGCGCTTCACGACCAGATACCGCCGGAGTGGGGCGCGCTTGTCAATTGGCACGGCCCTTGCCCTGCACGTCCGACAGATCGGTGCCCATCCGCAGCCGGGGCCGTGAGGAGGCCCCAACGGAAAGGCAGGTGTTCAGAGCGCCATCAGACCCATAGTCGGAGTTGACGAAAGTGCCGGGGCTTGGTGCGGTTTGGGCATGCACATCCTATCGCGTCGCACCCCTTGGTTGCTGGTCCTGTGCGCTCTTGGTGCATCTGCCGCCCTCGCCGCAGCCCGACGACCGAACATTCTCTGGATCACCTGCGAGGACACCGGCCCGCAACTGGGCTGCTACGGTGACACCTATGCCGAAACCCCGAATCTCGATCGTTTCGCCGAGCGTTCGCTGCGGTATCGGCATGTGTGGTCCACGGCGCCCGTCTGCGCTCCGGCACGGACGGCCATCATCTCCGGCGGGTACCCCAGCCGGTTTGGCGCCGAACACATGCGCAGCGATGTGCCCATGCCGCCGGGAACGCGAATGTTCCCGCATTACCTGCGCGACGCCGGCTACTATTGCGCCAACAACGTCAAGGAGGACTACAACCTGATCAAGCCCGGCCAGGTGTGGGACGATTCCTCGACCCGCGCCCACTGGCGAAACCGCGCCCCCGGCCAGCCCTTTTTCGCCGTCGTCAATTTCACCACCACCCACGAGAGCCAGATTCGCGCCCGCCCGCACGAGCTCAAACACGATCCCGCGAAAGCGCCCCTCCCCGCGTATCATCCGGATACTCCTGAAGTCCGCCGCGACTGGGCGCAGTACTATGACAAGGTCACCGAAATGGACGCGCAGGCCGGGCGCGTCTTGCGCGAATTGGAGGCCGATGGCCTGGCCGAAGAGACCATTGTCTTCTTTTACGGCGACCACGGTCCCGGCATGCCGCGCGGCAAACGCTGGCCGTACAACTCGGGTCTGCAGGTGCCGCTGATTGTGCATGTGCCGGAGGCGTTCCGGCACCTGGCTCCCAGCGAATATTCGCCCGGGGGATGGTCGGATCGCCTGGTGGGCTTTGTTGACCTCGCACCCACCGTTTTGAGCCTGGCGGGCGTGGCGCCACCCGCTTGGATGGACGGACGCGCGTTCATGGGGCCGCATGCCGGCCGTCCCCCGCGGCACTTGTTCGGCGAGCGGGGACGAATGGACGAGCGGCCGGACCTGGTCCGCAGCGTGCGCAACGAGCGGTTCGTGTACGTCCGCCAGTTCCAGCCGAACCTGCCTTACGGTCAGCACGTCAGCTACATGTTCCTCATGCCCACCGCCCGCGTATGGAAGCAGCTTTACGATGAAGGCCGGCTTTCCCCGCCGCAGACGTACTTCTGGGAGCCGAAGCCGGCTGAAGAGTTATACGACCTGGCAACCGACCCGGATGAGGTTCGGAATCTGGTCAACTCGCCCGAGCACCGGGCCGTTCTGAATGAACTGCGGGCCGCCTTGCGCCGGCACCTCCTGGAGACCCGCGACCTCGGTTTTCTCCCCGAAGGCGAACGCGCCCGTCTGGCGCCGGAACAATCACCGACGAGGATTCCGGAGACCCGGTCGGGCTACCCGATGAAACGGGCGCTGGCGATGGCGGATGCCGCGTCGCTGGGACGCCCTGCGGCGCTGGCCAAACTCCGGCGCGGGCTGCGTGCCCAATCCTCGGCGGAGCGCTACTGGGCCGCCCAGGGGATCTTGATGCGCGGGGCGCCGGCAATCGCTGCGAGCCGCAACGAACTTCGGCTCGCCCTCACCGACGAGGCCCCCAGCGTGCGAATTGTCGCCGCGCAGGCCCTCGCCCAGCACGGAACCGAAGCGGACCGGGAGGCGGCGTTGGCGACCCTGCAGTCGCTGGTTTCGCCTGCTGCGAACGGGCATACCGTCGCGGTGGAAGCCCTGAATGCCGTGGATGCGCTGGGCGCGGTGGCGGCGCCGCTGCATGACTTCCTGCGTTC
>CALJWR010000055.1 GCA_937976685.1 uncultured Verrucomicrobiae bacterium
CTGCGCGTCTGCCTGGTGGCGCTCAAGGCGGATCTTCACCCCGAGCCTTCCTGGCCCCAATTACAGGAACGCTCCCAGCACGATCCCCGCATCCCTTTCCAAGCACTCGTCAAGCACCGCGCCAAATGAAAAGACCGTGTCTCAGGCGGTGACGCCGGTTTGGAGTTCCTCCTTGGTGCTTGCCCGGAGTGTTCAGTCTGGGGAGTCCTCCGGAGGCAACGCCACGCTTGCGCCGGGGGGTAGCCGCGAGTCAGCAAGGCTTTATGGCTGAGGGCGGATATGTAGTATCCACCATCACTGGCTCTCCTCGCCCGCCGCCGCCCAACGTGCGGGCTTACCAGACGGTCTTAGGACGTAATCCAAAGGGCTGGCCGCCGGCGTAGCGAACCGCGCGGTTGTTGGCTGTTCGGGTTCCGGCTTTCTTCGTTCCCCCCGCACTGGCATGGTGCCGCCATGGCCGACCTGGAACTCGCCAACGGACTGCTCGCGGTGGACGCGAAGTTCCTGCAGCCTTTCGACGCCACGGACCCGTTCAAGGACGAGGTGCGCCTGGAGGGGTTTCCCTGCCAGCGGCCCAACCACCGTTACGGCGCACTCGCCCTGCTGCGCGTGGACGGCCGTCCCACACCGCAGCGCATCTTCACCACGCCCAAGCTGCACTATCCCTTCGGCAAGGATGGCCGGTTCTTCTTCCCGTCCTTCCAGCGCGCCCATCTCTACGAGAAGCTGGATGGCACCAACGTGCTGGCCTACCACTAAACCGACGCCGACGGCCGCCGCCGGCTGACCTACAAGCTGCGGCTCTCGCCCGTGCTGCGGAACAGCAAATGGGGGCCGTTCCTCAACTACTGGCACGAACTGCTCGCCCGCCACCCGGAACTGCCCGGTCTCGTCGAGGCCGGCGGCTGCCACCGTAGCTTCGAGATGTCGCGCGCGCGCAACGCCCGTCTCATCGCCTACGAGGAACCGCTGGCAGTGGCGCTGCTCTTTGGCGTGTGCCCCGCCGACGCGTCGGTGGCGGGGCCGTTCCAACTGGAGGCGCACGGCGCGCCCGTCGCGCCGCTCATCGGCGCGCCTCCAGGCCCTGCGCGAGGAAATGGAACGCCGCAATCACCCCGCAGCGGATGACAGGCTCGCGGGCACCGAGGGCGCGGTGTGGCATGTCACCGAGCCGTTGGGACGGGTGACGTTGTGGAAATGCAAGCCGGAAAGCGTGGACGAAATCCATTGGGCGGTCGGCATCAACAAGGCCGCCGTCATTGCCACCTGCTGGAACGCCCTCGAAACCGCCAACACCCTCACCTACGAGACGCTGCTGCCCCTGCTGCTGGAGGAATACCAGCCCGACGGCATTGAGGAGTTCCGCGCCAACATTGACGCCGCCATCCGGCAGATGAACGCCGAACTGGCCTTCCGCGAACGGGTGCGCTGGGCTTATGAGGCGATCAAGGCGCAAGGCCTTTCGATCACGCGCGACGAGGGGGCGGAGATGCGGCAGTTGTCCAGGCAGTTTCCCCGCGAGCAGATGGGGCGCGTTTGTACCGCCATCGTGAGCCTTGGCGGCGATTGACCCACGCTGCCGCTTCATGTGCCCCGAGTTCCGCCAGCGGCTCTGGGATACCCGGCCGACGCGCGCCGAAAAGCGCGCTCTGGTCCCCGGGCTGCCGCCCCGGGCTGCAGAACTGGAGGCGCTGATTGGGGAATTCGCTAACACTGCCGACGAGCCCGCCATGACTCCCTTCCAGCTTGTAATGCCTCCGGCTAGCCTTGAGGCAGACAGAAATCGCCCGGACGGGCCTTGCCGCCCAAGGATCGGCGCGCGACCGGGTTAGGTTGCGAACGGCCCGCTCCCGCGGCGACCACGCCTTCGATCAGGCGCATCACTCCGGGCGCGCGGAGATAGGGGCGCCAACCCTGAGTTCGACCATGTCCGCACGGGCTCGCCGCCGGGCACAAACAGGATTGTGCGGGGCTTGAATCGCTGGCCAACTCGTGGGGACGATGATCAAGCCGCTGCTACAGGATGATGCGTTTCTCGCGGACATATCCGCGGCCCGCCGGGAGCCGGAGCGCCTTCACCTGTGGTGGTTGGGTCAGAGCGGCTTCCTCGTTCAATGGCGGGGAAGCCATTTGCTGCTCGATCCGTATCTCTCCGATTCGCTGACCAGCAAGTATGCCGGCACCGACAAACCGCACACCCGGATCAGCGGGCGGGTTGTGGCACCGGAGCGGCTGGACTTCGTGGAGGCCGTCACCTCGAGCCACAACCACACGGATCATCTCGATCCCGAAACGTTGCGGCCGCTGGCTCAGGTGAACCCCGGGCTGCGCCTGATCTGCGCCAGGGCGAACCGCGCCGAAGCCGCCCGGCGGTCCGGGCTGGACGAGGCGCGGATCCTGGGTCTGGATCCGGAGGACGATCCCGTGTCCACGACGGTGGGCCCGTTCGAGCTCGGCGCGGTGCCGGCGGCGCACGAAGACCTGGCGAGCGATGCGAGCGGGCACTTCTGCTACGTGGGCTTTGTGGTGCGGGCGGGGCCGCACCGGGTGTACCACGCCGGCGACACCATGCTGTATCCGGGGATGGAGGCGCGTCTGCTCCGCGAGCAGGTGACGATCGCGCTGCTGCCCATCAACGGGCGCGCGCCCGAACGCCGGGTGGCCGGCAACCTGTGGGGACGCGAGGCAGCGCAACTGGCACGACACATTAAAGCCCGAGTCGTGGTCCCCTGCCATTACGACCTGTTCGCCTTCAACACCGCGAGCCCGGAAGAGTTCGTCGCGGTTTGTCAGCGGCTCCAGCAACCCCACCGGGTTTTGCGGCTGGGCGAGCGGTTGTCGTGGCCTCCGGCGTAGGCTTCGCGGCCGGCGAAGGTCCGCCCGTGGTTTCGGGCAGGTACAAACGCCGCCCGATATTGGAGGTGACTTCGCGAGGGGCTGGTTGGACGCTTCGGCTCACGCGCCCAGAACCGCGCGGCCGCATCATGAACGAACCAACCTACTCCCCCGGCGACGCTTCGGGTGAAGCGGTCCCGACCGCCACTTCGGTTTGGTCCCGGATGTTCAACGTCTTCGCCGCACCCGACGATGTCTTTGCCGAGGTCAAGGCGAGTCCGCGAGCGATGGCGAACTGGCTGCTGCCGGCGCTGCTGCTGGTACTGATCGGCTGGGCGGGCGCTTGGTTCGTCGCGCGCGATCCCGTGCTCCAGCAGCAGCAACGCGAGATCCAGGATCGGGCGCTGGAGAGGATGGCGGCGAAGCAGCAGTGGTCTGACCAGCAACTGGAAGAAGTGCGACGAAAGGCGGAGGCGCCGCAGGCGCTGGGCACGGGAATCGGAGTTTTCGGGGTGCCGCTGGTCAGCGCGGTCTTGGCCACGTTCTGGTGGGCCTTGGTCCTCTGGCTTGTCGGCGCGAAGGTGCTGCGCGGCAGCTTTGACTACGGCAAGGCCCTCGAGGCTGCAGGTCTCGTCGCCATGATCGAGGTGCTGAACAAAATTCTGACACCGTTGTTGCAACTGGCGCTGGGCACCGTCTTTGCCGCGCCGGGCCTGGCGCTTGCCGTGGCGGGCGAATTCCGGGCCGGCGACCCGCTGCATCTGGTGCTGGCTTCCGTGAACGGGCTCGATCTGTGGGGCATCGCGGTCTCGGCGACAGCCGTCGCGCGGCTGAGCGGGGCCTCGTTCGCCCGGTCGCTGGCGTGGCTGCTGGCGATCTGGATTCCGTGGAAGGCGGTGCTGGTCGGCGTCAGCCTATTGACGGCCCGGCTTTTCGGCGGCTGAAAGAGGGACGGGCGGCAATCCGATGAAACTAAATCTCGTTGGCGGTGTCTTAACCCGAAACTGACATGGCAAATCCCAAGTCGAAAAGGCGGCGGAAACTCACTGTCTTCGCAGTTCTGCTGCTGGTGATTGGCGGCTTGACGGCAGCCGCCTTCCTCCGAAAGCGCGAGGCCGTGATCACGGTGCAGACCGAAAAGGTGACCCGCCGCAACCTCACGGAGATCGTGGTGGCCAACGGTCGGGTCCAGCCGGTCGTCTATGTGAAGATCAGCCCGGAGGTCAGCGGGGAGATCATCGAACTGCCGGTGAAAGAAGGGCAGGCCGTCAAGAAGGGGGACCTGTTGGTCCGCATCAAGCCGGACACCTACATCGCCAACAGTAGTTCCGCGACTGCCAGCTACCGGGCGTCGCTCGCGGGCAAATCCACTGCCGAAGCCAACCTCGCCCGCGCGGAAGCCGAGTTCCGCCGGCAGGAATCGCTGTACCGGAACAGCCTGGTGTCCGAGTCGCTCTTCGTAGATGCCCGGACGAGTTACGAGGTGGCCCAGGCCCAGTTGCGGAGCGCGACGCATCAGGTGGAGATGTCGCGGGCGGCGCTGGACCGCGCCGAGGAGGACCTGCGGAAGACGGTCATTCACTCGCCCTTGGAAGGCACCGTCATCCGGTTGAATTCGCAACTGGGGGAGCGGGTGGTGGGCACGGCGATGATGGCGGGCACCGAAATCATGACCATCGCCGACCTGAATGAGATGGAGGCGCGGGTCGAGGTGGGCGAGGTGGACGTGCCCTTGATCCAGGTCGGCCAGGTCGCGCGCCTGGAGGGCGACGCTTTCAAAGACCGCAAGTTCAACGGGGTGGTCACCGAGATCGCCAACTCCTCGCGGGGGCTCACGCTGGGAGCCGGCGCGGGCGGCTTCGGCGGCCAGTCGCAGGAAGCCACCAAGTTCGAGGTCAAGATTCGGATCAAGGACAAGGAGGCGTTCCGGCCGGGGATGTCGTTCACGGCCGAGATCGAGACCCGTTACCGCACCAATGTTCTAACCGTCCCGATCGCCAGCGTGACCACCCGCCTGCCGAAGACCACCAACTCCGTCGCGAAAGCCGGTCCGGGGAGCGCTGCGGGCGCCACCAATGCCGCGGCAACCTCGACCAACGCGCCGAGCGGGCGCAAGCCCGGTGAGGCCCCGAAACCCATCGAGGTGGTCTTTCTCAAGGACGGCGACGTGGCACGGATGGTTCCCATCAAGCGCGGCATCAGTGACGACGCCTACATGGAGATCACCGAGGGCCTGGAGGAAGGGCAGGAAGTGATCTCCGGGGGGTTCAAGGCCATCAGCCGCGATTTGGAGGACGGCAAGAAGATCAAGGTGGGCCCGCCACCGGGGGAGAAAGACAATCCGCTGGGCGAGGCGGGTACTCCGTAGGTTTGCGCGTCGTTGTGGTTTGACCGTCCGATCACCCCCACAGGATGAGCCTGATTCACCTCGAAAAGATCAGCCGCCGCTATCAGATGGGTGGCGAGATCATTCACGCCCTGCGTGAGGTCACGGTCACGGTGGAGCGGGGCGAGTACCTCGCCATCATGGGCCCGTCGGGTTCGGGCAAGTCCACGCTGATGAACCTGATTGGCTGTCTGGATACGCCAACCTCGGGCACCTACATCCTCAACGGGACCAACGTCAGTGATATGGACGACAACCAGCTCGCCGAGGTGCGCAACCGGGAGATCGGCTTCGTCTTTCAGACCTTTAATCTCCTCCCGCGCGCCAACGCGTTGCACAACGTCGAGCTTCCCTTGATCTATTCCGGCATGCCGGCGGCGGAGCGGCGCGCGGTGGCGATCGAGGCCATTCACTGCGTCGGCCTGGGCGACCGGATGACGCACAAGCCGAACGAGATGTCCGGCGGGCAACGCCAGCGGGTCGCGATTGCCCGCGCCCTGGTCAACAAGCCCTCCATTCTCCTGGCGGACGAGCCAACGGGGAATCTCGACTCGAAGACCGGCGAGGAGATCATGGCCCTGTTCGAACAGCTCGCCAGCCGGGGCAACACCATCATCGTGGTGACGCACGAGGAGGACATCGCCCGCCACGCCCGGCGCATCGTGCGCATCCGCGACGGGCTGATCGCGAGCGATGAACGGCGCGCCCGCTGACCGCCATGACGCGCCTGCTCGCCGAATTCAACGAGTGCCTGTTCATTGCCTGGGACGCGGTGCGCGCCAACAAGATGCGCGCCGGCCTGACCACCCTGGGCATCGTGATCGGCATCGTTACGGTGACGCTCATGGCGACGGCCATCCAGGGCTTGAAACGGAGTTTCACCCAGAGCGTGGCCATGCTCGGGGCGGACGTGCTGTATGTGCAGCGCTTCGAGTGGTTCATCAACTCTCACGCCGAGTGGGTGCGGCAGAACCGGCGTCGGGAGATTGACCTGCTTCAGTTCCGGGAACTGAACCGGCAGGTCACCACCGCGCAGGCGATGGCGCCCATCGTGGAGACCGGGCAAACCGTCAAGTGTGGCAACCGGAGCGCCAGTGGCGTGCGGGTGATCGGGACCACGGACGCGTTCCTGCTCACCGGCGGGATCTCGATCGCCGAAGGGCGCTTCCTTTCGGGAGCCGAGGCGGAAGGCGGGCGACCGCTGTGCGTACTGGGCTCGCAAACGGCGACGAATCTGTTCCCTCGCGGGTCGGCTCTCGGAGCGAGGGTTCATATCGGCGGGTTCCCGTTCGAAGTGATCGGCGTCCTCGAAAAGCAGGGCGAATTCATGGGTGCGTTCTCGCTCGACAACCAGGTCGTGATCCCCATCAGCCAGTTCATCGAGTCCTTCTGGCGGTTTCCGGACCTCGCCATCCAGATCAAGGCGGGGAGTGTGGACCGGCTGGATGACTTGCGGGAGGAGGTGCGCGGCGTCCTGCGCAAAATCCGCCGCCTTGCGCCGGGACAGGACGACGATTTCGCCATCAACGAACAGGATCAGTTCCTGAAGACCTTCAACCGCGTGGCGGGCATGATCGCGGCCGGCGGGCTCTTCATCACCGGCCTGTCGCTGTTTGTCGGCGGCATTGGCATCATGAACATCATGTTCGTCTCGGTGGCGGAGCGGACGAAAGAGATCGGCATTCGCAAGGCGATTGGCGCCAAGCGGCGCAACATCCTCGCCCAGTTTCTGACCGAGGCGGCCATGATCTGTCTGATGGGGGGCTTGATCGGTCTCGGCATGGCCTGGCCCGCCACCGTGGTACTGTCAAAATTCATGCCGGCGGCGATGTCGCTGCCCGTGGCGGGCGCGGCCCTGCTGGTGTCGGCGGCAACAGGGCTGGTGGCGGGCTTCCTGCCAGCCTGGCGGGCGGCCCGGTTGAACCCCGTGGACGCCCTGCGCAGCGAGTGAGCGCTCCGCCATGAACCCGCGTCC
>CALJWR010000056.1 GCA_937976685.1 uncultured Verrucomicrobiae bacterium
AGGTAACCCTGGTGGGTGACGGGTTGCCGGATGCCAGTGGTACGGATGCGGATGTGGACGGGGACGGCGAGCCCGGCGGGCGGCGGGTGTGGAGTTTCGAGACCGCGGGCAGTGCGGCCCTTCCGAACACGGGGGTCATCGGCTATGTGTACGCCTCGGAGCGGAATGCCGATGGCAGCAACCGTCCGTTGGCAGGGGTGACGGTCACCGTGGACGGGGCGGAGGAGCGACTGCGCGCCGTGACGGATGAGAGGGGTTTTTTCCGGCTGCAACCGAGCCCGGCCGGACGGTTCTTCGTCCATGTGGACGGTCGGACAGCGTTGGGCAGCCAGTGGCCCGGCGGGGCGTACTACCCCTTCGTGGGCAAGGCCTGGGAGGCCGTGGCGGGCCTGACCAACAATCTGGCCGGAGGCACGGGCGAGGTGTTCCTGCCCCTGATCGAAGCGGGCGCCCTGAAGCCTGTGAGCGCAACCGAGGAAACGCAAGTCACCTTCTCCTCCTCGGTGGTCCTGGCCAATCCCGCCCTGGCGGGGATGCAGGTGCGGGTCCCTCCCAACAATCTGTTCAGCGACGCCGGCGTCCGGGGGGGACAGGTGGGCATCGCTCCGGTCGCGCCGGACCGGTTGCCGGAGCCGTTACCGCCCGGCTTGAACCTGCCGCTGGTGATCACCTTGCAGACAGACGGCGCGATGAACTTCGACCAACCGGTTCCGATGCGCTTCCCAAATCTGCCGGACCCGGTGACGAGGCTGAGACTGGCCCCCGGGGAAAAGACGGTGTTGTGGAGTTTCAATCACGATACAGGACGTTGGGAACCCCAGGGCACTGCCACTATTACCGCGGATGGCTTGTTTGCGGAGACGGATCCGGGGGTCGGGGCGCGCCAGCCGGGTTGGCACGGCGTTTCGCCCGCCACGCCCCCGGCACCGCTGCCGGATCCCATCGAAGATCCCTGGGCGCCGGGGGCCGGCCGGCCCGCGGACGAGCCCGAGGAAGAGGAGGATTTCCGCTGCCGCGAGTTGTGGGATTGCGACAACGACGGCTGCCCCGAGAGTCACGAGCCGTGCAAGGACGATTGCGAGGCCGCGCGCAAGGAGACCGAACGCATCCGCGAATATTGCCCGCTCTCGCGGCCCTTTCAGAACGTGCTCGAGACGTTCTTCACCTGCCCGGTCTTCGGGGACTGCCCTGACCCGGCGTGGCAGCGGAAGTTCTTTCAATGCCGCGAGCAATATGCGGATGCGCTGGCGGATTACCGCAGTTGCGCCGCCCGGCGTGCCCTGGCGGCTGCTCTTTCAGGAGGCGCTCCACCGGCGCTTCACGGGGGACTGACCGCGTTGCAGCAACAGCGGGCACTCACCGAGGCGGCGGCCTTGCCGTTCGACCTCCTGTTCGGTTCGCCGGAATTCACCGGGATCGAGCCGCTCGAGGCCGACGTGGCCCTGGGAGTCCTTGCCGCCATCAGCCGGGCGACGCAACCCGAGAGCCCCGGCGGTCGGGCCATAGACGCGGGCGAGCGGGCCGCCGTCCTCGCCCTGCCCCTGCCCAGCAACCTCAGCCCGGCTCTGGTCCAAACCGCGATCAGCCGGATCAATGCCTATGTGGGTGGCACCCTGCCCGCCGCCGAGCGGCAGGCGATTGACCAGGCGCGGGCCGCCTACCAGGGGCTGTGGCAGGCGTACCGTGCCAACGGCTGGCACACGCCTTTTGATGGCACGTACGCCTATGAGGCCGGGTTGGCGCAGGTGGCCAAAGCCGTGGCCCGGGAGACTTTTTTCCCCCGGCGCCGCCTGTTTTACCGGGTGGAAAACCTCCAGAACGGCTTCGAGTTCCGCGGTCGCCTCAATCGGCGGGGCCAGTTCGAAGGCATCGTTTTCCCGGCTGAGACCTACCTGTTGATCGAGTATCTCGACCCCGTCACACTGGCCAGCGGCAGGGCGGTGTTCCGCTCTGGCCGGGTCGGCCAGTCCACCCCCGTGCCGGCCACGCCCATGCAGGTGTCCGCCGGCCGGCCCGACCGCGACGGCGACGGCCTGACGGATGACCTGGAGCGGATCATCGGCACTGATTCGAATCAGGCTGACACGGATGGCGATGGCATCCCGGACGGCCTCGAAGTGCTGAGCGGGGGGAATCCACTGGACGGCATGGCCACGGTGCTCGGCCCCGTGGCCGCCGTCGGCACGCCCGGCCTGGCTCATGAACTCACCGTGGTGGACGACACGGCGGTGATCGCCGACGGGGCCGCCGGCCTGGCCCTCGTGCGGGTGAGCAATCCTCTTCGACCGGTCCTGCTCAACCGCGTCAATCTCCGCGGTTCCGCCCAATACGTCGCCGGGGAAGAGGGCTGGGTGGCCGTCGCGCAGGGACAGGCCGGGGTGGCGCTGGTGGACGTTCGCCATCCCCTGCGTCCCAAGGTCCTGTGGGATCGTTCACTCGACGGGGCTGTCATCGGAACCGTGGGACTGAAGGGGGACCTGGTTCTGGCGACCTCTGCCGACGGCCGGCTGAGCGTGCTGGATCGGGCCACGGGCCACCTGCGTCAGAGTTTGGCGATTCCTTTCAACTCACCCAACCAACGGACCGACGATCTGCAGATCGTGGGCGAGGTGGCTTATCTGCTCAGCCGACAGGACAACACCATCGCCAATGTGGGCGGCCTGGCGACCTATCGCATGGAAGGAGGCTACCTTTTCCCGTTGGGAAACGTGGCGGTGAGCGGCGGGGCGTGGGCACCCGACTCGACCGCACGGCGCAACTTCATCGTCGCGGGCGACCGTGCCCATGTCGGCTATTTCGGCGGGGTCATCTCGCTGGACGTGGCGGATCCCGGCGCGCCGCAGTTGTTGCATCGGCCCACGGGCCAGCTCAGTATCATTGACTTGGCGGCCAACGGCAGTGGCCTGCTGCTTCCCCTGACCACCTTCGGCAACCGCACGCAGTTTTCTCTCTCGGCCTACAGCCTCCAGGCGCCGGGACCGGTGACGAACTTCCTCTTTTCCGCGGCCCTGCCCTCGCAACCCCGGGCCGTTCATCTGCATCGGGGTTATGCCCTGGTGCTGGACCGGGCCGCGGGGCTGATCGTCGTCAATTACCTCAGCCCGGATTACGGGCGGACGCCACCGGTTCTGACCCCGCGCCTTGTCCAGTTCCCGTCGGATGGCCCGCCCTCGGACACCGGATGGCGGATCGAGACCGGGGCTGCGGACGATGTGCAGGTGCGAACTGTCGAGGCGTTTGTCGGCGGCGTGCGGGTGGCCATGGACGGTTCGTACCCCTTCGAGCTCTCGTTTCGCGCGGAACCCGCCACCCTGACGCAACGGCGCTCGGTGACCCTGGTGGCCACGGACATGTCGGGCAACCGCCGTGAGGCGGTCCTTCCTCTCACGGATCAAACCCCGCCGCGGATCCGTTCATTGTCCCCTGCGCCCTCCAGCCTGATCCCCGCCTCATCGGTCACCCAGGTACGCGTGGAGTTTGACGAACCGGTCACGGCGACCGGCCTCGGCGCCGGGCTGATCGCGGTGGTGAACAGCGGCCCGGATCGTCGCCTGGGCACGGCGGACGATCAACCCGTGGCCGTGCAGGGCGTCGCTTTGCAGCCGGATGGCCGAACCGTCATGGCCACGCTGGCCTCTTCGCTGGCCAACGGTCTCCACCAGGTGACGCTGGGAGCGGGGATCTCCGACACGACCGGCAACACGCGTCCTCGTCCGCTGGTCTGGGCCTTCGAGGCCAGCGGCTCGCTCGGAATCGAAACTGTGACCCCGAGTGGTCGGTTCGTTCTCCCGAGCGGCACCCTGCCTCCGATTCTCGTCAAGTTTAGCCGGGCCCTTTCCCAGGAGGCCTTTGACACTCTCAGCTTCCAATTCATCCGGCCCGGCCAAGATGGGGTTCTGTGGACCGCCGACGACGAATGGGTGGGGCCGGGCACGGCCAGCCTGGTCAGCGCGGACGCCGTGGCCGTCACTCCCCCGGCCGGGGTCCTGCCCGGCTTGAACGGGTTGCGGGTGCTCAGTTCCCTGATCGTCGCCTCTGCCAACTATCGGCTGGAGTTCCGCACCGAATCCAACGAGTGGATCGCTCCGGGTGACGGCCTGTGGAGCGTGGCGGCCAATTGGTCCCAAGGGCCCATCTGGTCCAACGATCAATTGCTCATCCCCGGCCCCGCCGGCCGCACCACGATCGCGGACGTGGCGACGAGTTTGCGCCGTTTGGATTCGGATGCGGCCCTGGTGGTGCGGCAAAGCGTCGCGCTGCAGGGGTTGGCCCGGCTGCAGGCCGGGTTGAGTCTCGAGCCGGGCAACTGGATCCTCTCCGGGGGCGGCCAGTGGGAGGTGCGCCGCGGCATCCAAATCCGCAGTACCATCTTCGAGAACGAGTCGCTGGCGTTGGCCGACATCACCCTGGTCAACCACGACCTCGCGCATTGGAGCGCCGGCCAGATCCGTGTGACCAGCCCCGCGGCGCGCTGGATCAACCAGCCCACGGCCACGTTCCTCGTCCGCTCCAATGTGACCCGGTTCGGTTCTCAGGTCCCCAGCCTCCTCACAGGTGGAGGTGGACGCTTTCAGAACTTCGGCCGCATCGAAAAACCTGAAGGCACCAACCTGGTATATTTCTACGGCGTGCGGATGCAGAATGACGGATCGATCAGCGTTGGCCAGGGCGGGCTCCAACTCCACGACTATGAGGGTGCGGGCGAGGTGAGGGTCGAAAGCCAGGGCTCGCTGCAACTGGCGGGCACGGTCCGCATCAACCCCGGCTCGAGCTGGCGCGGGCCGGGCCGGGTCGAGTTCGGGGCCTTTTCGCAAACGGCGGTCCTGTCTCCTGTCGAGGCCCGGGTGGCGGGTGGCTACGGCGTGCAGGGCCTGACCTCACTCCGCGGCGGTTCCGTCGTGTTCCTGACGGGCGTGAACGAACCCGCGGCGGCCTTCGAAACGCGGGCCAATTCGACCAACGACACGATCCGCTTCGAAGCCCCGGCGCGCATCCGCAGCCTGAGCCTCCGCACCGGTCAGGCGCGGTTCGAAGCCCCGGCGCACCTGGATCAGCTCACCCTCTTGGGAGGCGTCCTGGGCGGTGACGGCACCGTGCGGGTGGAGCAGGTCTTCGACTTCGACCTGGGCACGCTCGCCCCCGGCGGGACCGTGGAAGTGCGCGGGGCGTTCACCCTGCGCCCGCTCCGCACGCTGCAGATCGCGGATCGCACGCTTTGGCTCGCGCCAACGGCCACCGCGGTGCTTGATGGCGAGGGCAACCGCAGCTTCGAGTCGGCGGCCGGGGGCGGTCGGGTGGTCAATGCCGGCACCCTCACCCAGACCGGTGCGGGTTTGTTGACCCTCAACCTGCCCTTCGAGAACCAGGGCCGCGTGGTGATCGCCGGGGGCAGGATTCTCGTCCGGCTGAGTGCAGCCGGCAGTTATACACAGTCCCCCGCAGCGACGACCCGTTTGGAAGGAGGGCGCCTGATCCTGGAAGGCAATACCTACACCCACGAGGCGGGTACCTTGGGCGGCGTGGGGGAGATCCTCAAGAGCACCAGCGGTGTGGGGATCCTGACCAATGCCGCCACGCTCCTGGCCGGCACACCGGCCGGTTCGGTGGATCTGACCAACCTGCATTTTCATCAGCGACCCGAAGGCGAGTTCGTGGTGTCGGTCGGTCGGGAGGGTGCCGGCCAGTTGAAACTCCTGACGGCCGGGGCCCGCGCCACGCTGGCCGGTACGCTGCGCGTCGAGTTGACCCCCGGCTTCCTGCCGGCACTGGGACAAACCTACGTCATCCTCTCCGCCGCCGGCCGGACCGCCGAGTTCGACCGGGTCATCCTTCCGGACCTCGGCCCCGGAAAGCGATTTGCTGTCCAGTACGGGTCAAGCCAGGTCAGCCTTCAGGTCATACCTTGAATGCCCCCGGCCACCCCACCCCGGGCAGGCCGACGATACGCTGTTCATCCCGCGTTCCTCCGTGGGAAATCCAGGCCGGGCGCTGCCTTCCCATTTCGCTTCAACGCGCCACACGCGGCGAAGTTGTGTATCGTTCTTTCTGTAAATTCCGTATTACCCCATGCCTGCTGGGTGGGAAGCGAAGGCGCGTAGCGCCGCTGCATCCCACCCAGCAGGCGGCGCTGGTGAGTCTGACGCCATGACTTCGAGAAAGGAGAGTATCCCCCATGGCGATGCGAGTCGAAACCAACCCTCTGGAAGCTGCCTATACGGTATTGCTCGAGAACGGCCTCGACGGTGCCGGCGAAG
>CALJWR010000057.1 GCA_937976685.1 uncultured Verrucomicrobiae bacterium
TCTTCCCCAACCCGAATTCCTGTCTGCGCCTCGTCTCCGCTCTTCTCGCCGAACTCGACGACGAGTGGATGACCAGCAAAATCTATCTCAACTTCAACCTGTAACCCAGTCGTCATGACCACCAGGCCGGAAATTTACAGAGAAGAAGTTGCACAATCGAGGAACAGCGTTAGCTTACCGAAACTATGCAACGAATCCATCGAATCGGAACACTTGCTCTGGTAATCGCGGCTGTCTCGGTGGCCGCCGCGGCGTGGGCCGCTGAGAAGAAGGCCAAACATCCGAAACCGTATCCCATGGAGGTTTGCGTCGTCTCGGACGAGAAGCTCGGCAGCATGGGCGAGCCGTTCGTGATCGAGCGCGACGGGCAGCAAGTGAAGTTCTGTTGCAAGGCGTGCCAGAAGGACTTCGACAAAGATTCAAAGAAGTATCTGGCCAAGATCGAGGAAGCCGCCAAGAAGGTGAAGAAGTACCCGGCGAAGACGTGCATCGTTTCCGGCGAGCCGTTGGAAGCGGACAGTCCCGCCTCCATCTACAAGGGGCAGGAATTCAAGTTTTGTTGCACGAATTGCCAGCGGAAGTTTGATCGGGAGCCTGCCAAGTTCACCCCTAGGCTACCGAAGAGCTAGGCCGCCGGAGAAACCATGCGGCTCGCCGCCCCGATGAAAACCGCCCTGGCCATCCTGACCTGCTTGTTGCTGGTCTTTGGCCAGCGGGGTGGCGGTTGGGCGGCAGATTCAACCGTCGTCCGCGATCAACCTTGTCAGCATTGTAACTGCGGGGGAACGGGTTGCTGCGTGGGGGAAACCTCGCCCGCTCCGCCGTCCTCCCCCGTTTTGCCTCCCGGGCCCTCCGCGCAACTGGACGAGTTGGCCGGTTCCGTTGCCCGAGTAAGTGTCTTCAACGTCCCGGCTCTGGATTGTGAACGGCACCGCCCACCGTCCTTCCATTCTCCGGTCCTCTCTGCCGTTCCGCTGCGGGCGCGGTTCTGCTGCTTCCTGATCTGATTCAACCCCGGTTCCCAGGTGAGGTGTGCCCCTTGCGGGCGCCCCTCGGTGGTTCGTTTGTGGGTTACTGGGTTCTGTGGTTTGGATCAGGTTATGAAGAAGCATCTTTGCCAATTGTTGGCTCTTGTTGGAATTCCCCTTTGCGCGGTCTCCGGAAATACGCCACCGCTTCCGCCGGGTGATCGTGTCGAACTGACACCCGCGTTCATCAACTCGCTCGCGGAGACACTGCGCACGAACAATCCCGCCTCGCGGGCCGCGGGGGCCCGCGCCGAAGCCGCAGCGGCCAATGTCGCGGCCGTCCGGACTTGGGAGGACCCGGAGGTTACCGTGGGCGGGATGTTCGCCGACTCGACGATGCGCGCCGAGGACGGCGACCTGCTGTACGGCGTGGAGCAAAAACTGCCGCTTTTCGGCCGGCCCCGGGCGATGCGACAGATGGCCGCGCGCGAGGGGGACGTGATGCGCGCGGACCGGGACGCGGTATTTCAGCGGTTGCGTTCGGCCCTGGCCCAAGCGCTGTTTCGCGCCGCGTACGCCCAGCGCGCGGCCGACATCGGAGCGGAGGACCTCGCGTGGCTCACCGCGATGCTCCGGACCACCGAAGACCGATACCGCGTGGCCGACGTGCCGCAGTTCCAGCTATTGCGGCTGCAGAATGAGCACGCCCGTCGCGCCGACGCGGTAATCTCGGACAAACGGCGGGTCGCCGGGGCTCTGGCGGAGGTCAATCGCATCCTCGGGCAGCCGATTGACTCGGCGTGGCCACAACTGCAACTACCAGCCATCGCCGGCGAAGTTTCGTACAACGACCAAATCTTGGAGATGGCACTGAACAACGAGCCGGAGATCGCCGTCTTGCGGGAGAAGGTTCGGCTGGCCGAGGCAACGGTCGAGACAGTGCGACGGGCGCGGTATCCGGAGGTGACGCTGGGCGCCGAGGGCCGTCAATACACGGGCAACGGCGATTTCCGCCAGGCCATGGTCACCTTGAGCGTCAGCCTGCCGTGGGTGAATCGCGGCAAGTATCGGGAGGACGTACACCGCGAGTCGGCCCGGCGGACCGCCGCCGAGTTTGACCTTGCCGACCGGGAACTGGCGGTTCGTGAAGAGGTGCGGCGGCTGACCGTGAGCATTGACGCCGCGCGGCGCGAGGCCCTGCTATATCGCGACCGCATCATCCCCCGCGCGGAGCAGGCGCTCGAAAGTGCGCAGGCCGCGTGGCTGGCCAACCGCGCGATGTTCCTCGACGTGCTGGAATCCCGTCGAATGCTGGTCGAGGGGCGCCTCGGCTACGCACGCGCCGTGTCCGAGCAATATCAGTTGCTGTCAGAACTGGTGCTTTGTTGTGGCCTCGGAGATCTCGAGGCCCTGTTGATTATCGGTGCCGCGGCGCCAGAGCCGGCGGCGACCAACCCATAGATTCACTGGCGTCCCATCCATGCAAACTCATCGTCTCTTCGTCGTCTTGCTGACCGTCCTCGTGGCGATGCTTGGGCCGAGCGGCTGCCGGCGATCCGATTCCGCTGCTGCAGACGCCGCCAGGCCGAAATTCTGGTGTCCCATGCATCCGAGCTACACCAGCCCGCGGATGGGGGACTGCCCCATCTGCCACATGAAGCTGGTGCCCATTCCCGAAGACGGCGCCACCCACGCGGGTCCCGCCGTGGCCGGCCGAACGACGATCATGATTTCCGCGGACCGGCAGCAACTCATCGGGCTGCGGACCTCCACCGTGTTCCCGCGGCTCCTTTCGCGCACTTTGCGGACAGTGGGCGTGGTCGAGCATGACGAAACTGCGCTGGTCCGGATTGCCCCCCGGTTCAGCGGTTGGGTGAGGAAGCTGCACGTCAACTTCACTGGCCAGCCCGTTGAGCGCGGGGAGCCGCTGCTGACCGTGTACAGTCCGGAACTGTTCGCCGCGGAAAGCGAGTATTTGCTCGCCTGGCGCAAGTGGAAGGGGCTTCCGCCGGAGACCGCGACCGAAGTGGGCGATTCGGCAGAACGCACGCTCGCCGCCGCACGACGTCGGCTGGAACTGGCTGGCGTGGACGCAGGGGAAATTCGCGAGCTGGAACAGCGAGGAACCGCCACGGACGAGTTGTTGATTCGCGCGCCGACCTCCGGACACGTCATCAGCAAGGCCGCTGTCGAAGGCCGGGCCTTCATGGCGGGCGAGACCCTTTACGAAATCGGTGTCCTCGACCGACTGTGGCTGCGCGCCACCATCCCGGAATCCGATCTTGGGTTGATCCGCACCGGCCAGGTGGCCACGGCGTCGTTCGCGGCGCTGGGTGGCAAGACAGTTAACACCCACGTGGATTTCGTCTTTCCGCATCTCGATGCCAGGACGCGCCGGGGCTCGGTTCGTCTCCCGCTGGAGAATCCGGACGGCGCGCTCCGGCCGGACATGTGGGCAACCGTGGAGATCGAGGAACCGTCGGGGGAACGACTGAGCGTCCCCGCCAGCGCGGTGATTGACACCGGCACGCGCCTCCTGGCGTTCGTGAAGCTCGAGGACGACCACCTCGAACCGCGCGAAGTCCAAATCGGCCTGCGCACGGACGACTGGTGGGAGGTGCTGGACGGGCTCCGGGAGCGGGAAAAAGTCGTGACGCGCGCGCTGTTCCTCGTGGATTCCGAGAGCCAGCTTAAGGCGGTCGTCGCGGGCATGGGGGGAGGCGGGCATGAACACTGAGCCGTCAGCGCGGCCGGAGGCGCTGACCGAACGCATCATTGAGTGGAGCGCGCGCAACCGGTTCACGGTGATGCTGCTTGTGGCGGCGCTGTTGTTCGGCGGCATCTGGTGCGTTCGGCACACGCCGCTGGACGCGATTCCGGACTTGTCCGACACCCAGGTGATCGTCTTCACGCAGTGGGAAGGCCGCGCCCCCAACCTCGTCGAGGATCAAATCACCTACCCGATCATCACGCGGCTCGTCGGCGCACCCAAGGTGCGCACGGTCCGTGGCTACAGCTTCTTCGGCTACTCGTTCGTCTATGTCATCTTCGAGGACGGTACGGACGTTTATTGGGCGCGATCGCGCGTCCTTGAGTATTTGCAGGGCCTGGCCGGCCAGTTGCCGACGGGCGTAACCCCCGCGTTGGGGCCGGACGCGTCGGGGGTCGGCTGGGGATTTCAGTATGCGTTGGTGGACCGCAGCGGGCAGCACGACGCCGCCGACCTGCGGAGCTTTCAGGACTGGCACCTGCGATACTGGCTCCAAAGTGTCGAGGGAGTGGCTGAGGTGGCCGCGTTCGGCGGGTTTGAGAAGCAATACCAGGTCGAGCTCGACCCGGAGCGCTTGCTGGCCTATGGCGTGCCGTTGAGTCGCGTCGTGGCCGCCATCCGGAGCGCCAACAACGACGTCGGCGGGCGGGAGTTGGAACGCTTCGGGACCACCTACCTCGTTCGCGGCCACGGGTACATCAAATCCCTCGATGACCTCCGGTGGGTCGTGGTCGGCGCCGATGCAGCCGGCAACCCCGTGCTGCTGCGCGATGTCGCGCGCAATATCACGCTCGGTCCGGAAATGCGGCGGGGGGCTGGCGACTTCAACGGCGAGGGCGAGGTCGTCGGGGGGATCGTCGTGGTACGCTACGGTCAAAACGTGCTGCAGGTGATTGACCGACTGAAGGCCCGGCTGGCGGAGGTCAAGCCTTCGCTGCCGGCAGGCGTGGAGGTGGTGATCACGTACGATCGTTCCGATCTGATCCGCAGGAGCATCAGCACGCTCCGGCACACGATTCTGGAGGAGAGCGTCATCGTGGCAGTCGTGGTGGTGGTGTTCCTGCTCGACTTCGGAGGCGCGGCGCGGGCGATCGTCACGCTGCCGATCGCGGTCTGTCTGGCGTTCATTCCGATGTACTTCATGGGCTTGACCGCCAACATCATGTCCTTGGCGGGCATCGCGATCAGCATCGGCGTGCTGTGCGACGAAGCCGTGGTGATGGTGGAGAACGTCCACAAGCGACTGGAACACGCCCCGCCCGGACTCTCGCGCCGCGAACGGCAGGAAATCATCATCGCCGCGTGCAAACAGCTCGGAAAGCCGCTGTTCTTTTCGCTGCTGGTGATCACGGTCAGCTTCCTGCCGGTGTTCACGCTGGAGGCGCAGGAGGGGCGGCTCTTCAAGCCGCTGGCTTTCACCAAGACCTTCACCATGGGCGCCGCCGCCCTGTTGAGCCTGACGCTTGGGCCCGCGTTGATCGTGCTGATGACTGGCGCGCGGGTCATTCCGGAACATCGCCATCCGGTGAGTCGGGTGCTTCATCGGCTTTACTACCCGTGGGTCAGCGCGCTCATGCGGCGCCGGCTCCTGAGCCTTGGGATTGCTGCTGGGGTCGTCGGTTCTTCGATTCCGATTTACCAAAAGCTGGGCAGCGAATTCATGCCGCCGCTCAATGAAGGGACGATCCTCTACATGCCCACCACCCTCCCCACGGTATCCATTACCGAGGCGACGCGCCTGATGCAGATTCAAGATCGGGTCCTGATGTCCTTCCCGGAGGTGCTGACCGTTCACGGCAAGGCGGGCCGCGGTGAAACCGCGACGGACCCGGCGCCTCTCGAAATGTTTGAAACCGTACTGCAACTGCGGCCGCCGCACGAGTGGCGGCCGGTGTGGCAGGAACGCTGGTGGTCCGGGTGGGCACCTGAGTGGCTGGCGCGCGGGCTGCGCAAACTGTGGCCCGATTTTCGGCCGATGAACTGGGACGAACTCGTGGCCGAGCTGGACCGGGCGCTCACCCTGCCGGGGCTGGTCAACGCCTGGACCATGCCCATCAAGGCGCGCATCGACATGCTCAGCACCGGCGTGCGCACGCCGGTGGGGTTGAAGATTTTCGGGCCGGACCTTGAGCGCATCAATCAGATCGGCGCCACCCTTGAGCGGGTGCTGCGGCGCATTCCCGGCACTCGCAGCGCCTACGCCGAGCGCGTCACGGGCGGCTACTTCCTCGACATCGTTCCCAACCGCGAGGCGATCGCCCGCTACGGCCTCAACGTCGAAGACGTCCTCGAGCAGGTGGAGATCGCCATCGGGGGCATGGCCATTGATCGGACCATCGAAGGGCGCGAGCGCTACTCGATCAATGTTCGGTACAGTCGGGAGCTGCGGGACGATCCGGAGAAACTTAAGCGGGTGTTGGTGCCGGTGACCGCTGGTTCCGTTGGGGGCGCGGGCAACGAGAGTATGGCTGAGTCAGGTCCATCTGGCGGTTCTCCGGCCGTCGCGCAAGTGCCCCTTGGTCAACTGGCGGACATCCGGATTTCGCACGGCCCTCCGCTGATCAAGAACGAGAATGGCGCGCTCGTCGGCTACGTGTTCGTGGACGTGGCCGGCCGGGATCTCGGCAGCTACCTGAAGGATGCCCGGGCGGCCGTGGACGTGAAAATCGCCGAGGACGAACTCCTGCCGCCCGGCTATGGCGTTGCGTGGACGGGGCAATTCGAACATCTGCTGCGCGTCTGCGAGCGGTTGAAGGTGGTCGTTCCGCTGACGCTGGCGATTATCTTCTTGTTGCTGTACCTCAACTTCAAAAGTGTGCCGGCGACGTTGATCATCCTGCTTTCGGTGCCATTTGCTCTGACGGGCAGTTTCTGGTTGCTGTGGCTGCTGGACTACCACCTCAGCATCGCGGTGTGGGTCGGAATCATTGCCTTGGCGGGACTCGCTGCCCAGACGGGCACGGTGATGATCATCTACCTGGAAGAAGCGTTTCACACCTGGCAACGCGCCGGCCGCATGAGAACCCAACACGATCTCTTTGAAGCCATCACCTACGGCGCCGTCCAACGCGTGCGCCCGAAGCTGATGACCGTGGCGACCACAATCCTCGGCCTGTTGCCGGCGCTGTGGGCCACGGGCGCCGGCGCGGAGGCAATTCAGCGCATTGCGGCGCCGATGGTGGGTGGCCTCGTCACCAGCCTGTTCCTCACGCTGGAGATTGTTCCGGCCATTTACAGCCTTTGGCGGGGACGGCAGGTCGAGTGGATTCGCGGGCCGCAACCCCCAAAGAAAACTTGGCAGGAGCTCAGCGAGCAGTTTGCGGCTTGGGAACGACAGGAATGCAGCCGGCGGACGGAGGAACGCTAAAGACTAACCCGACAAGAAGTGTTTGGGATGGTGCGCGATAGAGGATTCGAACCTCTGACCCCTTCCGTGTCAAGGAAGTGCTCTACCCCTGAGCTAACCGCGCTTTCCCACTGTTGCCTTGGGCCAGTGGCGGAGGACGAAAGCACGACTGGTCAAGTCCGCCGCGCTGACTGGGCGCCCGCCGCCGAAAACCCACGCGGGTTACCTTAGGTGGCCGACACTCAGGGGGCAACACCTTTTGGGCCGTTCCCAGGAACCTTTTGGGGGGACCATACGCTTGGCCCCGCAGATTGGGGGCTCACTGGCGGCGCGGGCCTCGTAATGCCACCCGCCACAGAACTCCCCAAGGCGACAGGCTCCAAGAAGATGAATCACCCGGTTTTTACCCGGGTATTGAATCCCCCAGCTTGACGACCACCACGGTACGATCGTCGCGATTGGGACATCCCCTCGAAAACTCGGCGACCTCCCCGAGCAGATGCTGAACAATCTCCGCCGCCGGACGGGCGCACACCGGCGACAGGGTCTCCGCGATCCGTTGCCGGCCAAAGTCCTCCCCCGAAATCGTCTCCGCTTCATGGATGCCATCCGTGAGCAAGACGAGTACATCTCCCGCTTCCAAGGGCAGTTCGGCCGAGTCCGGGTATTCGGCGTCGGCAAAAAGTCCGAGCGGCGGGCGCGGCTGCGCCAATGAAGCTTTCAGGCGGCCTCGCCGATCAAACAGCAGGGCTGGCGGGTGCCCGGCGTTCACGAACTGAAGCACACGGCGGGTCGTATCCACCCGGGCGAAGAGAGCCGTTACGAACCGATCGCCGTCCGCCAGATCCGCCGCCAGCGCGTCGTTCGCGCGGGCGAGCACCTCGCTCGGCCGGTTCCGGTTCCTGGCGACAATCCGCAGATATGCGCGCGTCTCAGCCATGATCAAGGCCGGGCCGAGGCCGTGTCCGCAAACATCCGCCACCACCACGCCGAGCGCGCCATCCGCCATCTCGAAGTAGTCATAGTAGTCGCCGCCGGTTTCGTCGGCAGCCAGTGAAGCGCCGGCGATGTCCAACCCCACAATCGCCGGAGGCGCCTTGGGAAACAGCTCCGTCTGAATTTTTCGGGCCAGCTTCAGTTCCTGACGATTGCGCAGCAGGGCGCGCTCCGCCCGGCGGCCCAAGGACACATCGCGGATGAACGCGACGCACCAGGACTTCCCGCTCCAGTCCAGCGCGCCGAAACTGATTTCCAAATCGAGTTCCGATCCGTTGCGATGACGGCCGGATACTTCGATCATTGCCCGCGTGTCTCCCGCGGCGCTGTTCAGGTACGGCGCGAGTTCGCCGGGAGCCATTCCCGCCAGCGCGGCGAAACTCATTCCTGCCAGCTCGTCTTCCCTGTGACCGAATACTTCTGACGCGGCGGGGTTCGCGAAACCGATTTTTCCCGACGGATCCATCATCACGATGGCGTCCGGGCTGTTCTGCCAGAGCAGCCGGTAGCGTTGTTCGTTCTCCCGCAGCGACTGCTGAGCCGCTCGCCTCGCTGCCCGGTTTCGCGCCTGGACAAGTTCCCGCTCGACTGCCGGCACGAGGCGTTTGAGCTGGCCTTTTGAGAGAAAGTCATGCGCCCCGGCCTTCATCAACGAAACCGCCAACTCTTCGCCGATTCCGCCGGACACGATGAGGAAAGGAAGGTCCCGTCCGGTGCTTTGAAGGATCTCGAGCGCCCGTTGGGCGCTGAAACCGGGCATCTCGTGATCGGAAATGACGATGTCCCACTCCGTTTCCGCCAGTGCCGCTCGCAGGGCGTCTTCGGTCTGCACCCGCCTCCAGACCACTTCACCGATGCCCTGGCGCAACGTCGAGACGACCACGCGCGCGTCGAACTCGGAGTCCTCCACGATCAACACCCGGAGCCGTTGCTGCCCGGAATGGCCCGCTGCCAGCGGGGGCGTAGGGCCGTCAACTTGGGGCGTGGTCACGGCTTGGGCTCTGGGGCGACCGCCGGGGTTGAACGGGTCGCGTTACCGGCCTTCACCTTGGCGGGTTCTCCTGACAAGGTGCCAATCGGTCTTTGCTCCGCGTCCGAGTTGAGGGGCGCCGCCGGGGGCGGAGTTGTTTCCGGGCCGGATTCACTTTCCCCGGCTTCCCCCGAGTTTTCGGGCGGTGGGGGCAGGTCCGTGTCATTCTCCACACGATAGCCTCCGATGACTGACACCTCGGCGTTCGCATCCGTGTGCAACCGCGGCCGCGACGAGGTGTACTGGTAGGTCTGTCGAATCTTGTGTTCGCCGTCCGGGCCGACGACGTGGTACGTGAAAAGACGCGCAGAGACTTGGAACAAGGCGTGCAGGTTTCCCTGCCGATCCACGCGACCCTCGGGTCGTGAGAAAGTCAAGAGCGGCCCGAGCGGAAAGACTTTGAAAACCTTGAACCCAGATTGGTCGGACAGACGCAGGTACAACTGAACCGACTTGGCATTCATCGCCTGCACCAATTCGTACCGCCTGATTTCGACGGTGCCGGGGGGATCCCCCGGCTTCAACGGCATCCCGAACGTCTGCTCCCACACGGTGGTGCCCCGCACGATGTTCACCGCCGCGCGAGGACTGACCACCTCGAAGTCCAGCTCAGGAATCCGGACGAGCGCAGTCACCCGATAGCGCCCGACGCGCGTCATTTCGAAACACTCGGCCAGGTTCACCCGCCGGGTGGCGCGGGCGGAGTTCGGCAGATCGAATTCGCCTTTCACCGGCAAGGGGTCCACCAACTGCCGCACCACGTTGCCGTCATCAGACTCGACGGCAAAATCGAGCCAGTCGTCGGTGGTGCCGAGCGCCAAGGTTCGGCCAGACAGGTTGGTGATCCGGACCGCCGCGAGGAGCCGCTCGTTGGCGAAATACTGCTCCTGATCGAAGGTCACTTCGACGGAGATTTGCGCCCTTGCTGGGGCGAGACACACCATCGCGGCAGCGACGACACAGGTGAAAACCTTCACGGTGAGGACTCTATGCCGCAGTCGCGGGTCGGCAAGGGCAATGCAGCAGCGGTCAGACGGCGGGCTCCGGAAGCGACTCGCCCAGTCCGGTGACGATCCGATGACCTGCTCCGAGATCAGGGCTGCAAACCCGTGCTTGAGCGGCATGACCGGCCAGCACAGAGTCTGTGCGCGTGAAGGACGGGAACTGCCCGCCACGCCTGACGTTTGGCCAAAGCCGGCAACTCAAGCATGGGCGGAGAATGAAACAGATTGTTACTCGGACCATGAATTCCCTTTCGTGTCCTTTGTTGCTCGCTGTCGGGTGCGGGATGACGATTTCTGCTGCGGACTCGCCCCGGGCATCGCTTGACCCGGAGGCGGTGTGCCCTGAATCCCGCCTACTCTCGGCGGGAGAGCCGCGTTACGCCGTCTCCCTTCGCTGGGAGAACGACACCTTGGCTGGGCGCGATGAGAACTATTCGAACGGGATTTCGCTGTCCTTCTCCCACGAGGGCCGGGGGTTGCTGGGTGGGTTTTGGAGCTGGTTCGGTGCAACGGAAGGCCGATGGATTTCGAGTTATGAGGTGGGACAGATCATTGTGACGCCCGCTGACATCAGTTTGCCGGTACCCGACCCGCAGGACCGACCCTACGCCGGATTGCTCTACGGTGCAGTTTCGACCCAATACGTCCATGACTACCAGTTTCACGGGCTAAAGCTCATCGCGGGTGTGGTTGGACCCTGCTCCCTGGCGGAGGAAGCCCAGACGTGGGTCCACGAAATCATTGGCAGCACGCTGCCCCAAGGTTGGGATTACCAACTGGAGAACGAACCCATTCTCAATCTCGTGTACGAGCATCGGCGCCGTTATCCGTTCCTCGGCCGGCCGGAGAATTGGTGCGCTGAGGCGATTCCGATGGTCGGGGGAATGTTGGGCAACGTCCTGATTCAGGCCCAGGCAGGCGGGCAGTTGCGATTCGGCTACAACCTGCCGGAGGACTTCGGGACCACCTTGATGCGCGGGATGGGCAACCTCCCTTTTCCCAAGTGCAGCGTTAGCGGGGTGGCTTGCCGGAGATACGGGGCGTACCTGTTTGCCGGCGGCTCAGCCAATCTGGTGGCGCGCAATCTTGCGCTCGACGGCAGCACCTTCCGCGACAGCCCCAGCGTGGAAAAGGAACCGTTCTTTGCAGCGGCGGAATTCGGACTGTCCGTCTGGTTCAAACACGTCCAAGCGACATTCTCCTAAGTGGTCTGGAGCAAAGAGTTTAAGGCGCAGCAGGACGACTCACAGTTCGCCGCCATCACGGCCACTGTGTTTTTCTGAGACGGCTCAAGCGTCGCTTGCGGGAGCGTCGCGCCCGGCGCGGAAAGTCTTTGTCTTGGCGGCGATCCTTGCGTCCTCGCCCCGGGGCCGTCCGGCAGGTGTCGTCGCGCGCTTGCTTGCTGCGGGCCGCAAGGACAGTCTCATCATCCGATGCGCGCAGCCATCTCACCCACTGGTTACGTTCCCTTCCCCCGAGGCGTTCAACTGCTCAACAACAGCCTTCTCAACAAGGGCACCGCCTACAGCGAACGCGAGCGCGACGGGCTCGGCCTGCGCGGCTTGCTGCCCCCGCGCATCTTCACGCTGGAGGAACAGATGGCCCGGGCGCTGGGCAATTTTCGCCGCAAGACTAACGATCTGGAGCGCTACATCTTCCTCACGACCCTGCAGGCCCGAAACGAGACGCTCTTCTACCGCCTGCTGCTGACGTATCTCGAAGAAATGATGCCGGTCATTTATACCCCGACCGTGGGCCAGGCGTGTCTGGAGTTCGGCAGCATCTTCCGCCGGCCGCGGGGGCTGTGGATCAGCATCCGCGAGCGCGGCCGCGTTCGGCAGGTGCTGGGCAACTGGCCCATGGAAGATGTCCGCCTGGTGGTGGTGACGGATGGCGAACGCATCCTGGGTCTGGGCGACCTCGGGGCGCTGGGCATGGGTATTCCCATCGGCAAGCTGTCCCTGTACACCGCCTGCGCCGGTGTGCATCCCTCGTATTGTCTGCCCATCACCCTGGACGTCGGCTGCGACAACGAGCAGGTGCTGGCGGACCCGATGTACATCGGCTTGCGGCAGCGGCGGGTCCGCGGTTACGAATACGATGAGTTCCTCGAGGAGTTCGTGGGCAGTGTGCAGACCCTTTTCCCCGACTGCCTGATCCAGTTCGAGGACTTCGGCAATCACAACGCCTTCGCCCTGCTCGAGCG
>CALJWR010000058.1 GCA_937976685.1 uncultured Verrucomicrobiae bacterium
CGAAGCTGTAACGTTGGAAGGCCGACAGCCCTCGGTCCACGCCGAGGCTGGCGACGGCGCGGGTGAACTCGAAGCCGTCTCGGGCGGCGCGGTCCGGCAGGCGGGCGCGGCCTTCGCCGAGCACCGCACGGAGTTCGGGGAGCGACGCGGGGTTTTCCCAAAGCGGCGCCCAGAGTTCGCAGCGGGCGGCGGCGGACATGGACGCGGTCGAGGGGCGTGGCGAAGAAGGCGAGACCATTCCTAGGCGCGAAGCTGTAACGTTGGAAGGCCGACAGCCCTCGGTCCACGCCGAGGCTGGCGACGGCGCGGGTGAACTCGAAGCCGTCGCGGGCGGCGCGGTCCGGTAGGCGGGCGCGGCCCTCGCCGAGCACCGCGCGGAGTTCGGGGAGCGACGCGGGATTTTCCCAGAGTGGTGCCCAGAGTTCGCAGCGGGCGGCGGTGTCGGCGTCGCTGCCGCTGGCGTAGCCGAAGCCGCTGGGCCGGACGCTGAACGGATAGGCCAGTTCGCCCGGCCCGGCGGACTCCAGGCGTTTGACCGCCGCCGCGCCAAAGAGCAGCGCGCCTTCGAGCATGAGGATGAAGTCCCATGGGTTGACGAGCGATTTGGCGTCGAAACCGCTGGAGCTGTTGGCCCCGCCGGCGGCATGAGGAAAGAACTGGCCGATGGCGTTGTCCGAGAGGCCGCGGACAGGTTCGGAGAAAAGACTGCCCGCAAGCAGTGGTGAGGCGGCGGGAGCGGGCTGGCCGGTGGCGGGGTCGAACAATTCGACGAGCCGTTGCATGAAGTTGTTGGTGAACTCCAGACGACCGTCGTTGCCGCCAGTGCCGAGGAGCGGCGGAAACTTCGGCCCGTCGCCCGTGAGCACCAGTGCTGCGTCGAGCCATTCGAGCGTGTGGCCCGGGAATATGCTACGGCAGAGTTGGAGCAGGGCGTCTTTGTTTTCCTTCTCCGGCTTCTCCGTGAGCTTGAGCCGCGCAAGTGCTGAGCGTGCGGCATCAACGCCCTCGCGGAAGTTTTGAAACCGCAGGGCATCACTTGCGGCCAGGGCGCTGATGCCATTTTGCTGGTCGCCCTCGAAGAACCCGCTTCCGCCATTCCACGGGGCGAGGATGGGGGTGGGGCGGTAATCGTGGAGGAAGAACTTTTCCAAGCCCGCGCGGTCGAGGCTGCTGTGGAGGATGAAGGTCTCGCCCTGCCAGCAGCCGCGCGGACGGGGCAGGTCGGGCGGCAGTTGCTCGGACAGCAGGCGCAGGACGCCGAGGGCCTTGAGGTAGTGCGCGAGCGGCGTGGGCGCGCAGCCGGGAAGTGGGAGTGGGTTCATGGGGGTCATGGGATTTGATACGGGAAGGGCTGCATCGTCATCCCGGAGGGATGGGAGCCTGTAGCCGGTGGTTGAGCGAGGCACAAGCGATACCACCGGAGAGAGCGATACCACCGGCACGCGGTTACAAACGATCCGCACCCCAGCGGGGTGCCAGCGAGGGCGTTCAATCCAGATAACGCGCGTCGTATTCCACACCGGATTTTTCGAGGAACTCGACAAGTTCTTCCCGAAACGATTTGGCGCGGTGGTGTTGCTCTTGGTTGGCGATGTAGGCTTGCACCGCTTCCCTCGCCGATGCGCTGACGGTGAAGGCACCGTAGCCCTCCTGCCAGCGAAACGATGGGAGCGGGATTTCCTGCGCAACCCAAACGGAGGAGGCTTTCTTCAACTCGCGCATGAAGTCGGAGAGGCAATGGGTGGGTTTGAGTGCGACGAGTAAATGGACGTGATCCGCCACGCCGCGGATGCCCTGGGGCACGCCACCCAGTCCCCGCACGGTGCCGCCGAGATATTCGTGGAGGCGCGGGCGCCAATCCGGCGCGATGAGGGGTTGACGGTCTTTGGTGGCGAAAACGAGGTGGTAATGCAGGCTGGTGTGCGTGGAAGGCATGGCGTGGGTTTGCTGGCATCCCTGCCGGGATGCGGTTGGGTTGGGGGCGGGGTTCCGGTGGTGTCGCTGCGCTCCACCACCGGCTACAGGCCGCGATGCCTTCGGCATCGGGCGTGGGTTGGGATTTTCCGGCGGAAGCGGGGACTCGCACCTGCGCCGTGACCGTGGGGATGCCTTCGGCATCGGGCGTGGGTTGGAGACGGAGACCGGGTGGGAGGCCTGCGGCTTCAAGATTGCTTATTGAACGGATGAAGGGAGTCATGGAGTGGATCCGACTTCGATGGTGGCCGAGGCGCGGGCATCTGCCGCGCGGAGGACGGTTTCGAGAAAGGCGAGGCGGAAAGGGCCCGGATCGGGCGCATCGCGCAGTGCGAGGCAGGATTCCAGCCAGGAGGGCTGGCCGTCCGGGCCGAGGCCGATTTGCATGGGCGTGAGCGAAAGCGTGACCGCAGGCCAAGCGGTGCCGTCGAGGGTGAAGGCCGGAAGGGTGTCGCCGTGCCAAATGCCACGGGCGTAGAGCGGGTCGCTGTCGTCGGGCGGGCGGGGCGGCTCGTTCTCGCCGGGCAAGGAGCGGATGGAGAGGCGCACCTTGCCGTGGTGGGCGGCGATGAGATAGGCGACCAGCGCGCGATCGGCAGTGGTCGCGGCGGCGAGGGCGCGAAAGGCCAAGGCGCTGGCCAGTTCGTGGCGAAAATGGGGCCGCCCCTCGAAGACGAGCCGCGCCTGGCTGCCCGACTTGGCGTAGAGGACGGACTCTGCCAAGGCCGGGTTGGCTCGGCGGAGGGCGGCTTGGAAGACGGGGTGGGCCTTGCCGATGTCGTGCCACTGGGCGGCCTGCTTGAGAGCGGCTTGGAGCTCGGCGGGCAGGTGGAGGTTCGCGGCCAGTTGGGCGGTGAGTGTAACGACGGCAGTTGTATGTTCTTCCAAGGTTTCGACTCCCGGAAGGCAGGTGCCGCGCTCGTCGTCGTGGGCTTCGGGAGGTGGCTCAGGCTGATTCACCGCGTTCACGTGGTGCTTGCTTCCAGGGTCGAAGCCCAGTGTGGGATCGTAACCGCCGAGGGAGGAAAGCATCCAGTAAGTGCGACCGGGCACGAAACGCTCCGGGTGAGTCCATTGCCGGTCCAAGGCATCCCAGACCCAGACGGCTTTGTCCCTCTGCTTCTCGGCGAACTGGCGCAGTCGTCCAACGGGCACCGGGCAAAGCTCTACGCGGGCCGGTGCGGCGGCGTCCTCTTGGGGGGCGGCGGCACGCCAGAAAACCAGGCAGTCGGAGTCGTCGGCTTCGCGGATGAAGCGGGAGATGTCGAGGTCGGCCCCGGCGATGTCGGGGGTGGTGTCGAAGAGTTCGCGCAGGTCTTTAGGCCGGATGACGTGGCGCGGAGTTTCGGGCGCAGGCGGCGCGGCCACGGTGGCGAGCGCGCCGGGCGAGGCGTCAGTGATGCGGGCTAGCAGGCTGCGCGCGGCGGCCAGTTCGTCCGTGGTGTAGGGAGCGGCCTTCGCGTCGGGCAAGTCCAACCAGTGAATGTCCGCGCCGGTTTCCCCCATTTCGCCGTGCCGGTGGCAGCGGCCGAACCGCTGGACCAGCGACGACCACGGGGCGAGTTCGGTGAACAGCGTGCGAGCGGAGAGGTTCACTCCCGCCTCGACGACCTGGGTGCTGACGACGATTTGATCGCCGGTGGACTGCAGGATGCGCTGCACGAGCGCCTGCCGCTCGGAGGGGCGGAACCGGCTGTGCAGCAGGGTGGCGGGCGTCGCGGGTGATTGCTTGCGGAGTTCGCGGAAGACCGTTTGGGCCCGTTCCACGGTGTTGACGATCACCAAGGTGAGCGTGCCGGTGATGTGTTTCGAGGCGACTTCCTCGGCCAGTGATTTGGCGTAGGCGGCATCGTCTTTCGCGAGGCTGGTGCGGGCGCAGTAAAGCCGCTTCACTGCCTTCAGCCGCCGCTGCACTTCCGGAGCGGCGCGCTCGGGGTCGGCGAGTTGGACTTGGATGGGGCGTGGAGGGCCTTCTGGAGTATCCAGGCGGTTCTCATCCAACGTCGCGCTCATCCACCAATGCGTGCATTGAGCGAGGGTCCCAAAACGCTCGCGAAAGCCCGCCAGTTGCACGCTGGTTTCCAGGCCCACGCCCATGAGCTGGGTTTCGTCGTGGACCCACAAGCAATCGTTGTTGAGCAGGGCGAAGTGCATGGGCCAGCGGTAGCGGGACATGGCGTAGCCGCGGTTGAGGGCGCGGCTCAGCAGCATGTCCTGGGTGCCGATGAGGATGGCGGGTTTTTCGGGGTAGAGGTCCCAGTCTTTGCGGTTGGGATCGAGGTCCTCGCCGCCCATGAGGATGATGGGGGAGTGCTCGGCGAGCCAGGTGAGGTCTTCGAGGACTCGACCGTTGATTCCGAGTTCGGGGGCTTTTTCGCAGAGATTTTGGAGCCATTGGGTGACTTCGGCGGCAGTTTGCTCGACGAGCGTGCGCATGGGCAGGCAATAGACGAGGCGGCGCGGCCAGGGTGGCGCGTTGAGGGTTGGTTGCTGAGCGCGGTTCCACAGCCAGGAGAGGACCACGCCGGCGGTCTTGCCCAGGCCGGTGGGGATGGAGATGAGCCGGGATGGGCACGCGGTGCCGTGCGTGAAGCGGCCCTGCGGATCGGCGGTCTCGCTGCCAGCGAGGCGGCATTGCCAGCCGTACGGCTGCTGGTCCGTGGCATGTTTGAAGAACTCAGCGAAGTTCATGGCCCTGTTCCTCGATTTCCCAACTGGTTTCCGTTCGTAGCCCGGCCGTCCTTACGCGCTGCGCGCCGCCACCGCTCCCGGGTGGCCGACCGACTCCGGCGGCCTTACGAGAGATCCCCAACTCGCGGTCACGAGCAAGGCGATGGTCCCTTTGTACGCCGTGGGGTGAGACAAGTACTGGCCGTCGCCAACTTTTGGCCACACCAGCCCGCGAGCGTTCGGCAGGCGTTTTGGGGGAAACTGATTCATGGTCTCTTTGGCCGCGTGGTTTCCGCTGTCAACCTGTCTTCACTCTTGGTGCCTGGGTACCGGCCAGTCCGGCCTCGGGTGGTCACGCGGCGTGAATCTCGTCGCCGCCCGCAGTGGTCGCCCCAAAAAGTCCGGGGCGCACTTTGAGAGCCCGAAGGCGCTCGTCCGGGAATCCGATGTCTCGACGATTTCCGAAAACGACCCGGGCCGCTAACCACCTTTTGCCAAAAACGCGCCTTTGTTTGCCCTGGGCGGTCGCGCGTCGGTGGATCGCGCCGGGACTGCCCGCACGCAGGTCCGAACGGGTGTTTCGCCGAAGAGGCGCGGGGCCGGTTTGCGAGAGGTCAGAGTGAAACGCCGGGGCGCGGGAACCGCGCGATTACGCGCGAAGTTCGAGGCGGGCCGGGGCAACGGTTTGCCAGAGGGCATCTGCGGTCAGTTGTCGGCCGTCGGGCAAAGTGACCTCGACGCGGTGGGCGCCGTGGAAGGCCTCGAGGGCAAATTCGCCGTCGGTGTTAGTTTCGCCGGCGGCTTTCGTCCACCACTCTCCTTTGATGAGGGCACGCAGCCGCTCATAGACGGGCTTGGGTGACATGTCGGCCCGCACCAGGCCCGCCGCGGCTCCTTGCCAGGCGCCGTTGTCCGAGAAGTCCCACCACGTCAGCGCCTTCACGGCCGGGTGGGCGAAGACCATCGTGTAGAACTTCGCGACGTACTCGGCCTGCTTCGCCTCGAGTTCCGGGTGGGTCGAGCCCCAGTTCTCGCCCGGCCCTAGTCGCGGCCCGCTGACGACCGTGGTTTCCGTGAAGTGCAGCGGCAGGCCGAGGCCCGCGTAGTCGTTGCAGACGGCCCAGATGCGCGCCAGCGGCCAGCCGCCGTCGTGCATGTGGCTCTGGAGGCCGACGGCGTCGAAGAGCAGCTTGCCGGAGTCGTCGCGCAGCGCGTCGAGCAGGCGGCGGTAGCGCGGTTCGATGCGGTAATCGTTGACGAGCAACGTGGCGGAGGTGTTGGCGGCGCGGGCGATCTCCAGCGGGACGCGGGTGTAGGGCACACTGCCCAGGGTCTCGCCCCAGCGGGCCATGCGGGTTGGGTTGGCTTGGTCCGGCAGGTGCGTGGCTTCGTTGACGACGTCCCACATGTCCAGTCGCCCTTTGAAGCGGGAGACAATGTCCTGCACGCGGCCGTTCGAGAGGCGGGCCAGTTCGGTGTCATTGTCGGGCAGCCAGCGGGGCGAGCCGGCGGGGTGGTCCCAGACCAGCGGGTGGCCCTTGCACACCAGGCCGTGGGCCGGCGCCCAGTCCAGCACGCGCTCGATGTACTCGTGGTTCGGCTGGCCTTGGCGGGCTTCGTACGAGGACCAGTAGAAACCGAGCGTGGCGAAATTGAGCAGTTCGGTGAAGCGCTGGCGGTATCCGGCCTCGAGTTCCGCGCTGTTCAACCGGCCGAAGCGGAAGAAGTTGCAGCCCCAGAGAAACTCGTGACGGGTCTGTTCGACCCTCACGCGCGCGCCGGCCACTGGCTTGCCGGTGGCGTCGTGTACCGCCACCACGCGCCGCGCGCGCCGGTGTTTTGGGATGCGCTCCCGCGCCTCGGCCAGCCAGTCGTTGTCGGGGCGCGGGGCGGAGTGCTCCGCGGCGGAGGCGCGAGGGAAGGCGAAGGAGGCGGCGACGGCGCTGGTGGTTTGCAGGAAGGTGCGGCGATTCATCGGTGGGAGCTTGGACGGCGCGAGGGGGCGCGCCATTCGCGGGCATCTGGGCGGCGATGGTTTTCCGAACCGTCACTTGCGGGCTTGCGGGGGGATCCGTAGCGTCCGCCGGGGTCGGCGCATGGGGCGTTGGCCTTCCGGGACTCGTTCGACCAGGCCATGTGCGGCATCGTTGGCTATATTGGCAAGAAAGAGGCGGCTCCGATCATACTCGAAGGGCTGCGCCGCCTGGAATACCGCGGCTATGACAGCGCGGGCATCAGTGTGCTGCGGAGCGGCGATCTCCTGACGCGCAAGCGCAAGGGCAAGATTGAGGACGGTCTGGCTCTGGCGCTGCGCGAGAGTCCTCTGACCGGGAGGAGTGGCATCGGCCACACGCGCTGGGCCACGCATGGGCCGCCGTCGGACGAAAACTCGCATCCGCACCTCGATCAGAGCGGGCGGATCGCAGTGGTTCACAACGGCGTCATCGAGAACTTTGCCCGGCTGAAGCAGCGGTTGCGGGAGGCGGGGCACCGGTTTCTGTCGGCCACGGACACGGAGGTGCTGGCGCATCTGATCGGGGTCGAGTACGAGCGGCTGCGCGCGGCGGGGGATAAGCGTGAGCCGTTGCTGCCTCACGCCGTGGCCGCGGCCCTGCGCGAGGTGATTGGTACCTACGGCATCGCGGTGATCTGCACGGAGGAGCCGGGGCTGATCGTTGGGGCGCGGCGGGGGTCGCCGCTGATCGTCGGGATTGGCCGGGGCGAGAATTTTCTCGCGAGCGATGTCACCGCCATGGTCGCCCACACCCGTCAGGTGGTGTACCTGAACGATTACGACGTGGTGACGGTCACCGCCGAAGACTTCCAGGTGGCCAACCTCGGCGCGGAGACGGCGCGGGTGCAGATTCAAGAGGTTGAGTTCGGCGCGGAAGCGGCGGAGCGGGGGCAGTTCCCGCACCACATGCTCAAGGAGATTTACGAGCAGCCGCGCACCATCGAGAACGCCCTCCGCGGCCGCCTGGACCTGGACGAGGCCACGGCAAAGTTCGGCGGTCTGAACATGAGCGCGGCGGAGTTGCGCGCGGTGGACCAGATGGTGATCGCCGCCTGCGGCACAAGCTGGCACGCGGGTCTGGTGGGCGAATACCTGATCGAGGACTTCGCGCACGTGCCGGTGGAGGTCGAGTACGCCAGCGAGTTTCGTTACCGCAATCCGCCCTTGGAGAAAAACACGCTGGTCTTGGTGATCACGCAGTCCGGCGAGACAGCGGACACCCTGGCCGCGTTGCGCGAGGCGCGGCGGCGGGGGCACAAGGTGCTCGCGATCTGTAACGTGGTGGGCAGCACGATCGCACGCGAGGCGGACGGGGGGATCTACCTGCACGCCGGGCCTGAGATCGGTGTTGCCTCCACGAAGGCGTTTACGAGTCAGGTCACGGTGCTGACGCTGCTGGCGCTGTTCATGGGGCGGCTGCGGATGATGTCGCCGCATCGCGGGCTCGAGGTGATTCGCGCTTTGGAGCGAATGCCGGCGCTCGCCGAGCAGGCGCTCGCGCTGGACAGCCAGGTTCGGGCGATTGCGGAAAAGTACGCGGACCGCCGCGATTTTTTCTTCCTCGGGCGGCAGTTAAATTTCCCGGTGGCGCTCGAGGGCGCCCTGAAGCTCAAGGAAATCTCCTACCTCCACGCCGAGGGCTATCCGGCCGCGGAGATGAAGCATGGCCCGTTGGCGCTGCTGGATGAGAACTCGCCCTGCGTCATGCTCATCCCGCGCGGCGCGCTCTACGAAAAGACGATGAGCAACCTCGAAGAAGTCCGCGCGCGGCGGGCGCCGGTGATCGCGCTGGCCACCGAGGGCGACCGCGAGGTGGCGCAGCGCGCCGCGGACGTGATTTATCTGCCGGACACGCCAGAGTTTGTCTGGCCGCTGCTGGGCATCATCCCGCTTCAACTGCTGGCCTATCACGTGGCGGTCTTGCGCGGCTGCGATGTGGACAAGCCACGCAACCTCGCCAAGAGCGTGACGGTGGAGTGATATCGGGGCTGGCTCGCGGGGCAGACCGCGGACAGTTTTCGGACACCCGGTGCCAACGGCCGATTGAATTTCCGCCGCTGCGCCCCGTCTTTACAACCGACCAAGCTGGTCTTTATTCGCCGCTCGTGAAACAACACAGAAAGCTCGTTTCCGTCGTCAGCGTCCTTGCCGCGCTGGCCTTTTTACCACACGCCGCCGCGGCCGCCGACTGGCCGCAGTGGCGCGGCCCGAATCGCGACGGCAAATCGCCGGACGCTTCAATGCTGAAGACCTGGCCGGCCGGCGGGCCCCAACTGGCGTGGAAAGCCACCGGCCTCGGTTTGGGATACGCTTCCGTTGCGGTGGTGGGCGACCGCATTTACACGGCCGGCGATCGCGGGGGCGACAACTTCGTGATCGCCCTGAATCGCGCGGACGGCAAGGAGGCGTGGGCCGCCCGACTCGGCAAGTCCGGCGCGCCGGGCTGGGGCGGCTTCGCGGGTGTGCGCGGCACCCCCACGGTCGAGGGCGGTCACGTTTATGCCGTCGGTCAGTACGGGGAATTCGTTTGCCTCGACGCCGGGACGGGCAAGGAGGTCTGGCGCAAACACTTTGTGGAGGACTTCGGCGGCAAGCTGCCCGAATGGGGTTTCAGCGAGTCAGCCCTGGTGGATGGCGATCAGGTGGTGGTGACGCCGGGCGGCAGCAAAGGCGCCTTGGTGGCACTGGACAAGAAGACGGGTTCGCTGCGCTGGCGGTCGAAGGACTTCACCGATGAGGCGCAATACAGCTCCGTCATCAAGGAGACCATCGCTGGAGTGCCCCAGTACATCCAGCTCACCATGGCCAGCGTGGTGGGGATTTCGCCCAAGGACGGCAGCGTGCTCTGGCGCGCGCCCCGGCGCGGGGCCACAGCGGTGATTCCGACTCCGATCTACAAGGACAGTCACGTTTATGTCACGTCCGGCTACGGCATCGGTTGCAACCTGTTCAAGATCACCGAGAGCGGCGGGAAGTTCTCCGCCGAGCAGGTCTATGCGAACAAGGTCATGAAAAACCACCACGGCGGCGTGGTCCTCGTGGGCAACCATCTCTACGGTCACTCGGACAGCGTCGGCTGGGTATGTCAGGAGTTCGCTTCCGGCAAGTCGGTTTGGGAGGAGAAGAAGGTCGGCAAGGGAGCGATTACCTACGCGGGTGGCATGTTGGTGCTGCGGGAGGAGAAGAAGAAAGGCAGCAACGTGGTGTTGATCGAGGCCACCGCGGCAGGCTTCAAGGAGACCGGACGTTTCGAGCAGCCTGACCAAAGTGGCAAGGAAGCGTGGCCGCATCCGGTCATCGTCGGTGGGCGGTTGTATCTCCGGGATCAAGACGTCCTGCTGTGCTACGACGTAAAGGGTTGATCGGCAAAGCGACGTTTCGCAGCCGGATTCGATCGGGGCCTTTTCGGGCTTCTTCTTGTTTTCCAGCGCCTGCGTTCTCCCGCCCGTGAGCCGGCACTTGCTGCCGCCTCCCATTCGCCTTCCGTCGCACCGCCAAGACAATCAGCCCCGCCCTCCCCGGCCAGCCGGCACGCTTTGGTTGCCTCCCTGACTTCCGCGCCCCGGGCGAACGCGGGCGGACAGGATTCGGGCTTGATTCGCCGGGAGCCGGTTTGAATGCTTTCCCGCGTAAAAGACACGCCATGAAAAACACCGCACTCCTCGCTTTGCTGGCCCTGACGACCGCCACCAGTCTCGCGCTGTCACAGGACGAAAAGCCCGCGAAAAAGAAGGCCGGCCCGAAGGTTTATCCCACGATGGGCGAAATCGAGCGGTTGGATCCCGCGATCAACGCCCTGATTCCGGCAGGTGCAGTCATCGAGAAGCTGGCCGGCGGTTTCGAGTGGGCGGAGGGCCCGGTGTGGAATCCGAAGTCGAAGACGCTGCTGTTCTCGGACGTGCCGCGCAACGTGGTGTTCGAGTGGAAGGACGGCGGCGGCACGCGCGACTACATCTACCCCAGCGGCTACACGGGGCGGACCCCGCGTGAGGGCGAGCCGGGTTCCAACGGTCTGGCCTTTGACCGGGAGCGTCGCCTGGTCCTTTGCCAGCACGGCGACCGGCGGGTGGCGCGCCTGGAACCGAGCGGTCAGTTCACCACCCTGGCGGAGTTTTACCAGCATCGGCGGTTCAACAGCCCCAATGACCTGGTGTATCACTCCAATGGCGATCTGTATTTCACCGATCCGCCGTATGGGCTGGAGAAGGGCAACGCCGATCCCAAGAAAGAACTGCTGTTCAGCGGCGTGTTCCTGCTCCGGAAAAACGGCGAGGTGGTGCTGCTCACCCGCGAACTCACCTTCCCCAACGGCATCGCGTTCTCGCCCGACGAGAAGACTCTCTACGTCTGCGTCTCCGATCCGGCAAACCCCGTCATCATGGCCTATCCGGTGAACACGGACGGAACGATTAGCGCGGGCAGGGTCCTCTTCGACACCAAGCCGCTGATGCCGGGCCGCAAGGGATTGCCCGACGGGCTCAAGGTGGATCGCAAAGGTAACCTCTTCGCCACGGGCCCGGGCGGGGTGCTGGTGCTCACCCCCGAGGGCAAACACCTCGGGACGATCAACACCGGTGAGGCCACCGCGAACTGCGCGTGGGGCGATGACGGTTCCACCTTGTACATCACGGCGGACCTGTACCTCTGCCGGGTCAAGACCAGCACGCGAGGGAAGTGGTAAGGCCCGACGGCGCTGCGCCACCGCGCCTCACTGCCGCTCCGCCAGGCGCGCGCGGAGTTCAGCCAGGTCTTTTTCCAGCCGTTCCAGAATTGCGGCCACGGTTTCCCCGGCCGCGCCCGGGTCCGGCTTTTCCGAAAGTTCCTGCATGGTCGAGACGATGATGCCGATGAACAGGTTCAGGATGGTGAACGTGGCGATGACGATGAAGGGCACGAAAAACGCCCATGCCCAGGGATGCGACTCCATCAGCGGGCGGACGATGCCCATGGACCAGCTTTCCAGGGTCATGATCTGGAACAGCGTGTAGAGACTCTTGCCGAGCGAGCCAAACCACGCCGGGTGTGTCCCGCTGAACAGCGTCGTCGCCAGCACTCCCGCCGTGTAGTAGAAGACCGCCATCACCGCGATGACGCCGGAGAGGCCCGGGATCGCGTGCAGGAAGGCGTTCACCACCTTGCGTAACTGCGGGACCACCGTAAGCAACCGCAACACCCGCAGGACGCGCAGGGAACGCAACACCGACCACGCCCCCGCGCCCGGTGCCAGCGCGATCCCCACCACCACCGTGTCAAACCAGTTCCAGCCGTTGCGCCAGAACAGCCCGCGATAGGCAACCAGCTTGACGGCGAGCTCGATCACGAACGCGGCGAGGCAAGCCCGGTCAACCAGCATCAGCCACGCACCGTGCCTGGCCCAAATCGTCGGACTGGTCTCCAGCCCCAGCACGATCGCATTGATAAGAATCAGGGCCGTGATGGTGAATTGCACCCGGCGGGACTCCACCCAGTGGGCCAAGGCCATGCGCCAAGGGGCCACGTGATGGCGTTCGAGTAATCGTTGCAGGTCCAGTTCACTCATGACGGTGTGGGGAACGGCCGCCAGCCGGCGGCGATGCGGCAGCTTTGTGCCACAGAATCCTCCGCCCGCAAGTGCGTCGGCAAACCTCCGCGTCCCGGCGAAGCCGGCTGCGGCCGGCGGGCCCCAGTCAGAACCTCATAGCCAGTTCCCGCGGACTCGAAGTGTTGGTGAAGTGAACCCAGGCCAGCCGCTGCCTCGCGTCCCCGTGCCAGTCACCGCGCCCGCGCAGACCGGGGTCAATGCCGTACACGATCGCGACGTCCGAGCGCGGATTGCCGTTCGGGCTCCACGCAGCACCGGTCTGGAAGCCGGTGCGTTCGAGCACTTGCCTCGGGTCAAACGGGAAGGGGGGCGGCAGTTCGGCGGCGGAAGGTCCCGGGCTGGCCAAACGGCTCACCGCCAGCGCCGTCAGAAGGATCGGATTCATCCGGTTTGGATGCCGGCCAGCGGCGAGGGATTCACCCGGCGCCAGAAAGCCCTGAATTCCGGCCGCCAGGCAACGGCCGTGATGGTCCCGCCTGGCCGTCTCCCGGAAATCGTGCGCGCTAGTGGGAGGCGGTCAGGTCGAGGACACGAAGGTTGCGGAAGTCGAAGGCCCGGTCCTCGATCTGAATGCCGAGGTAGCCTTTGCCGGCATCCACTTTGTCGGTCTCCCAGGCGCGCTCGCCATCCACGTCCAGCGTCACTTTTTTGCCCCTCGCCTCGATCCGGAACTTCACCCACTGGTTGAGTGGCATCTTCGGCGTCTCAGCAGGCACGACCGGACTGAAGCCCTTCACCAGGCCCCCGAGCATGTCGTAGCGGAGGTTCACTTGGTAGCTGCGGTCCGGCCACGGTTTGCCTTCGGCCCCGGCGCGGAAGAAGAGGCCGCTGTCGTATTTCTCCTCGAGCGCCCGCCACTCGAACTCCAGCACAAAGTCGCTGAACTCCTGCTCGGTCCGCACCCAGCCCATGCCCTTGCCGATGTGCAACAACCCGTCCTTCACCTCGGCCTGGACATCATGGACCTTGACCCAGCCCGTGAGGTCCCGGCCGTTGAAGAGCGATTGCCACTTTGCGTTGTCGGCGGCCACGGCGGCAGCGCTGGCGACCAGGAGTGCAAGCGCGAGAGCGAGAGTCGGGCGAAACAAGTTCATGAGCGGAAGCGTAGGTTGGAGGCTGGCGCGGACTCAAGCCTCGCCGTCGAGATTTCAGTCGGATCTCCCCCCACCGACCGTTGACGGCCCCGAATGCTGCCGTGAGCGCCGCGCGATCGTCAGCCGCACTGTGGACCCCGCGCCGATGAACTTTTCCCACGCCGCCTTGTGGGGGAGAATCCGTCGCGTGGGCGCGCCGCCAGACCCGTGCGCCCGACCGCAATCACCCCACCGTCTTCGCGCATCCGGCGCGTCCCCCGCCGCCACCACCTGCGCCGCCAGACTTTTGAGCAGCCCTGCCGGCACCGGATTGTTACGCGATATTCCGTGACGAGGCGGCGGCATCCTGCCTATAACCACCCCTTTCACGGCGACCCGCTTCGTGATTGTCCTTTGGCCGCCCATGAGATGACGGACATGAAACACCTGTTGAGCATTGAGCAAGCCGCGCTGGCCGATCTGCGACAGATGATCGCCGATGCCGCCACCTGGAAGCGCGAGCGCGGCCGCCACCCCCGGCAGCCCCTGGCCGGCCAGTCCTGGGCCATGATTTTCAACAAGGCGTCCACGCGCACGCGGGTGTCGTTCGAGGTCGGCATCCGCGAACTGGGCGGCTCGGTCATGTTCCTCAGCGCTGCGGAAATCCAGCTCGGTCGCGGCGAGCCCATCAAGGACACCGCGCGTGTCCTGGGGCGCATGGTTCACGGTGCCATCATGCGCACCTACCGGCAGGCGGATGTCGAGGAATTCGCCCGCTTCTCCGGCATTCCCACCATCAACGCGCTCACCGACGACGAGCATCCCTGTCAGATTCTGGCGGACCTCTTCACCTTCGAAGAGCGGCGCGGCCCCATTCAGGACCGCGTGGTGACGTTCGTGGGCGACGCCGCGTGCAACGTGGCCACCTCGTGGATCTTCGCCGCGGCCAAGCTCGGTTTCGAGCTGCGCCTCGCCGCGCCCCGCGCATTCCAGCCCGCCCCGGAACTGCTCGCCCGCGCCGGCGGCCGGGTCCGCTGCACGGAGGACCCGCAAGCGGCCGCGGACGGCGCGGACCTGCTCTACACGGACGTCTGGGTCTCGATGGGCAAGGAGGCGGAGGCGGCCGAGCGGCTGCGCGCCCTGGCGCCGTATCAGGTCAACGCCGCGCTGGTGAAACGCGCGCGGCCCGGGGCGTTGGTCATGCACTGCCTGCCGGCGTATCGGGGCAAGGAGGTTGACGAGGCCACGTTCGAGGCCAACGCCGACACCATCTTCACCCAGGCCGAAAACCGGCTGCACGTGCAGAAGGCCATCCTTGCGTGGATCGTGAGTTGAACGGCGCCGCTAACCGCTGGCCGAAGCTCCCGGCGGAGGCGTGTCCTGCCATGCTGTAGCGCCGGCGTCCACGCCGGCAGGATTTGCCGAGTGCGACCGGTTGGCGACTGCCGTAAGGCTCGTCGGCGGGACGCCGACCAGAGCAGGCGAGACGCCCGCGCTCCCCGAAAACCAACGCCCCCTTTCGCGCCGTCCAGCCGCTCCGTTCCTTGCAGCAGCCACCAAAAAAAGCCCGCCGGAAACGGCGGGCTGAGAAATCAGACTGGTAGCCGGATCACTTACTTCGCGGCGCGACGACGCCAGATCGCGAAACCGACCAGCCCCAAGCCGGCCAGCATCGCGTACTCGTGAGGCTCAGGAACGAAGCTCACCGTAACCATGTCAAAACGCCAAGTGCCGCTGGGGGCGTAAGAGGCCGTCGGATTGGAAGCCGCGTATCCGGACGTGCTTGGCGCGAAGGTCGCCAAGATCTGGAACATGAAACCACCCATCCCAGGCAGCACACCCGGCAGGCTGACCGTGCGGTTATTGAACCAAGTGTCCCCGGCGTTTCCTTCAAAAAGGCTTCCCGTCGGCTGAGTCCAAGTCGTTCCTCCGTCCAACGAGTATTGGAACCGCGCCCAACGAGACGAGGCGTTGCTGTGCCGCTGGTCCCATTTGACCTCGAGACCCGTGGCTCCTAACGGGATGGGTACTGGCCCGGCGAGGGCGAATTGGACGCCGCGGGTCAAATCCTCGGTGCCTTGGGCAGCGTAGGTTGTGGTCTGCCAAGCGTAGTTGGGGGGAGTGGAGTTCACCGGGTCAGTCGAGCCGCCGTTGGCGGTGCCGCTAAAGAAATTAGGCGCTGTAACCCCCCCCACCAAGCTCGCCGTGCCAGAGCCAGAGGAGGGCAACGGACTTAAGAGGCCGCCCGGCACCGAGTTAGTGGCGGGACCATTGAAATTCCATTGCACAATTATCTGTGCGTTCGCCGAGCCGGCCAAGGCGAGCGAACCGAGAACCGTCAGAAGTGTTTGGGTCGTTTTCATAAGATGCCGTTTTTATTCAAAGCGAAGAGAAAATTCCCTTCGCCGCCGGCCCGGTCAAGCAGGTTTTTGTGACGATTTGATGGCGGGCATCTCACCGTCTGGCTGCCCGTTACGGTCCCGAGGGATTCGGGCCTCTTGCAAGCAGCAGGGGGCGGCAAGAACCAACGGTCAGCCGGGAAAGCCGAAAACACCTGCGATGGACTGAGTTGCCGCCGGACGGCTCGGGCGCCAACTGGGAAGCCTGGCGAGAGGTTGGTGCGCCGTAACGCCGGCTTTCCAGCCCGCCCAACTACTGGCCGGAGGCGGTCAATGGCTCAGCCGGAGCCCGCCCTTCCGCCGATCCCACCACGTCACTTGATCCACTTCAGCCGGGCGCAAAAGACGTAATAGAGCACCGGCAGCATGACCAGCGTCAGCAGCGTGGCCAGGAGCAGACCGCAAATGTGAACGGCCGTCAGCGGCCGCCAGAGCTCGCCGCCGGTCAACGCCAGCGGGACCAGTCCGCCGACGGTGGCCAGCACCGTCACCAGCACCGCGCGCAGGCGCACCAGACCCGCCTGCACGAGCGCCTCCTTGAGTTCCATGCCTTCCGCCCGGGCCTCCTCGATGAAGTCCGAGAGCACGATGATGTGGCTGACGATGACCCCGGCCAGGCTGACGATCCCCAGCAGCGCCATGAAGCCCATCGGCGCCCGGAAGAGCGTGACGCCGATGAACGCGCCGATCAGCCCCAGCGGCACCGTCAGCATGACCACCAGGGACTTGGTGACCGAGCTGAACTGGATGACCATGGCCAGCGCGATCAATGAGAGGGACACCAGCATCACCCCGCCCATTTCGGCGCGGCTCTCGCGCAGTTCCTTTTCCTCGCCGGCGAAGTCCAGTCGGTAGCCGGCAGGCAGCGCCAGCGCCCGGAGCTGCGGGCGGGCCCGGTCGAGCACCCGCGACGGCAGTTCGCCGAACCGGGAGAAGGTCTTCACCGTGACGGCGCGGAGCTGGTTGAAGTGCGCGATGGTGGCGTACTCCGGCCGGAGGTTCACGGACGCGAAGTTGTCCAACGGCACAAACTCGTCGCGAACGGACCGCACGTAGAGCGTGCGAATGCGCTCGGCTTCGTTGCGCTCCTCGATGCGCTGGCGGATCACAACCGGCACCAGGTGATCGCCTTCGCGCAGTTCCGTCACCGGGATCTCATGGAACGCGGCCTGCGCCACGCGGCCGATCTGGCGGTTGCTGATGCCGAGGGTGTTCGCGCGCTGCTGATCAATCTCTATGACCAGGGTCGGCATCCGGCGGCCCAGGTCGTCGTGGACTTGGTAGCCACCGGCTTGGCGGAGGATGGCGGCCACGTCGTCGGCGAGCCGGCGCAGGGTGTCGAGGTCGTCGCCACTGAGGCGGAGTTGGATGGGGGTTTCGACAGGCGGACCCTGTTCGAGCTGCTTGACCACGCAGCGGGCGCCGGCGAGCTCGCGATCGAGTTCGGCCCGCAGTGCCACGAGCAGGGGCGGCACGTCCTCCGCGCGCCAGGTGTTGATGAGGAACTGGCCGAGGTGATTGCCCGGCTCGCGCGGGGCGACGTTGTAGTAGAAGCGCGGCGCGGTGCCGCCGACAAACATCGCCGCGCTGCGGACTTCCGGGTGCCGCGCCAGCAGGCGCGCGACAGCGCCGCACGCGTCGCCGGTCTGGGCAATCGAGGCGGATTCCGGCAGCTCGATGTCCACCAGCAACTGGTTGCGCTCCGCCGGCGGGAAGAACTGCTGGCCGAAAAACGGGGTCAACCCGAAGCTCAACACGAGCAGGCCGAACGCGACGCCAATCGCCCGCCACGGATGATCGAGCGCGGCCCGCAGCAGGGCTTGATAGCGCGGCAGCAACGCCACGAGCGCCCGGTCCACCGGCCGGAACAGCGGGAACCGCCGGACTTCGCCGCCCGCCTCGAGTCCCTTTTGGCCGCGGAGCCAGTACCAGCCGAGCAGGGGGATGAACGTCATGGAGACGATGCGCGAGGACACCAGCGCCAGGGTGACCACGACCGGGAGGGCAACGATGAACGCGCCCTTGTCCGCGGGCAGCAGCACCAGGGGCAGGAAGGCGACGATGTTGATGACGGTGCCGAAGAGAATGGCGCGCCGCAGCTTCCAGGGGCCCAGCCACGCGGCGGTGTCGCGGGCCTGGCCGTGGGCCAGCTCGCGGTTGATGCCGTCGGAGGCCACCACCGGATCGTCCACCAACATGCCCAGCGCGATGATCAGCGCCGCGATGGAAATCTGGTGCAGCGGCACGTCAAACACCCCCATGCCGCCCAGCGTCATCGCGATGGTGAGGGGAATCGCCGTGGCCACGATCGCCGCCGAGCGCCAGTCCATGAGGAACAACGCCACCAGCACCACGACGACCACCGCTTCGAGGAAGCACTTCATGAACTGATGCACGCGGCCGCGGACCGCCGTCGGCTGGTCGGACAAGGTCACGATGCGAACGCCTTCCGGCAGCCGGGGCGGTTCGAGTGCCCGCACGACGGCGCCGACCTCCTCGTTGAACCGGCCGATGACGTGGCCGGCCTTCATCTCCACCGCCAGCAGCACCGACCGATGGGCCGTGAGCGGCGCTTCCGGGTGGTCCCGTTGCAGGACATCCACGTGGAACTGGATCGGGTTCTCATAGCCGCGCCGCACCTCGAACAGGTCCCGGAGATAGAGGGGCATGGTGGGCGCGCGCGCGCCGGTCGGGGAGCGGCCCCCGGTGATGGCCACGATAGCGTCGAGGAGGTGCAGTTCGTTGGTGAACTCGCCGGAAAGTTGGACCGGGAAGTTCTGCCCTTCCGCGCGAAACACGCCGCCCGGGATGACCGCGTTGCGGGTGGCAATGGCGGTGATCACGTCGTCGGGCACCACCCGATAGCCCTCGAGGTTCGGAGCGGAAAACAGCAGATACACCCGCTCGGGCACGTTGCCGATCTTGCGGACGCGGCCGACGCTGGCCACCTGCTTCAAGTCATCCGCGAGGGCGTCCGCCACGCGCTCCAAGTCCCGATAGCTGTACCGGGGCGGGGTCGTGGCGCGGATGGAGGGGTAAGGGTCTTCGTCCTCCATGAGGATGACACCGCCGCCGAAGTCCGGATGCAGCTCTCCGTCGCTGCCCGCCACCGACCGGCGGAAATCCGCCATGAAGGCGCGGAGCGCGGCGGCATCCGCGCGGGCCCGGAAATCCACCAGAATGAACGACTCTCCGGCGGCGAGACGCTCGTCGTCGCCAAGACCGCGCGCGGTGAGTTCGCTGAGGAACTTGCGCTGGAGGTTCTCCCGAAAGCTCCGCGCCACGTCGGGCGGGAAAAACGCGAAGGCCGCCGCCCGGCCGGTGCTGCCGCTGTCGCTTCGCAGCGCAGCCAGGCGCGTGCGAATGAGGTGCGCGCGGGCGCGGCACTCGGCGTCGCTCGCCGGCGGGCTGGTGATGCCGTACAGCAGCGTGATGGTATCGCCGAAATCGGTGTCCAGCACCGGGGCATGGCAACCGGCCGGCAGCTCGGCGCCCGCAATCCGGGCCCGGAGTTTGTCCCACTGCTGCTCGACAACGCTTTCCGGCGCGGACCGCAGCGTGATGTGGATGATCGAGACGCCGAAGCGAGATTGCGACGTGATCTCCTCGACCGCCTCCAACTCGTTGAGCTTGTCCTCCAGCTTCTGGGTGACCAGTTGCTCGACCTTGCCCGCCGCCGCGCCCGGCCAGTGGGTGACCAGCAGCGCGCGGCGGTCGGGGATCTCCGGATCTTCCTGCTGGGCCAGCCGTCCGTAGGATACCCAGCCCCAGACAAGAACCGCGATCAAGGCCATCCAGCCGACTTCGCGGTGTTCCACGAAGTATCGGGCCAGACCGCCGGGCCGGCGGGGAGGAAGCTGCTCGGTGCTCATGGGACCGGAAGACTCAAGGGGCGCCAGAGGGAGCCAGCGGTTGCGCTTGAACGACCGCGCCGTCGTGTAATCCGGCAGCGCCCACCACCACCACCTTCTCGCCGACTGCCACGCCCTCGGTGATCACCACCGAGCTGCGGATGAAGTCGTCCGTCTGGACCCGGCGCTGGCGGGCGCGGCCGTCGTCGTCCACGACGAACACCGCCAGGGCATCCGGGCTGCCGGGGAGGCCGACCAAGGCGGAGAGGGGCACCGCCACCGCGTCCGGCGCGAAGCGCGGCCGCGGTCGGATCTCCACCGAGGCGGTCATGCCGGATTTGATGGCGCCGTCGTCGTTGTTGACCTGGATCACCACCCGGAAGAGCCGCGACCCCTCGCGCGCCGCTACGCCGACCTCCGTGACCACGCCCTCGCACACCGGTCCGCGCGGTGTGCCCTCGAGGGCGCGAATCCAAACCGCCTGCCGCTCGCCCGGCCGAATCTCCGGCAGCACGCGGTCCGGCACGCCGAGCTCGACCGAGACGGTCTTGAGATCCGCGAGTCGCAGGACCGGCCGGCCGGGCATCACCGTCTCGCCGGCGTTCGCGAGCCGGGCGATGATTGTCCCGGTGAACGGCGCCCGGATGATCGAGTCGCGAAGGTTTTGACAGGCCCGCTCGAACTCCGCCTCGGCCGAGCGGTAGGCGGATTGAATGGCGTCCATCTCCTGCTGGGAAATCGCCTTTTCGGCCAGGAGCTTGACGTTGTTGGTGAAACGCGCCGCCTCGTAGTCGAAGCGCGCACGGGCCTGATTCGAGACAGCGAGGAAGTCCGCCGGCTGCAGCCAGGCCAGCACCGCGTCCTTTTCCACGGGGGTGCCTTCGCGCCAGTCGCCTTCGGCCTTGCCGATGCCCTCGATGATGCCGCCCACGCGGAAGCTCAGCTCGGTTTCCGTCTCGCCGCGAATGATCCCGAGGTAGGTCTGGCTGGCCCCGGGGCCGGCCTGGCTGACGAGGTTGGTCACGGCGCGGGCGACCTCGTACCGGACCACCGGCGGGGCCGGCGGCGGGGCCGGGGGCCGTTTGCAGCCGACTGCCGTCAAGGCCAAGAGCGTCACGAGGCCGAAGAGCGCCGCGAGGCGGGACACCCGGTGCCGTAACCGCAAACGGTCGCGTCTGGCCGCGTGCGAGACGAAGCTCAGAGTCGGGCGAGGATGTCTGACTTCTCGAGGCCCTTGGCGTCCGCCACAGCCCGGAGAATCGCGTTGAGGGTTCCGGGCCGCAGCACCGGGTGATTCGGAACGGCGAGGCGGTGACTTCGGGGACAGTCCGTCTGCAAGATCACGTGAGACCCCTCTTGTTTGATCTTTACGTAACCGAAGTCCCGGGAAAGCACGCGCACCACCTCTGCTCCCGAGCAGTCGCGAGGAAGCTTCATGCGGGCTGGAGAACTTCGTCGCGAACGAGGTGGAGCCGGATGGCGGTGGGTTTGGGCTGGTCGAAAAAGAAGGCGTGAACCGCTTCCCGGACATTGTGGCGCAATTCTTCCCACGAGTTCCCCTGGGTGAAGATGTCGTGCGAAAGGCACTCGGCGACAAAACCGCCATCGCCTTCCTGAGTGACCGAAAACACCAGTTCCATGGGCCAACAATCCCAGAGGCGCCAAGGGCGGTCAACGTACGTTTCGGCGAGCCATCCCGGCCGCAGGGGCGGGCAGGCCGGCGACCCGTCGGGCACGGTGCCGGTGGTCGCCGGGGTATAAAGCCACGGGATGCGGATGACGCCCACGGCAAAGGGGAGGTGGCCGACCACATCCGAGCGCCCGCAAGAACGAGTTCAGCGCCTCCTTTTCGCTCCGAAAACCCATTGATTTTCATCTTCCGTTTCCTCAATCCAGTGTCTGCCGGTAGCGGTTGATGGCCACTGACAGCATAACCACCACGAACAACCCGATCGGCCACAACTCGGGCAGGATATCCGACGCGCCGTTGCCCTTCAGCGCGATGCCGCGAACAATCCGAATGAAGTGGGTCAGCGGCAGGACCTCGCCGATCCACTGCGCCCAGACGGGCATCCCGCGAAACGGAAACATGAAGCCCGAGAGCAGGATGTTCGGCAGGAAGTAGAAGAACGCCATCTGCACCGCCTGAAGCTGGTTGTGCGCGAGGGTCGAGAAGGTGATGCCCATCGCCAGGTTGGCGGCGATGAAGACGAGGATCACCGCCAGCAACAGCGGCACGCTCCCCAACATCGGCACGTTGAAAAGAAACCGGGCCGCCAGGAGGATGAGCGTCACCTGCACATATCCGACCAGGATGTAGGGGATGAGCTTGCCGATCATGACCTCGCCCGGCCGCACCGGCGTGGCCAGAAGGTTTTCCATGGTGCCCCGCTCGCGCTCGCGGGTGATCGCCAGCGCGGTAATGATGACCATCGTCATGGTCAGGACGACCCCGAGGAGGCCGGGCACGACGTTGTACTGGGTGATGATGTCCGGGTTGTAGAGGCGGTGGATGCGCACCTCGACCGGACCCGGCTTCGCGCGCAACGTCGCGTGCGGGCCCTGCAGGTCGCGGTCGAAAACGGTCTCGGCGAGAGTGGTCAGCGCCGCCACGGCGTAGCTGGTCGCCGCCGGATCGGTGGCATCCGCCTCGAGCAGCAACGCCGGCCGTTCGCCCCGCAGGAGCCGCCGCGCGAAGTCCTCCGGGATGGTCAGCCCGAACTGCACCCGGCCCTGCTGGAGCCGTTCCCGCAGTTCCGCCTCGGTCGCGACCACCTCGGTGATGGCGAAGTAATCGCTGTTCCGGAGCGACCAGATGAGTGTGCGGCTGAAGGGGCTGGGATCGGCCACGCGCACGGCCGTCGGCAGGTGCTTCGGATTCATGTTGATCGCGAACCCGAAGAGGATCAGTTGCAACAGCGGAATGCCGACCATCATGCCGAAGGTCAGCCGGTCGCGGCGCATCTGGATGAACTCCTTGACGACCACCGCCCAGAAACGGCGCAGATTGAAAGCGTGCGAGGTCATGCGGCCCAGTTGTCCCTCGCGGTCTCCATCAGGCTGATGAAGACATCTTCGAGTCCGGATTCGACGCGTCGCCAGGCGCGTCCCGCCACGGAGAACTCTCCGGCCACTGCCGCCAGCGCCGCGGCGTCCCGGCCGCTGACGTGCAGGGTGTTGCCGAAGGCCACCACCTGCTCCACGCCCGGCCGGCCCCGCAGCGATTCGGCCAATTCCCACAGGCCGGGGCCGCTGACCTCCCAGGTGGTCAGCCCGGCGGCGGCAACCACCTCGGCCGCGGTGCCTCGCGTCAGCAGGTTGCCGTAGGCGATGTACGCGAGGCGATGGCAGCGCTCCGCCTCGTCCATGTAATGCGTGGTGATCAGCACGGTGAGTCCCTCGGCGGCCAGCCGGTGAATCTCCTCCCAGAAGTCGCGGCGCGCCTTGGGGTCCACGCCGGCGGTGGGTTCGTCCAATAGCAGCAGCGCCGGCTGATGAATCATGCACGCGGCGAGCGCCAGGCGTTGCTTCCAGCCGCCGGAGAGCTGGCCGGCCAGTTGACGGCGGCGGGCCGCGAGACCCAACGCTTCCAGACTCTGATTCACCGCTTCCCGACGGCCCGCCACGCCGTAGATGCGCGCGATGAAATCGAGGTTTTCCTCGATGCTCAGGTCTTCGTAAAAGCTGAAGCGCTGGGTCATGTAGCCCACGTGCTTCTTGATCTCGCCGGCCCGCGTGCGGAGGTCGAAGCCGAGACAGGTGCCGCTGCCGGCATCGGGAGTCAGCAGCCCGCACAGCATCCGCAGGAATGTAGTCTTGCCGCTGCCATTCGGGCCGAGGAAGCCGTAGATCTCGCCGCGCCGCACCTGCAGCGCGATGTCATTGACCACCGTGCGGCCGCCGAACCGCTTGGTGATCCCCCGCACATCAATGGCCAGGTTGTCTTTCACGGGAAGCGGAGACGGGCGCGCGCCGGCGGAAAGGACCGGACTGGGGCGTTCGCGTCCATCCGCCGGACCCGGTCCGCAATTATCGCCTTCGCAACCATCACGGCATCACCTGCACGTCCACGGGCTGTCCCGGCCGAAGGGTTGTCGCCTCGGCGGCCACGACCTGGGCCTCGACCATGAAGACGAGTTTGGCCCGGTTCTCGCGGCTGTAGATGACCGGCGGTGTGTACTCCGCGCGGGTCGCAATGTAAGTGATCGTCGCCGGCACCGGCGCCGCCAACCCGTCCGCGCGGAGCTCCACGCCGCCACCGATTTTCAACGCGGCCACCTCACCCTGCGGCACGAAGAACCGCGCCTTCAGATTGTCCGGCGGCAACAGGGACACCACCGGCACGCCGGCGGCCACGAACTCCCCCTCGCGAAACAAGGTGTCGTGAACGCGGGCCGACACCGGCGCGGATTGAACCTTGTTGTCAAACGCCCAGCGGGCGCGATCCAGCGCGGCGGTCGCGGCCGCCAGGTCCGCTTCGCCGGCGCGGATTTCATCTTCGCGCGCTCCCTGCTCGGCCGTCTCCAGTTCCGCCTTCAACGCGGCGACCTGGGCGGCCTCGCCGTCGCGGTGTGATTGCGCGAGGTCGAGATCGGCCGCGGCCAGCACCGTGTCCCGCGCCAACTGGCGCCGTCGGACGAGGTCCGCCTCCGCCCACTTGAGATTCGCTTCCGCGCGCGCCAGGCGGGCGCAGAGAGCGGCCAGTTCCGAAGGGCGCGCCCCCTTGCGGAGGTTGTCGAGACGCGCCCGGGCCTGAGCCACGCGGTGTTCGGCTTCGGCCACCGCTGCCGCCTCGGCCGCCCGCTCCAGCTCAAACAGCCCATCGCCCGCCCGCACCTCCTGTCCCCGCGTCACCGCCAGCCGGACGAGCCGCCCGGCCAACGGCGCGCCCACATGGACAAACTCGGCCTCCAAGTAACCCTGGTAGCCGGTCGGGGCGTCCGGTCGGCAGCCGGTGAGGCCGACGAGCAGCAGGGCGAGGACAGCGCCGGCGGGTGAACCCGCGGCGAGCCGGGGAGCGCTACGACCGGGCGAGGGCAGCAATGATCTCATGGCAAGAGCGCGCACCGCGCGGGGACATGTCAGCACCCAGGGCTTGACATGTCAAACAAATGTTTGAAACAGTGGTTTCAAACGAATGACTGAAGCAGCCGTTCACCGATCGCTCCCGCCGCGGGCCTCCTCCGGACCCGCGGAAACCCGGCGCGCGCTCCTCGCCGCGGCGGGCGCCGTCTTCGCCGAGCGGGGTTTCCGCGAGGCCACCGTCCGGGACATCTGCGACCGGGCGGGCGCCAATGTGGCCGCCGTGAACTACCATTTCGGGGACAAGGAACGCCTCTACCTCGAAGTCCTGCGGCAGGCGATGGCCGAAATGAACGCCCGCTATCCGTTCGATGGCGGCCTGCCCCCCGGGGCGCCCGCCGAGGTGCGCCTGCACGCCTTCGTGCACAGCCTGCTGTCGCGGCTCTTTGACAACGGCGAGCACGCGTGGCTGGGGCGCCTGATGGCCAGGGAGATGATTGACCCCTCGAGCGCGCTGGACGTGATGATGACCGACCGGATCGGGCCCATGGCCGAGCATCTGAGGGGCATCATCCAGGACTTGCTCCCCCCGGGCCCGGACGAGGACACCGTGTGGCTGACCGGCTTCAGCATCGTCAGCCAGTGCCTGTTCTACAACCACTGCCGGTCGGTGGTCAGCCGTCTGCGGACGGACCTCCCGCTGGACCATTCCGCCGTCGAGCGGTTGGCCGATCACATCACGCGCTTGTCCCTCGGCGGTATTCGGGGTCTCGCGAAAACGCCCTTGTCCCGCCGTGTCAGTCGCTCCAAACCCTTTGGTGCCGTTGCCCGGCGCCGCTGAACGCAATTTTTCCCAGCTATCGTGAAAACTCTCGCTGCCACTCCTCCTTTCGTTCGCGCCGAAACCGGCTTCGGCCGCTTGCGGACCCTCGTCATCGTCCTGCTTTGCGGCTGGGTTGCCGGGGCGTCGTCCGACCCCGCCCCGACCGGGGCAACTGGCCTGCCGCCGGGGTTGAATCGCCCGCTGTCGCTGGCCGACTGCCTGAACATCGCGTTTGAGCAGAATTCCGAGGTGCTCAAGAGCCGCAAGGACATCGAAGCGGCCACGGGCCTGGCGATTCAGACCAAGGCCATCATAATCCCCAAGGTGCGGGCCTCGGGAGATTACTCGATCCGGCAGGACGGCAACGTGGACACGCTCGAGGTACCCGCGATTCCGGGCTTCACGGATGGACTCCCGGTCATCAATCCCGGCGATCAGAACTGGTCGGCGGGCGTCCATTTGGTCCAGTCCCTGTACGAGGGCGGCCGAATGAGCGCGTCCCTGAAAACGGCGCGGCTGCTGAAGGAACAGGCGCTGGCCCGCCATCATGCGGTGCTGGCGGACGTGGCCACCGACCTGCGCGTGGCCTACTACAACGTGCTCCTGGCCGAAAAGGAGATCGAGGTCAGCGAAGCGTCGGTGGAACTCTTGACGCGCGAACTGGAGGACAGCAACCGGCGGTTCAACGCCGGCACGGTGCCGCGCTTCAACGTGCTGCGGGCCGAGGTGGAGCTGGCCAACGCGCGGCCCAAGGTGTCCCGCGCTCGCAACGCCCATCGCATTGCCAAGAACATCCTCGTCAACACCCTCGGATATCGTGTGCCGGCGGACATCTGGGAAGACATCCCGCTCCAACTCACCGACACGCTGGAAGTGCCGCGCTTCGAACTGGCGGTGCCCCGCGCCTTGGCGCTCGCGTTGGAACGGAGGCCGGAATTGGTCGCCCTGCGCAAGAGCGAGGAACTCCGCCAGCAGGGTGTGGTGACCGCCCGGGCGGGCTACCTGCCGCGCCTCGAGGGATTCGCGGGTTACAGCGCGCACAAATCCATGTTCAGCAGTGATCTCGGCGATGAGGTGCATGGCTGGGAGGCGGGCGTCCAGATGACGTGGAACCTGTTCGACGGCGCGTACACCCGCGGCAAGGTGGCCGAAGCACGGGCGCTGCAAGAGCGGGCGGAACTCGAAACAGACGCAGTCACGCGCCGCATCGAACTCGAGGTCCGCACCGCCTACTCGACCCTGATCGAGTCGTGGGAGGTGCTCGAGTCGCAGAAAAAGGTGGTCGAGCAGGCCGAGGAAGCCCTGCGGCTCGCCCGCGCCCGAAGCGATGCCGGTACCGGCACGCAGCTCGATGTGCTCAGCGCCCAAACCGCCCTGACCGACGCCCGAACGACGGAGATTCGCGCCCGGCGCGAATACGCCGTCGCCCGCACGCGACTGGAGCGGGCCATCGGAGCGTATGTACCCGAGGTGCAGGAGCGCAGTGGCGGCATCGCGAAGTGACACCCCCGCGGGTTACGTCAACAGGTCCGCCGGGGCCACCTGGATCTGATCCGCGATCTCGGGCGGGATGCGAGTGGAGGTGAGTTGGCCGTCAGGCGCGTGGGACACGCACACGACGGTGCAGACGCCCCGCGCGACCTCGATCGCCGGCCGGGCGGTGAGGTTGTGAAACTTGAAGAGGTAACCGAGCACTTTGGCCTTCTTTTCCCGCACCAGCAGATGGATCTCGACCAGATCCTCGAATCGCAGCGGGGCCTTGAAATCGCACGCGACATGGACCCGCGGAAAGCCCAGCGGCGGATCCAGGTGGCGCATCATCACCGAGAATCCGAGCGAGCGAAAAAACGCGTGCTCGGCGCTCTCCATGTAACGGAAGAAGTTCGAAAAGTGGACGATCCCAGCCGCGTCGGTCTCAGAAAACTCCACCCGGCGCTGGAGCTTGAACTCGTAAGCCATGCCGCGAGTGTCCGACGGCCCGGTCAAGTTGGCAACCAAGCTCGCGGCCGGCCCAGGCTACGGGCCGGCCTCCGCGCGGAAGAAGCGATGCGGACCAGCCCGCGGCAGCAGTACCGCCCCGCTTTGCGCGGGCGTCGCCGGCCCCCAGGTAACCAAGTCGGCGCTGCTGGCCAACCGGCCCAGGCACCACAGCAGGATCTGACCGTCTCCCGAACCGATCAGTTCGATCTCCGGGGTGCCGATCGCGACCCGCCGAATCTCCCGGGTGTCTTCGCTCAGCGGACTGTTGTCGCGAGCGACCACCATCACCGCGCGGGGCAGACCGGCCGCCGTCGGGACCGGGTACTGCCACGCCGCGCCGGTGCCGACGGATACCCCATCCACGAACCACTCAAACGACACCGGGTCGCCGTCGGGGTCCTCGGCGCTGGCGCTGAATCGGACGGTGGTTCCGGGGACCGCGGCGATCAAGGGCTCGGCGGGGGTCACAGCCGTGATCACTGGCGGCCGGTTGCGGTCCGAGATGCGGACCGGGGCGTAGTCGAAGGCCTGGTTGCCGTCCGGATCCGTCACGCGCACGCCGACCCAGGTCACTGCCGGGCGGTTGAGCGAGAATTGCACCATCGCGCCAGCCGCATCGTCGAACTCCCCGTCCAGGTCGAAGTCCCACGCGAAGGCCAGCGGCTGCCCCTGCGGATCGCTGGAGCCGGTCGCGTTGAGCAGGACCGAAACCCCTTCCTCGCCCGAGTAAGGTCCGCCGGCGGCGGCCGTGGGATGCTGGAAGGTGACGCGGCTTTGCAGGTAGTTCACCAGTTCCGCCGCTTTCGCCGCTGCGTCCGCGAATCCCGCCTGCGTGGCGTCCATTGCGGCCACCAAACCGTCAATCAGGCCGCCGCGCGTGAAGGTGCCGTCGCGGGGCGTTTCCGCCGCCGCCTGGTCCAGGATGGAATTGATGTGGACCTCGGGGATGCCGCTGGCCAGCAGCCGCCGGCGCTCGGCCGGGCGGATGCCCCGCGCCACCAGCCGCTGGCGCTGGGCGCGCAAGGCGGCGCCGTCGAACGGCACGGCCGCCAACCCTGCGGCGGCGAGTTCGGCCCGATAGGCCATCAAAGCGGAGCGCGTTTCCGCCCGTTGGGTCAACAGATGGCTGAGCGCCCGATGCAGCAGGCGCGATTGAAGCAGCGCGAAGACATCGTTGGTGTCGTTCTGAGCACCTTGCAGGCGCTCGAGTGCCGGAATCACCGTTGCGATCCAAGCCGCCTCTTGCGCCAGGGAGTTGGCCAGCGCCGTCTGCGCCTTGGCCAGCGGGGCTTCGGAGTGGTCGCGATGAGGCCAGGCCAGCAGGAGGCCGGGGTGGAGGGCGGCTCGCGCGGCCAGGCGTTCGTTGAAGCGCCCGACGTTGAGCGGCGTGAACACCGTGAAGTTCGGGTCGGGCGGGTCAGCCTCCAAATCGCGATACTGATTGGCCACCCCGCGCGCGATGGCTTCCAGCACGGCCCCGCCGGCCGTTAGCACGGCTGCGGTGTAGTCGGTGGCCAGTCCGGGGGCGAGCGCCTCCACTTCGCCCACGGCGTAGCTCACCACGTTGACCGCCCCTCCAAGAAAATCGCCGCTGGCGAAAGACACGGCGGTGGAAATAGCCGTCGCATTCTGACTCAGCCGTGACGCCCGGTTGGCCTGGTCCTCCCACGGACCGGCCATCGCGCCCGCCGCCGCTTTGAGCGCTGCCACGTTCACCGTGGGCGGTCCCGCCGCGGCGACCACGCGGATGCGCTGCCGGGCCTCGCCGCCGAACGCGTTGCGGACCACCACGTCGTACTGGCCGGGGGTCAGGGGCGGCTGCCACACCACGATGAATTGCAGGCCAAAGGTCACCGAGTTGCAGCCGCCGGCGGTGACATCGTTGTCGTCGCTGGCGGCAGCGCCCACGGGGACCACGCAAACGATGCCCTCGGCAAACGTGCCCGACTGCACCCAAACCGCCACGGGTTCGTTGCTGCGAAACTGCGTCTTCGGGTTTCCAGAGAGGTCGGCGGCATCAATGAACTGCGCGCGGCCGGTCTCCAGACCGACCGTCAGCGCCGTCCACGCCAGCACCCTTCCGATCCAGCGGCGCCGGGACGCGCGGTTCGGGGAAATGGAGGTTTTCATCGGATGCATGGGTTGGGCGGGCGACGGGTTTGGTTGTTGGTCCTGCTTGACGGTGAAGACCCGACAGCGGGACGAGGCCGGCGGCTAACCGCCGGATTCACCGATGCGAACACCAAAGTGCCTTAACCGAGGCTCAGCGCAACTCTAATGCCCCGGGACCCGTCACGGCGCGAAGAGCCGCTGTCGGAGGAAGGGATCGTCCACCCCCGCGCCGTTGATGAGCACCACCGGTTCCGCGTTCAGGGACTCCGCCACCGCCCGGACTTCTTCCACGCCGTTGAAGCGTGGCCGCCAGACGAGATCGAACTGGAACTCCATCGCGTCGTGCTGCTCATCGATCGGCGTCCATTTCTGGATCCCGGCGCACGGCCGCTTGAGCGTCGAAGTCATCCGCGCCACCACGATGTACGTCAGGGATCGCGCCTCCAGAAACTCCAGCCGCGCCTGGTCAAAGCACCC
>CALJWR010000059.1 GCA_937976685.1 uncultured Verrucomicrobiae bacterium
TGACAAGGATGTCGCTGAAGATGATCGCGGCGTCGAAGCCAAACCGGCGAATGGGTTGCAGCGTGACCTGGGCGGCCAGATGGGGCGTTTGCACCATCTGGAGGAAAGAATAACGCTCCTTCAGTTCGCGGTATTCCGGCAGGCAACGTCCCGCCTGGCGCATCAGCCAGACTGGCGGACGATCGAGTGTCTCGCACTGGCAAGCCGCGAGGAACCGATCGCGCGAGGTCAACGCGGGTTTCGGGTGGGTCGGTGGCTCGGACTCGGTCATGCAGCGGCTCGGCCGGCGGGTTCGTCCCGTCGGGAGCGACAGCATAGGTGGGCCTCGCCTGCTGGCAAACCGGAAGCCCGACTCTCGCCAATCGTCAATTGCGACCCAGCGGGCAGGCTGTCATCTTCCCACCACCTATGTCGAAGACCCCGAAAACGACCTCGTTTGCCCCGCGCAAGACGCCCCGGCTGTTTCAGTTCGCCCTCGAGTACTTCGAGCAACGCATCGTTTGTCTCCGGGCGGTGGAGTTGCTGCTTCCCTCCCATCGCAACAAGTGGCTTCGCCCGGAAGTGGAGTCCAAACTCGCCTGCCTGGACCTGACCATTCCGCTGCACGCCGAACTGGATCGGCTGGTGCGCCTGAGCCTCGCCCTGCTGGAGGCGGTGGACGCCGGCACCTACCGCAAGCCCCGCGACTGGGCGGAGCTGGACCCGTGGTTGCGGAGGGCGCTGGCGTATTTCGTCAAGTCCGAGGACGCCATTCCGGACCATCACGAGGACGGCTTCGAGGACGACCACCGCGAGTTCCGTCAGCTTGAGGAGCGGCTGGCCGGGACGCTGATCCATTTCGAGGCCTGGTACGAACATCGGAAACGCCAGGAGGACGCGACCTCCAACGGCCGAGTTGAATCCGGCACGCCGTCAACGTCCGGCCGCCGCCAGCCCTCGCGTCCATAGCAATCCCAAGCCTGACGGAATCAAGCCCGCGATCCCAAACGAGCCATCTACCAGCGCCGGCCTCGCCAGGGTCGCGGCGTCACGGGCGAGTTCTGCGAAGGCAAGTCCGCCCACTTCCGGCAACGGGGTTGGCTGATGAGGCTCGAGGCGGCCCATCAAGGTCCGCCGGTACAACACCACCGCGCTCTCCACCCAGGCCCTGGCGGCGGCGAAACCGACGACCGCCAGCCAGCGCGCAAGGTTGGTTTTGAACCTCATACGGGTGAACGTGGGCGTTCAGTGGGCCAACTGCTCTTCGGGTTCCGCGGCGGGCGGTGCGTCGCCTGCTTGCAGCGCCCAGCCGGTCAACCGGGCTTCCACCTCGTCAATGATTTCGTCAGGAGTCGAGGTTCCCGCCGTGATACCCACCGTGTCGCTGGGGCGGAACCAGTCGCGCCGCAAGTCCTCCGCGCCTTGGACATGGTGGACGCGCGGGCAATGCCGGCCGCAGGTGGCGACCAGTTCCCGGGTGTTATTGCTGCGGACGCCGCCGATGACCATTACCACGTCACATTGTTGCGCGAGTTCCACGGCGGCATGCTGCCGCTGCTTCGTGGGCTGACAGACCGTGTCCACGAATCGGACTTCCGACGCGGGGAAGCTGCGGCGCAGGCAGCCAACGAGGTGACGGACCCGCTCGATGGGCTGCGTGGTTTGGGCCGCCACCCCGAAGCGCGGGCGCTCGCGGAGTTGGTGGACATCCGCCTCGGACAACACGACGTCATACTCCGCAAGGTCCTCGGTCAGTCCGCGCACCTCGACGTGCCCGGCTTTCCCGACAATGACCGGGTGCCATCCTTCGCGGGCCAGTTTGGCCACGGCCCGGTGGGCGACCTGGACCAGTGGACAGGTGGCTTCGAGTAGGCCCAGTCCGCGTTCGCGCACCCGCGCTCTGGTGATGTCCGAGGCACCGTGGGCGGTGATCATCACCGTCGGAGTCGTGACGCCGGACAGGTTGTTGACCGTCTGCACGCCGCAGGCGCGCAGGGCGGCAACCACGGTTTCGTTGTGAACCAGGTCGCCGAGGATGGTCAGGGGGTGGCGACGAGCTTCATCGAAGGCGAGGGCGATGGCATCGCGGACGCCGAAGCACATGCCGAGGTGGGCGGCGCGGAGGATTTTCATGGGGTCTTGAAATACACTTTGTATTGCAAAGCAGTTCTTCAGAGTGACTGCCGGCGGCAAGATTCCGTTCAAACTTGTTTCGCCTGACGAACGATCTGTTCGAGGAGGTTGATGTAGGTGCTGAACGCCGCGCGGCCTGCTTCCGTTAGCTGACAGGTCGTCAGGGGCCGGCGGTCGTGGAAACTTTTGGTGATGGCGACGTAGCCGGCTTCCTGCAGCGTGCGCAGATGCACGGCAAGGTTGCCGTCGGTCATCTTCAGCGTGTCACGGATCTCGGTGAACGCGAGGGACGGGTTGGCCGCGAGCAGGGACATGATCGGCAACCGTCCTTTCTCGTGAATCACCCGGTCCAGTTGCAGGAACGGCGCGGGATTCAAGGCGCGGGTCTCCGTTTCTCGGTGGCCAGCAGGTAGCCGCCGTAGGCCAGGTGCGCCAGCCCAAACGCACCTCCCATGATCCCGTTGGCCAAGAGTGGTCCCCCGGCGGCTGGCTTCAGAAGGGTCACGCAGATGAGGGTGATTGAGGCCGCCACGATCAATGCCCAACCAAACAGCCGAATGCCCCGGGGCATGAAGAAGCCAGCCGCGTGCAGGGCTCCGCCGTACAGTCCCACCCACGTGAGCACGACCAACAGCAGGGCGTCCTCGGCCTTGCCAAGAATGACGGCGGCACCCAGGGCCGCACCAAACAGCAGCGGCGGCAGCAGGGCGTGAACGACCCGGCGCGTTGGCGGTGACCAAAAAGGCTCGCCATCCCGCAGGGCCTGCTGCCGGACGACCACGAGGCAGGCTGCGATGGTGACGAGGGCCACGGCCAGCCAGTGACCGCAAAACCGGGCGGCTGAATCGCAGGCCCACCTTGCGCCGGCCAGAGCGCCGAGCGTGCCCATGACGCCGGCGACGAGGGTGGTTGGAGCGAGGGCGCGGCGATAGAGAGCCGAGCGTTCCATGAGAGTGCGGATGGTTTGAAGATTCTCGGCGGCCCAATCGGATCTCATGAAGACACTTTGCGCCGCAAAGTATCAGTGTCAAGTGCTCCTCGCCGGGGCCGCATCACCGGATGATCCCGGGAGGCCGCCGGGGCGGCGCAGAACAGTTCGAATCGAACCCTGGGCATGGGGCAGCCCGACGTTCGACCGCGCGTTCCGATGCGGGAGGCGGCCTGGGTGCCGGGCCGCTCTGCGAAGTCCGGCCGGTCTGGCGTGGTCAGGCGAGGCGCCGGGCGGCAGATTGCCGCCCCACTGGAGCAACCATGATTCACCTCGGCGCGTTCGTCTGCGCGCCTGATGGGTTTATCGTTGGTCCTTCAGCGGCTCGCGCCAACTGGCCTCGATGTCTTCGAGACTTCGCCCCTTCGTTTCGGGCACGCGCCCGAAGACAAACACCAGCGCGACGAGGCTGAACGCCGCGTAGATCCAGAAGGTCTTCGCCGGTCCCACCTCGCGGCTGTCGTTCAACATCGGGAAGGTTTGCGCCACGAGGTAACACGAGGTCCAGATGACGAACGTCGCCACCGACATGGCCCGGCCGCGAATCTTGGTCGGGAAGATTTCCGAGCAGAGAATCCATGGGATCGGTCCCAGCGCCATGGCGAACGCGGCAATGAAGCCGATGATGCCTAACAGCAGCGGCAGGCCCTGATGCCCGGCATGGAACATCCAACCCACCAGTGCCAGCGCCACCACCTGCACGCTCAGTCCCGCCAACAACAAGGGGCGCCGGCCTGCGCGGTCCACCAGGCCGATGGCCACAAACGTGAAGATCACGTTGACCAGGCCGATGACTGCCGACGCCGTGAACGCGTCCTTCACCCCGGCGCCGGCCGTCGTCAGGATCTTCGTCGAGTAATACATGATCGCGTTGATGCCGCTGAACTGGGAGAAGGCCATCAGGAGAACAGCAATCATCAGCGGCCGGCGGTAGGTGGGCGAAAACAATTCGCGGAACCGGCCCTCTTCATGACGGAGCGCCTCGCGCACGGCCGCCACCTCGCGCCCGGCGTGGTCGGGTCCGCCGACCTCCGTGAGGATGCGGCGGGCTTCGGTTTCGCGGCCGGCCTTGAGCAGCCAACGCGGGCTTTCGGACGCGAAGAACAGCAGCCCGAGCAGCAGCACCGCCGGGGCGACTTCCGCCCCCAACATCCAGCGCCAGCCGGTGGTGGTGTTCCACTGCTCGTCGCCGAGTGTTTGAATCCGCGCGTTGACGAAGAGGGTCAGGAAGATGCCCAGCACGATGCCGAGTTGGAACAGCGATCCCAGGCGGCCGCGCCATTCCTTGGGGGCGATCTCGGCGACGTACACCGGGCACACCATGGAGGAAGCTCCAATGCCCAGCCCGCCGATGAAACGGGCGACGAGGAATTCGCCAAAGGTGCGGGGGACGGCCGACAGCACCGCGGACACCGCGTACAAGATCGCGCAGAGAACGAGAACCTTGCGCCGGCCGAAGCGGTCGCTGACAAAGCCCGCCGCCAGCGCGCCCGGGATGCAACCCAGGATGGCGCTGGCGCCCGCAAAACCTTCCTGGGCTGAGTTCAGGGCGAAGTACTTGCGGAAGTACTGATTGGCGCCGTTGATGACCGCGGTGTCGTAACCGAAGAGGAAGCCGCCCACAGCGGCGACCGACACCACCAGCAGCAGCGCGCGGAGGTTGAACGCGGAGGGACGCATGACGTCCGCGGACACTGAAGCAAGGCGCAGCCGGGGTCCAGTTTCGGGAGGGACGGCCTGCCCGGGAGCGCGACGGCGGCCTGCGGGCAAAGGGACTTCAGCGCGCGATGGCCGCCGCTGCCGGGCGGGAGTCCGCCTGCGGGAGAGCGCTCATCTCGGCGAGCCAGGCTTCCGCCTGCGCGCGGGCCGCGTCCATCTTGGGATAACGGATCTCGCGATAACCCGTGGCTTGCGCGGGTAACTCGAGGATTCGCGTGAACAGGGCGTAACGCCGGGCATCCCCGGCGGCCTCCGCCATCCGCGGCAGGAGGCGGATGTACCAATCGCGGAAATCCTTCTCGCGCCGATGCCATTCGGGCAGCACGCGCCGCAGCCACTTCATCCGCTTGACCACGTTCAGCATCCAGTCGCGCGTGGGCATGTCCCAGGCGAAGTCGCGGCCCCACAGGTTGAACTGCGGCCGGTTCAGATGCCGGTACTCGATGCGGTCGCCGCGCGCGGTATCCACGCCGTAGCGGGCGCGATCGCGCCGGCGTTTCTCCTCGCTGGTCAATTGGTGGGCGACGAAGACCTCATCCTTGATCGCCATCACGCGGTGGAGGTTCCAGATCACCGCCCGGGTGGCGGCGAAGCCGTGCTCGGCCGAATCGAGCGCATGCACCTGTTTGACCAGCTCGACGTACCGGCGTGCGTAGTTGAGGTCCTCGAACTGGATCAGGTCATACACGCGCAGGGCGAAGTCGCGCAGGCTCTCGGAATCCACCTGCAGATGTTCGGTGGCGCGCTCCACCAACTGGCGATAGGCCGTGGCGAGGGCGGGCCCCCGACGGCCGGACCGGGTGAGGATGTCCACCTTGTCGGCGACGACCTCGGAATACGTCTGCGGTTCGCGGAACAGTCCGGCCGCTTGCTCGACCGCGGCGGGATCGTGGGCGACCAGGCGACCGAGATGAAAAGCCTTGAGGTTTTCCTCCGCCGCCTTGCCGAGGCTGGCGCGGATCGCCCATTCGAGGCTTTCGAGGCTCAGGGGGATGAGGCCGTGCTGGAAGGCGACGCCCAACATCGCGATGTTCGCGTAAAGTTGAGTGCCGAAAAATCGTTCGCTGAGGTGGGAAATATCGCAGGCGTAAAAGGCGTCGTGGCGGGTATGGCGACGGAGATCGGCCTCGAGTTGGGCGACGCTGAAGTCGTCCTTGCCCAGCAGGGTGAGAATGGTCGGGGTTTTGTGGGTATTGACGACCACGGCAGTACGTTCACGGCTGCCCACCCGCTGGTTGGTGCTGGGGTCAATCGCCCGCGCTGCTTCCAGAATGTCCACGCCCAGGATCAGGTCCGCCTTGCCGTAGGGAATGAGGTTCGAGGTGTACGGTGCCCCGGGTGCGGAGTAGGTGATCATCGAATAGACGCCACCGTTGCGGATCGCCAGCCCCTTCTTGTCGCAGAACTGTACCCGATAGCCCTGCCGATGGCCCGCCAGCACCAAAATCGCCGTGGCGGTCCCGATCCCCATGCCGCCGACGCCGGCCAGATAGCCGTGCCAGACCGGTTGGGCAGAAGGCTCCGGGGGCGCGGGCAAGCGGGTGAAGTCCAGGCGATCAATCAGCGGCGGCGGTTTCTGTCGGCGCGTGACGATCACCTCCTCGAAGGAGGGGCACGCCTTGACGCGCGGCCCGTCGTTGTCGGTGGAGACCAGGAACCGGGTGCAGGCTCCGTCCGAGACGCACCACGACAGGTCAATCTGTACCTTTCGCCCGAACGGCGTGTCGGCGAAGGTCAGACCGGGACAGCCGGTCGCCCGGGTGCATTCGAGGCAGTTCTCGCACACCTCCTCGGTGATGTTGATGTAGCGCTTGCGCGCCAGGAAGCCCTTCTCCCGCAGTTCGCGGCGTTCCTCGCGGACGCCGCGCCGGTGGAAAGTGATGCCGCACTCTTTGTCGGCCACCACCACTTTCACGCCGTCCTGCAGAATGGCCTTTTCGAGCAACTGCCGGTACGTCTCGCGTTCTGCCGGGTTCACCCGCACTACCGTGGCCCCGGAACGGGTCTGATCCGTGATGCCGGCGATGATGGCGTCAATGTTCTGCGCGAACGTCTGCTCCCCGAGGATGCTGTCACTCAAACCGGGCGTGGTCTGATGCCCGGTCATGGCCGTCGTCTTGTTGTCGAGGATGATGTAGGTGATGTCTTGTCCGTTCTTGAGCGAGTTTGAGATGGCGATCTGGCCGCTGTGGAAGAAGGTCGAGTCGCCCATGAACACGACCTGCTTGTTGCGGATGAACGGGTCAATGCCCGCGCCCGTGCCGCCACCCAGCCCCATGCCGCTGTAGTTGTGCATGAGGTCCTTGGTCGGCTCGAACATCAACATCGTGTAGCAGCCGGTGTCGCCGTGAAACACGAGGTCCACGGGATCGGTCCCGTGAACGCGCCGCATGTAGAGGGGATCCCGGAACTGTTTCTTCATCTCGACCAGCACGCTGGCCGAATCGCGGTGCGGGCAGCCGGGACAAAACGTGGGCGTCCGCGGCGCGACATGGAGCGTGGCGGCCTTGATCTCGCGGATCAGCGCCAACTCGCGCTCGATGCGTTTCCGCTCGGGCTGGTCGCCGAGCC
>CALJWR010000060.1 GCA_937976685.1 uncultured Verrucomicrobiae bacterium
GCCGGCTGACCGGGGGCGGCCTCCGCTGGACATGCCCGCTGACCGGTTGATTCCGCCGGACGATTTTCTGGAGCCAAAACCATGAACGAAGCACCTTCCTCACCCGCGCCGCTGGCCCTGAAGCGCCGACCCGCTTTGTGGGCCGGCGTGGCGATTCTGCTCCTGCTCCTGTGGTGGCTGCTGGCCCCTTCCAAGGGCGCGACCGCCGCCACCGAGTTTTACGAGGTCAAGCGCGGGGATTTCACCGTGTCGGTGGTCGAGGGCGGGACGCTCGCGGCCGTGAGCGAGGTGGTGGTACGCAGCGAAGTGGAGGGCACGGCGCGCATCATTTACATCGCGAAGGAGGGATCCTTCGTGAAAAAAGGGGATTTGCTGGTGGAACTGGATTCCGCCCAGGCCCAGGACCAAGTCAATCAGCAGCGCATCAACACCGAGAAGGCCGCCAACGCCCTGACCACCGCCCAGCTCACCCTCGACATCCAGCGCAGCCAGACCAACAGTGACATCACCGCGGCCAAGCTGAAGCTGCAACTGGCGGAACTGGAGCTCCGCAAATTCCGTGAAGGCGGCGCGGCCGTGTCGCTGCTCGAGGCCAGCAACTCGCTGCTTCAGGTCGAGGCCCAGCTCAAGGTCAACGAGGAGAAATACCGCAATTCGACCAATCTGTTCGCCAAGAACTACGAGACGAAGCAGACCGTGGATGCCGACCGGGTGGCCCTGTTGAACACCATCAACGCCATGATCAAGGCCACCAACACCCTGTTCCTGTTGCAGGAATTCGACCTGAAGAAACAGGAGGCGCAGGCCGTGGCCGCCGTCACGGAGGCGGAGAAGGAACTCGAACGCGTGCTGCAACAGAGCGAGCGCCGGATCGCTCAGTACGAGTCTGACCTGATCACCCAGTCCAACACCCTGGTGCTCAACCAGCGAAAGCTCGAACGGGACCTCAAAAACCTTGAGGCCTGTCGCATCTTGGCGCCGCAGGACGGGCTGGTGGTGTACGCCACGGGCGAAAACCGGTTCAGCAGCGAGTCCTTGATCGAGGAGGGCGCGACCGTCCGCAACCGGCAGGAATTGATCAAGCTGCCCGACACTTCGCGGATGAAGGTCACGGTCAAGATCCATGAGTCGAACATCAATCTCATCCGCGCCGGCCAGAACGCGCTGGTCGTGCTCGATTCCATGCCCGACTCCCCCTTTCGCGCGACGGTGGAACGCGTCGCCCTGCTCCCCGATTCGCAGAGCCGCTGGGGCAACCCCAACTTGAAGCTCTACAACACCGAGGTGGTCATCACCGACCCCCTGCCCGACGTGAAGCCCGGCGTCTCTGCCAAGGCCGAGATCATCATCACCAACATCGCCAACGCCATTTCGGTCCCCATTCAGGCCGTCACCACCCTGAAGGGCCGCCCGGTGGTGTACGTGGTCCGCGGCGGCAAGCCGGAGCCCCGGCCGGTTGAACTGGGTCTCTTCAACACCCGTTTCATCCAGATTGTTTCCGGCCTCGAACCGGGTGAACGGGTCCTGTTGTCGCCGCCGTTGGACACCGGCTCGCGCGATCTGGAAGGCAGTCTGCTGGCGGACAGCGAGAAGGCCCGCACGATGGCCACCAACGCGCCTGCCATCGCCCCGGTCAGGGCGGCAGCGGCTTCACCGGCTCCTTCCGGAGGACCGGCCCCCGGAGCCGAGCAAGTGGCGAGCGTGCCGGGCGCTCCGCGCGGTGACCGCGCGGCTGGCCAGGAAGGAGCGACGCGACTGGGCGGTTTCAACCAGGAGGAAATGATCCGGCAGTACGACAAGGACGGCGACGGCCAACTGAGCGAGGAAGAACGAACGGCCATGCGCGAGGCCATGCGTCAGCGGTTTGGCGGGCAGGGAGGACCGGGCGGCGACCGGGGGCGCAACCGGGCGGCCGGCCAAGGCGGCGGCCCCGAGGGTGAACCGGCTCCCCAATCCCAGACCTCCCCGCGCTGATTCCGTGGCCAGCCTCGCCTCCCAGCCCGAGTGGATGATCCGCACCGTGGGTCTGCAAAAGACCTACGTCCTCGGCGGCGAGAATCGGGTCCATGCCCTCCGGGGCGTGGATATGGGCGTCCGCCGGGGCGACTACATGGCCATCATGGGACCGTCCGGCTCCGGCAAGTCCACGATGCTGAATCTCATCGGGTGTCTGGACCGCCCGACCGGCGGCCAGTACTTCCTAGGCGGCGACGACGTCTCGCAAATGGATGACGATGCGCTTTCGGCCATCCGCGGCGAGCGCATCGGTTTCATCTTTCAGTCGTACAATCTCATCCCGCAGTTGACCGTGCTGGAGAACATCCAGGTGCCGCTGTTTTACCAGGGACACGACCTCCGGAAGACGCTGAACCGTTGCCGCGAACTGGCCAACCTCGTGGGCCTCGGCGACCGGCTGGATCACCGGCCGAACCAGCTTTCCGGCGGACAGCAACAGCGCGTGGCCATTGCCCGTTCGCTGGTCAACGATCCGTTGATCATTCTGGCGGACGAACCGACGGGTAATCTCGACTCCAAGACCGGTGCGGAGGTGCTGGACTTGATTGACCGGCTGAACCGCGAGGGCAAGACGATTGTCCTGGTCACCCACGACGACAAGGTCGCGGCTCGCGCCTACCGCGTCATCCACATGAAGGACGGTGTCATTGACCGGGAAGTCATCAACCGCCCCCCGCCCACGCCGCCGGCCTCCTGAGCGCCATGCTCCGCCTCCAACTCATTGCCATCATCCGCCTCGGCATCAAAAGCCTGATGCTGCACAAGCTGCGCTCGGCCCTGACGATGCTGGGCATCATCTTCGGCGTGTGTTCGGTGATCGCGATGCTCGCCATTGGCGAGGGCGCCTCCTACGCGGCGCAGGAAGCCATCAAAAAGTTGGGCAGTAACAACATTCTCATCCGGAGCCTGAAGCCCCCCGAAGCCGCCCGGCAGCAACAGGGCGGCGGTGGCCCGCGCGGCATGAGCCTCAAATACGGACTCACCTACGCGGACGGCGCCCGGCTGCAGGCCACAATTCCCGGCGTCAAGCGCGTCGTTCCGAGCCGGATCATCCGTGAGAATGTCCGTTTCGGCCGCACGGAGGTTCCTTGCCAGGTCATTGGCACGCTCCCCTTTTTCGCCGAAGTCACCGGGGTGGAGCTGGTGCGTGGCCGGTTCTTGTCCGATCTGGACGAGCGTCACCAAAACAACATCTGCGTCATCACCGCGGGCCTCGCGCAGCGGCTGTTCCCGACCGAGGACCCACTCCAGCATTCGGTGAAGGTGGATGCCTTCTACTACCGGGTGGTGGGCATCATCCGCGAGACCGGCAAGGCCGAGCAGCGCACCCAGGCCGGAAAGATGGAGGGCCAGCCCCTCGACAACAACGTGTACATCCCGCTGTCCACCTCGCGCACCCGGTTCGGCGAGGTGCTGATCCGCCGCACCGCCGGCAGCTTCGAGGCGGAGGAAGTTCAGTTGCACCAGATCACCGTGCAGATGCAGGACACCGCGGCCGTCGAAACGGCGGATCCCCAAATCAAGACCTTGCTCCGGCGGTTCCACGACCAAAACGACTACGAGCTGATCGTCCCGCTGGAACTCCTGCGTGAGGCGGAAGCGACCAAACGCCGCTTCAACATTGTTCTCGGGTCCATCGCCGCGATTTCGCTGCTCGTCGGCGGCATTGGGATCATGAACATCATGCTGGCGAACGTCACCGAGCGGACCCGCGAGATCGGCGTGCGCCGCGCGCTGGGAGCCAAACGTCGTGACATCACCCTTCAGTTCCTCGTGGAGACGGTGGTCCTCTCCATCGGGGGCGGGCTCATCGGCGTGCTGGTGGGCATGTTGACGCCGGTCATCGTTTCGATGGCGACCGACATGAAGACCATCGTCACGCTGTGGTCGGTGCTGGTTGCTTTCGGGATTTCGGGCGCGGTGGGCATCGTCTTCGGGCTCTACCCGGCACGCGCCGCCGCCATGCTCGATCCCATCGAGGCCCTGCGGCATGAATGAGTTTCGCCCTTACGAGGGGCGACCGGTTTGCCTGCCACGAGCAGGCTCCTGAAAAACGCGGGCTTTCAAGCAGGGACACGTCGCCCCGCTTCCTCCGCCCACCCCCCCCCCGTCAACCGCCAACCCCATGCGCCTCCCAACGATGGAGGCGCTTCAGGAACCTCGCGGGCACAACTTGCGGGAGCTGGCGGGTTCGATACCTTTCCGCGCCCGTGAGCTTCCTGGCCAGGTTCATCGCAAGCCTGTTGCTGGCCCTTTGGCTGCCAGCCTCGATGCATTGCGCCCTGGAGAAGCTGCCTGTCTTCGCCTTTCTCCAGAGTTGCTGCGGCGCTGAAAGCGACCAACAGGAATCCGGCGACTGCAGCCAGGACGTCTGTGGCGCGGTGGAGTCCGGGCTCTACAAACCCGAAGACAACTCCGTCTCCGCGTCCGCCGCAGCCAAGTCCTGCGGAAGCGTTCCCGGGAGCTGGGGGATGATCCCGCCCTCAGCCCCAGCGCAGCAGCGGGAACTCCCCTCCCCTGCCCCGCCAGAGATTGCCGGCTCCTGGCAGTTTTACCTTCGCGCGGCGCTGCCTGTCCGCGCGCCTTCCTTCCTGAGCTGACAGTCCTCCCCGGACTGGCTTTGGCGTTGGGCGGCTTCTGTTCCGCCTGACGATTTCCACCCGCTGGTAAAACGCCGCGTCCGGTGCTTCCGCGGCCGCCCGATTGGGCACTTTTCAGGAGCACCCGGCAACTTTGTTGGATGGAAGGAAGTTTCTACGACCATGAAAACGAGTTTTTGGCGGCAGTGCGCCCGCCTGGTGATGGCCGGCGCGCTGGTTGGCGGTTTGAGCGGCTGCGCGCCGCACGATCATGGGAACCACGATCATGATGGCGAGCCCAAGACCGCCCAGCTCACCGTGTTCGGCGAGCGGCACGAGGTCTTTGTGGAACACCGGCTGGTGGTGGCGGGCAGGCCAACCAGGTTCGTGACCCATGTGACGGACTTGAAGACGCAGGAGCCGCGGCGGGAAGGTACGGTGCACTTTCACCTGAAGCTGGGCGATGAGCCGCCGCTCGAGCGGGTGGAAAACGCTCCGACGCTGGCCGGCATTTACGACGCCATGCTCACGTTCCCCAAGGCGGGGGAATGGAGCATCTCGCTGATCGTGCCGACTGAGGACGGCGAGAAGACCATTGCGTTCCCCAGCGTCAAGGTCTTCCCGGACGCTCACACGGTGGAGCACGCAGAGACGCCGCCCGCGCCCGAGGGCATTACCTTTCCCAAGGAACAACAGTGGAAGGTTCAGGTCGGTACCGAGCTGGCGACCACGCGCACGCTGGTCGAGCAACTGCGCCTGCCTGCCATCGTGACGGCGCGTCCGGGTTCGCTGGCGCGGGTCACGCCGCCACTGGCGGGACAGTTGGTCTTGGCGGACGGGCAGCCCACGCCGCTGGTCGGCGACAAGGTGGCGAAGGGGCAGGTGCTGGCGCTGCTTCAGCCCTCGTTCTCCGAAATCGGGGCGCGGTTGGTGGAAGCCGAGGGTGAAGTCGTACGGACGAGACTGGCGCTGGAGCAGGCGACGGTGACCCGCGACCGCCTCGCCAAACTCGTGGCGGTGGAGGCGCGCTCCGGGCGCGAATTGCAGGAGGCGGAGTTCGCCCTCAAGACCGCGCAGGCGAACTATGACGCGGCTCTGGCGCTGCAAGCCACCTACCGGCAGGCCACCGTCAGCGCAGGTGATCAGCGCCCCGGCTCCAACCTGCCGGCCATCGAACTGCGGTCACCGATCTCGGGCATCATCGTCCGCCAGTCTGGCGCGGCGGTCGGCGAATTCGTCTCCGCCGAAAATCCGCTGTTCACCGTGCTCGACGCGGGCACGGTGTTCATCGAAGCGCAGGTGCCCGAAGCCGGGGTAGCGCGCCTCGGCGCGACAAAAGCCGCCAGCTATGGCTTGCCGGGTGAGCCGGGCAGGCTCTTCCCCATCACCGCCGACGGCGCGGGCCGGCTCGTCTCGGTGGGTCTGCAAGTGGATGCGGCCACGCGCACCGTGCCGCTGATTTATGAAGTGAAAAACCCGGACCAGCGGCTGCGCGTTGGACAGTTCCTGGACCTCTACGTCGAGACCAACCGCGCCGAGGACACGCTGGCCGTCCCGGACACTGCGATTGTCGAGGAAGGCGGACACCCCATCGCATTCGTGCAAGTGGCCGGCGAGACCTTCGACAAGCGCTATCTGACCCTCGGCATCCGGGACGGCAACTGGGTGCAGGTGTTGTCCGGACTTGCGGCCGGCGAACGCGTCGTCACCCAGGGTGCTTACGCGATCCGGCTGGCCTCCATGTCCAGCGCCCTGCCCGCGCATGGGCACGCACATTGATTCGGAGCAGACCGGAGCGGGAACACTCCAAGCCGCGGCCATGCGAAGTCGAAACTCAAAAGGGCGCCAGCAAGGGAATGATGTTCCGCCCGTGTCGCCGATAAGTGCGGAAGTGTTGGTCGGTGGTAACAACCTGACACCTGCCCGCCAATTCAGCCATCCGCACCAGACACGCATCGGCGAAACTCATGGGCAGATTCTGATACTTGGCCAGCAAACGTCGCAGGTCTGGCCAGTGCTCCTCGGCCGAGAACTGCACCACCACCGCGCCGCGGTCAATGGCCTCCAACAGCGGATCGGCGGGCAGTCCGTCGCTGTGCAGAAGAAATACCGCTTCCGAGAGGACTGCTTCGCAGGTCACCAAGGGCTGAACAATGCGTTCAAACTGGTCACGCGCCCAGTCATGATGCTGGTCGCCGCGATTCAGAAACGCCACCAGCGGTCCGGTGTCACACACCAGTCTGGGCGCGGCCATAACCGGTCAGAGGACGGGTGCTCAAGTCTTTGGAACCCGCGAGCGAACCGCACAAATCGCGCAACACATGACCGATACTGCCACGCTTCGTCATCTGCCGTTCGCTGATCAACTCGCGAATGATGCCGCCTTTGGAGCGGTTCAGGGCGCGCGCCTGTTGTTCCAGCCACAGGTCTTGGTCAGCTTCAAGTTTGACCGTCAATGTTCGCATGGGGGCATAGGTAACACCCGAATGGCAGACCGGCAACATCGAACTGCCTTGGTCGAACCGGACCGGTGCCTCCCCAAGTTGTCGGTAACTGCGGCGCAATTGAGGCGGAC
>CALJWR010000061.1 GCA_937976685.1 uncultured Verrucomicrobiae bacterium
GGGCCACGGTCGCAGGGCGTAGTGGGCCACGTTGAACCACAGGACGGCTTTCAGGGCATGGCGCTCGTCCTTGGCCGCGAGCATGCGCTGGGCGATATAGCTGCCGCCGCCCGGTTCGGATCCCGGATACCACACGGCCCACCACTGGACGGCGATGGGCATGATGAAAACGGCCAGCGCCAGGTCCCAGTTGTTGGAGAAGTCGGGCAGAACGTTGAGGTAGTGGATCATCGTCTGGCCATCCGGGCCGGGGAGGGGCGCCGAAAGCTTGCTGACCAGCACGTCCAGGCCGCCGACGTGCTGGACGGCGAAATAGGCAGCCGCGATCACCGCCGTCATCATCAGGAGAAACTGGATCATATCAATGACCAGCACGCCCCAGAGGCCCGAGTGCGCGGCGAAGACCACGTTGAGCGCGCCCACAAACAGGAGCGTCTGCCAGCGGGGCAGGCCGAAGAGGACGTTGGCAATCTTGCAGGCCGCGAGGTTGACCGTGGCCATGATCACGCAGTTGAAGAACAGCCCGAGATACACCGCCCGAAAACCGCGCACCACGCTCGCCGCCTTGCCCGAGTAACGGACCTCGTACAGCTCCAGGTCGGTCATCACCTCCGAGCGGCGCCACAGGCGCGCGTAAAAGAACACGGTGGCCACGCCGGTGAGCACGAACGCCCACCAGACCCAGTTCCCCGCCACGCCGTTCTGGCGGACGATGTCGGTGACGAGGTTGGGCGTGTCGCTGCTAAAGGTGGTGGCAACCATCGAAAGGCCGGCCAGCCACCACGGCACCGCGCGCCCGGAAACGAAGAACTCGGTGGTGTTGCGTCCGGCCCGTTGGCCGAAGAACAGCGCCGGAACAAAGCAGATCAGTAGCGATGCCGCGATGATGAGCCAGTCAATCAGTTGGAGTTTCATGCGTCACACAAAGTTGCCGAGGGCGGGGGCGAAGCGGAAAAACCGGCCGTGCCGCGTCGCGGTGCGGAGGACTGGGTGGGGTGGTCGCGCATCGGTTGCCGGAATTTTCTCCATCTCACCAGCCGGAAGGCCGCCGGGCAAGTGGTCTTCCGAAGGGCGTCGGAAGGCGGCGCCGCCGCCGAGCCGGAAGCCGACCGGCAGGTCGGCGTTACCCGTAACGCCGTCTTCGCCGGTTCGCCAAGGATTGCGCTTCGGATCGCGCGGCGACGGTTGCTAGGGGCGCACCGGTTGGCTAGGGTCTCCCCACTTTATGACACTGACCGAGAAGATCCTGGCCCGCGCGGCCGGCAAGGCCTCCGTGCAGGCCGGGGACAACGTCTGGGTGAACGCCGACATCCTGATGACGCACGATGTCTGCGGCCCCGGCACAATCGGGGTGTTTCACCGCGAGTTCGGACGTGACGCCAAGGTGTGGGATCGGGACCGCGTCGTGATCATCCCCGACCACTACATCTTCACCGCCGACTCGAAGTCCAACCGCAACGTGGACATCCTGCGGGAATTCGTCCGGGAGCAGGGCATCACGTATTTCTACGACGTGATTGACGACCCGAACGGGTCGTGGCGGTTTGATCCCGGCCGCGGCCCGCTGAAACGCCAGTACGGCAGCCAGTACGCCGGGGTTTGCCACACGGCGTTGCCGCAAAAAGGCCATACCCGTCCGGGCGAGGTGCTGTTCGGCACTGACTCGCACACCTGCATGGCCGGCGCCTTTAACGAGTTCGCCACAGGCATTGGAAACACGGACGCCGGTTTCGTGATGGGCACGGGCAAGCTGCTGCTCAAGGTGCCCGAGACGATGCGGTTCCGCCTCGAGGGCCGGCTGCAACCGGGCGTGATGGCCAAGGACATCATCCTGCACATCATCGGCGAGATCGGCTTTGACGGCGCGACGTATCGAGCCATGCAGTTCGACGGCGACGGCGTGGCTGGCCTCTCGATGGACGACCGGATGACCATTGCCAACATGGCCATCGAGGCTGGCGGCAAGAACGGCATCTTCCCGTTCGACGCGCGGACCGCCGAGTACGTGGAGGCGCGGACGAAGCTGCATGGCACGCGCCAGACGTACGAGCCGGTCGAGCCGGACCGCGACCAGAAGTTCATCTACGAGCTGGTGGTCGAATTGGACAAGCTGGAGCCCACGGTGGCGTGTCATCCCGATCCCGGCCAACGCAAGAAGGCGAAGGAGCTGAGCAGCATCCGGCTCGACCGCGCGTATGTGGGTTCCTGCACCGGGGGCAAGACGAGCGACTTCGTGGAGTTCGCCCGCGTGTTGGGCGGCAAACGGGTGGTCATTGACACCTTTGGCGTGCCGGCCACGCCGGAGATTGTCCACGACCTGCAGAACACGCGGTGGGGCGGCCGTACGATCTGGGACATCCTGGTGGATGCCGGGGTGCGGATGACCGAGAACGCGGGCTGCGCCGCCTGCCTCGGTGGGCCCGTGGACACGTTTGGGCGGATTAACCAGCCCGGCCTCAAGTGCATCAGCGCCACGAACCGGAATTTCCCCGGTCGCATGGGCGACAAGGAATCGCAAGTGTTCCTCGCGAGTCCGGCCACCGTGGCCGCCAGCGCCCTGACCGGCCGGATCACCGATCCGCGCGAACTGCTGCCGGCTTGAGCACCGGCCAAGTCTTCGGAGGGAAGCGCTGCGAACGAGCCGGCCGCGCCGGCTTTCCAGCCGGCGAACCGGGCGAGTTCGAAGTCCGCGTTGACTTGTCACGAGAACACGGGACGGAACGGTGCCGGGGATCTGCCGACAAGAATGTCGGCGCTACACCACGCAGTCGCGGACTCGCGGACAAGAATGTCGGCGGTGCATCGGGC
>CALJWR010000062.1 GCA_937976685.1 uncultured Verrucomicrobiae bacterium
CGCCCGCTCAGCATTCGTCAACACCAGAATCCACCTATTCACCCTCGCTAGGTCCCCCACCGCGGTGGACGCTGGCGGTACAAAACGCAAGATTGCGATAGGCATAGCTCATCCAATTGGACCGCGCCGGAACCCAGCGGAAGACGGCGCACTCGGCGTTCCGGTGGCTGGCAAGGTTGTCCAACGGGTGTCCAGAACAGTGGGATGCCAACTTCCGACGGGGCGCCGCGCTGCAAGCTTTGTAGCGCTGTCAGCCGCCAGAGTCGTCGCCTTCAAAACCCTTACTACCAGTCTGGCTGTTGCCTGGACCCCAAAGTAGGATTCTGCGCAAAGTTCGAATTGCGCCTCTTGGCCGATCCGTATCTTCAAACTTCCTTCCGCGCCCACGGAGCAGATCTTTGGCTCTATTACCACGCGCTCCGCACCGGTGACCTTCCAGCGGATCTCGGTTTCCGCGCCCTCTCGGACGAAAAGAGGGTGGGCAGCGAACGTTTCGATGCGAGGCGGCTCCTTTGAAACCCGAACCTCTAAACACTTCCCTGAGGAGTAACCGAAATAGCTTGTCGCCCTCAGGTTGTAGGCCGTGTCGGTCCTCTGCGCGATGCGTGTCCTGCCCTCCCGAGGCACAGGCCCCAACCGGTCGATCGTCACATCGTGGGCGTCGTCGGAGACCTTCCACGCCAACTCAACCGGCTTCGAATCATCTAGGAAACTGCGATCACTTTTGAAGTAGATAATAGATGGTGGAGCCTTGGAAACCCGGACGGTCACTGAGGCTCTGGCCTCAAGGCCGAACGGGCTGGTTGCGGTCAATGTAAAGACGCAGTCATGGCGCGGGAGCATATCTACGTGCGACTTGCTGGTGACGTCACCAATTCCGTTGTCGATCTCGACCCGCTCCGCCCCGCTCACGTTCCACGCCAGGCGGACGGGAACAGGCATGTCGAGGTAGTCCGTGCCAGCCACGAACGACTGGATTTTCGGCGGGTCCTTACAAACCTGAACCTTTAGGCTCTTCTGGAGGGGAGGACCCTCATCCGGTGTCAGAACGAGGGTGAATACCGTATCACGTCGAACCTTGACGTCAATCGACCTCAAACCGGTGACCTCCCCAACCCCGAGAAGCTCTAGCCGCCGGGCACCCCTGACCTCCCAGCTCAGGCGCACAGGGCGGGCATCATCGACGAACAATCGATCCGCGGAGAACATCCGGATTTCCGGCCGATTGACGGTGCGAAGGACGCTTTTCCATTGCCCATAGGTGGTCCGGGCTGTGGGATCCAGGTAGCCCTTGTTGAAGGTGAGGGAAAATCGTCCGAGCACCTCGGCGGGTAGCTTGGTTCGCAAGAACACCTCGTATTCGCGGTGCAAAGCGATGTACTCACGACGAAAGTACTGAAACTTGGGGTATGCTTGGGGCCACTGGAACCGTTGAAAATAGGCGCTCATGCTGCGCTCGCTGATCTCGGTAAGAAAGAAGAACGGGTGGAAGCCGAAAAGCAGATAGTGGATGGCGACATTCACCGACCAGATGTCCGAGAACAGGTCCACCTTCACCGCCCGGGTCGTATTGCCGGAAGCATCAAGCTGCTTGACGATCTCCGGCGCCAGCCAATCCTGTCGGGTACCGAAAGTGGTTGGTTTGTCGTTTGGATCGCGCGCGAGCGCGCCACTGTCGAAGTCAATCACCGCGCACCGAAGCTGTTTGGCGCCGACGAAGAGCGCTTCCGCCTTGATGTCGGCATGGATGAACCGCGCTTCCGTGCTCAGAAACTGAAAGGCGTTAACCAGGTGGGAGGCGATTCGCATTCTTGAGGCAAGGGGGAGGCTTTGGAACTGCCGGATCTTTGCGTCGTCCTCAAGGATCCTCCCAAAGTCTTCCATGCCCATGGCGGTTAGGTCGTTGGCCGAGTAACCCACAACCCGGCGTCCCTCCAGAGTCCCCTCGAATGAAAATTGCGGCGCCCCGACGAGGGCCGGGATCTGATCCAACAAACCTCGGCCAGCGCTTTGAAGCAATTCAGCGTTCTTTTTGTTTAGGCGCCTCTGTAGTTCCTGAATCGTCTCAAACCCTCGCTGCGCCATGCCGCACCCGTTGTCAGTCAAGAGCTTGACCACCTGTGCAGTGGAGGTGCGCCCGTTAATCCCCATGGCCCGGTAGACCTCACCAAAGCCTCCCTGGCCGAGCGGCCTATCCTCAATGTCCACATTTTGCACCTTCCCGAACGCAGGATTCAGACCGGTCGTCATCGCAGAGATAATTTTGATGGGCTTCATCTGTATCCCTCCCCGCTCGGCATGCCTCCCAGGCTCCGCTGGAAACGGAGAGCTGCGCCTGTGACCATCACGCCGAGGGTGCAGTCGTCAGCCACAAGACCTCTTGCCTTGATCGCCGCCAGGTACTCTTCGAGAGCGGCCTGCAAGGCTTGGTCCGTGTATTCTTCGCCACTGAAGAAGCGGCTCAGATGCTGGAAGAACACTGCGACGCTCTCCTCGCCGCTGATCCAGATGTGATCCTGGTCATCCTTCCCGATGGGAACCTGGTCATAGGAATAAAGCCCATCGGAACAGATCATGACGATGTCTCCGAAACGGTCCCTGCTCTTCCGCAGGCTCAAGACCGTTGGCGTCATTCTGTGTTCCGGGTCGACCGACAACACGTCGTACAGGATGTTCTTCCCGTCCTGCGAGAGACTGTGGGGGTTCAGATAGTTGACCGCCGTCCACGGGAGCAATTGACTTGGCGGGAAGCAATTGAAGTTGCCCCGCAGGTGGAAGATGCCGCCATTGCCGACGTAGCCAAGGATGATGTGGTCGTCTGTCTCCACTCCGCAGAGCAGCGTTGTACCAAAGGCATTGCGCCAATCGAGGTCGGTGGGCAGGTCGCCAGCGTGCTCTTTCACGTGGCGCTCCAGATGCGTGCGGGCGTCGAAGAACAAGCTCGGGATGTCGATCTCGCAGGGCGAGACTGCCCGTTCCAGAGCCTCACGGAACTTCGCGACGACCATCGCGGATGCGACCTCGGCCCCGAAGTGCGAGCCCACGCCGTCCGCCACCAGAATCGCCACCAACCCCGCCCCTTCATTGCGAGCCACCGCAATAGCATCCTGATTCACAGGCTTGTTGCCAATGGTGGCTCCCGCCGCCAGTGTTTGTTCAGTTTCGCTCATACCCAAACTCTCCATACCAGTTGTGGTGTCTGTGCACTCTCGAATAGGCGGAGCCCTCAGTGGCCGGAGGGCTCCGCCAGGATTACCTACACCACCTGCACCCCGGACGCGGCCGAGATGGACCTCTCGAAGAACCCACGGAGCGTCTCGCCGTCGTAGATCGTCTTGTAGCCCATGACCGGGTCGGTGGCGATCTCCTTCAGCAACTGCTCACCAGCCGGATCCGGGTTGCCGATCGTCGCAAAGAGGGTTGAGCAAATTGTGACCTTCGCCCCATACGGACCGTTCTTGATTCGATCAGCGACCTGCTTGGTCGCGGCGGGGTCCGAGCACAGGCCGTCGCTCATAACCAGAATGACGGCACTGTGCGGAACCCCACCCTCCGGAGCGTTCGCCAAGAAGTCATTGACCAACCTCTCGGCTTCTTCCAGAGCTCGGTAGATGCACGTGCCGCCGCCGTGGCCCTTCGTGGGATCGTAATCGGCATTGTCATCAAGCGACGGGCCCACCTGGGTGGGCTGGAGCCTGATGCTGGCCTGGTTGTCAAAGGAGACCACGGCGAACGTGAAGTTCCTGGCCACCCGCGAAACTTTGAACCTCGTAAAAAGCTCCCGGATCGCGTTGTTGGTAGCCTGCGCCTTCGTGATGTTGCCGGCAGCGGGCTCAGTCATGGAACCACTCCCATCCACTACCGAGACGGCCAGCTGCGAGAACTGCTTCGGGGTTTCGATTTTACCGACGCGCAAAACGTCGGCCTGGACTTGCTCGGGCATTTGCATTCTCCCTTCCATGTCTTGTGCTACGCCGCCACTTCACCGACCTCTTCGAGCACTTGCTCAAGCTCGGGGGTGGTCAGCGCGCGCTGGTGTAAAGCTTGCACTTGTGTTTTCCGCCACTCTTCGAGCGCCTGAGCCTCCACTGCGGCGACCATTTCAGCGGCCTTTTGCAGCCGTGACGCTTCCCGGTTGGCGTCGAGGTTGATGCGCTCGTTGTCCAGAAACTCCACTGCCGCCATCGCGACGTCAAGGGACGTCCGTCGGCCCAGCGCCTTTATCAGTACGGGCGTGAGCTCGAGGATCACGAACAACAGGTGAAGCGCGAACTCGAATGTGCTGATTGCGGCCGAATCGGGGTGACCGGGGTTGGACGTGATCCGGCGAAGGGCCTTGTACTTGTTGACAAGGTTCGCGCGTAAAAGGTCAGAAAGCTCCCTTCCCGCTGCGGCTCCATGCGCAGCCACTTGATCGGCGGCGCGAAACTGGAGGGGTTCGAGCTTTGAGATCTCCCCCTCCGCCGATTTAACGGCAGCCGTGATCTCCGTATGCCATTCGTCGGCCGCTCTGTCGACAGCAACTTTCGCCCGCGAAACATCCTTGCCTGCGCGGCCCAATTGGGCTTGCCAATCCGCGACTTGACGTCGCAGAGCTTCGGCCTCCGCTTGGTTGGGCTCCGGGCTGGCCAACAGACGCTGGATTTCTGTCCGGGCTCGGTTGATTCGAGGTGAAAGCGCGGCAGTCAAGCTACGGAGCCTTCCTTCCGCAGTCCGAAGTTCCTCAACAGCCCGGCGGTATTGGAAAGAGTCGGGCTCATGTAGCAGGCGTTCGCGCTGAGCGTCGCGCGTCGTCTTCAATTCCGAAATTGCCTTGCGGAATTCCGGCAGGCCGGTGGCTTCTGACACTGAGGCGATCTCCTTCAGCCAGAGGTCCTGCCGTTCCTGCCGCAGTTGCAGGCGGATGGGGCCCTCGCAGACCTTCAACAGAAAGGGCGTGCTCATTACCAGCGCGACGGCGATCGCCATCGGCGCCCTGACCAGCACCTGGAGCGCGAGGCGTCGTGGGGCGGCCGTCTTGTCGATCCCCAAGATGAGACCGCGATCGATGGAGAAGACGAAGCCGGCCCACAGGATGCCGCCGGCAGCGGCGATCCAGATCGCCGCCGGCGCCCCCAGGAATACTTGGTAGACCGCATAACCGCCGGTGAAGGCGGCGATCACGGCCGTGATGATGAGGACCGCACCGAGCGCCGCAGCCTGGGATGCGCCGCCGGGAGCGCGGGCCACCGCGTCACGCCGCGCCCCGCCGACCACCGCGAGA
>CALJWR010000063.1 GCA_937976685.1 uncultured Verrucomicrobiae bacterium
GACGTCGGCGGCTTCCCGGCTGCCGGTCAGGAAGACCAGCCGACGGCCGCCCAGGACATCGGCGCTGGCATTGCCCAGCGTGGCCCCGGCGTTCCATTCCCCGATGATCATGCCGTTGACTGCCGGGTCGGTCGGTGTGGCCACGGTGGCGAGCACCCGGCCGTTGCCGGCCACGGGGTCGGTGTTGACCGAGATGCCGCGCTGGAGCACGCCGTTGAACGTCACGGGATTCGCGTAAGCGTTCATCATGGTGTTGCCCGCGCCGAGGGCGATGCCCTCGAAGATGGGATGCGCCGGTTCGGTGACGGTCAACGTGATGGAGCCGGTCGTGTCCGGCATGGTCCCGCCGGTGGTGAAGCCCAGCCGGCTGTTCCGCAACACGTAGCCGCCCAGGATCATCATTGGCTTGGTGATGCCGTTCCACGCCGCGGTGGAGGGCGCGTTCTGGTAGTCGCCGCTGGGCACGGAGCGGCTGATGATCACCAGGTCAAACGTGTTCAGCAGCGCGGTGTTCGGGGAACCGGACGTCACGATGCGGGTCACGACGTAGCCGTTTTGCGCCAGCAGGCGGGTGTAGGCGGCATCCGGGGCCTCGGTGAAGCCGGCGGCCGCCGCGTCGCTGGAAGGCTGGGTGTCGCCCGGATGGAAGCTCACCCAGGCAATCTTCGGCCCGTTGAGGAAGCCGGTGCCCACGGTGTACGACCACGCGTACTCCAGACCGTTGTTGTAGCCGAGCACGACGCTGACCGTGCTGTTGGCCGGGTAGGGCGCCGGCGACGTGTAACGCACGGTGGTGGCCCCTCCCGCGACGCTGGTCTGCGGCGTCACGTCCACGCCGTTGACCCGCAGCGTCGCCGGGCCGGTGTAGTTCCCGATCACCGCCTCAATGTCAGCGTCCCGCGCCACGCCACCCGCACCCGCCGCCGGGGCGATGGAAGTCAGGACCGGCCGGGCCGGGCCGGTGTACTGGCGATACACTTTGAGATGGGCCGCCCGGTTCCGATCGTTCAGCAGCGTCGAGGAATTGCCCTGCATCTCCACGTGGTGCAGTTCGCAATTGGCGCCGCCCGTGCCCTCGAACCAGAGCAGGCGGAGCGGGTAGATGCCGTCCTGCGTGACCACGAAGTCGCAGGCGCTTTGCGGCAGATCCGCAGTGGTCCCGCGGCCGCCGTTGAACTGACCGAGCACGGGTGCCGCGAGGTCGTTGGGGTCGGTTCCGGCGATCAGCTTGAAGCCGTCGTCGCTGTTGACACCGAGGCGGTAGATGCCCGCCTTGAGTTCAACGTAGCCGACGGCGGTACCGGCGATCCAGTTGTGGTCGCCGGAGGGCAACCCCGGAATTTCGGCATCGGTGAAGTTCGGGTTGGTCGCCCCCGGATCGTTGCCGGCCGTGAAGGCGCCGGCGTTGGCGGGGCCCGTTTGATTCCAGTTGATGACCTCCACCTCATGCAGGCCGCCTGGCAGTGAACCCGGGAAAGCACCGTTCTCAAACGGTGCCTGGGTGGCCGGATCAAGGTAGCCGCGGGCCATCTGCGTCTCGGCCGTGGCGATGGTGTTGGCGTTGCCGGGGCGCGGTTCGGGCGCACCCGTTTGGCTGTTGATCATCTGGTAGATGTCCACAGCGAAGCCCGAGGTCGCCTGGTTGATCTGGTTGGCCGGAATCGCATGGGCGGCGCCCAGCACCGGCAACGCCGAGTAGTCGCGCACGGTGAACTGCCAGCTCTGCGTAATCACATTGGCCGGGCTGGCCGTCTCGCTGTAGCGCAGTTCCGCCTGCACGGTCTGGCCTGAGGGCAGCAGTCCCGCCGGCTGGTATTTCACCGTGGTGACGCCGCCCGCTTTGCTGACAGTGGCGGCCACTTCCTCGCCGTTCACGAACAGCTTGGCCGATCCGGCGGCCACGGCCGTGTCTTGATCCGTGATTTGCGCCTGGATCGCGAGGCCCGGCCAGACGTTGACCGCGCCCGGCAACGGCGAGACCGACACGCTCGGCGGGGTGGAGCGAAGGCGGTTGTAGGCGCGGATCGCCTTCGGCTGAGTGCGGTCGTTGATGAGGATCTTGACGGGTGGAGTGCTGGCAAAGTCCTCGGAGAAGAACTCGACGTTGGCGCCGCCGCCGCCCTCGTACCAGATCAGCCGCACCGGATAGATGCCATCCTGCTCGACGCTGACGTAAAACAGTGAATCGGCCGAGCCGCGGCCGCCGCTGAAGACGCCAAGCTGTTTGGCTGAGGTCCCATGACCGGCGGTCAACCGGAAGCCGTCATCACTGTTCACGCCGAGCCGGTGCAGCCCGGCCTTCAGTTCGAGATAACCGACGATCTCCGCGGCGATGTTATCCGTGTTGTCCGGGCTGTCCGGGTCGGTTCCGGGAATGCCGGGGATGGGTTCGTCCGGGAATGGCGGGTTGGAAGTCGAGGTGAAGTTGCCTGCCTGCGCCTGCGTGCCAGTGACCGGCCGGGCCTCCTGGTTCCAGTTCACCACCGTGACGGGATGCAAGCCGCGCGGGCCGGAGCCGGCGACCGCGTAGTTCGCGAGCGCGTTGCCGCTGATGGGATCCACCAACCGCCCCGCCAACTGGTCTTCCGCCCGCTGGGTGTTGTTGGGCAGATCCAAGGTCGGCCATGACGCCGTGTCGCGCGCCTGCACCACCCGCGCAAGGAACCCAGAGGTGGTGGTGTCCACCTGGTCCGCCGGCACTGCATCCGCCGCGGTGAGGTTGGCGAACACTTCCACGGTGAAGTTTAGCGTGCTGGTCGTCGGCGTGGCCGGCGTACCGTCATCGGTGAACGACAACACCGCCGTGTGCGCCGAACCGGAGGGCAGGAACGGCAGCGCGCGGTATTCGACGGTGGTCACGTCGCCGGACCTGGAGACGGCAGGCGTCACCGGCGTACCATCGAAGGTAAGGCCGATGGAGTCGGCCTTCACCCGGGAGAGCGAACCGTCCATGATCGTGAAGGTCACGCCGAAGAGGTTGCCGCGGGAAGCGGTGACGATGGGTTTCTCGGGAAACGGTACCACGACCACGCCGTACATGTTCTGGCCGTTGTTGTCCGCCTGTTTGACCTGAAAAGTCCCGGCTTCGAAGACCTTCATGTAAATGCTGGCCCACTGATTGACCCCCTGGCCGGGGCCGACGCCATCCGCTCCTTCGTCCACCCCGATATGGTCCGGCCAGTCGGGATTGCCGTGGCGGTTGTGCCCGGTCTTAACCGGCTGCCAGCCTTCGTCCACGACCCAGCGCATGTCCGGCTCCGCGGCACCGGTGCGGGTGAGGGACCAGTCAGGGTGGTTCGGGGGGTTCGCGTTGCTGCCGTCGCCGAGACGGTCGTCAATCAGCAGATAAACGAAGGACTTTCGGTTGATCGTAATGTCCAGGGTGTAGAACGGGTTGTCGCGGTTGTCGTTGCCGCTCATGATGTACTCGCCGCCTAGCAGATACTGGGGGATGAGCAGCGTGGGCGTGGCGCCGGTCCACTGGTGGTTGCGATCCACATAAGCGGGCACCTCCTCGCCGAAGAAGGGCACCGTGAACGGCGTGCCCACGGCAATGCCCGGTATGGGTTCGCCGGCCACGGTCGCCTCGAAGGTCACCCCCGTCCATTTCGCGACGATGGTGTCGGTGGGTTCATCATCCCCTCCCGTTTCCACCACGTCGGTGATCACGGGAAACGCCCAGGTCAGGGGCGTGAAACAAACTGCCGCCGCCAGCCCGAGGGAGGCGCGGCCGAACAGGCCAAGGATTCTCATGATGTGGGGTTTGTTCTTGTTGGTTGTTGCTCAAGGTTCCCGGTCCGACGAGCCGCAAACCGGCTGCCGTTTCGCCGGTGGCGGTTCGCTCTGGCGGCGGGCTGGATGGCCAGCCCCGGTCAGCACTGCCACCGGCACGGGCGGGAATCGGCTTTCGTCATGACTGGAACTAGGGAAGCGTGGGTGGCCCGCTTCCCTGCGGTCAAGCAAATCCGGCCGCGGGGCTCCGTTGGCGTGGGCGATCCGGGTGCAGCTTGCCAACCCCACCCCGCCTCCGTAGCTTGCGCCGCCTATGGAAAAAGTCGTCATCATCGGGACCGGCTGCGCTGGCCTGACCGCCGCCGTTTACACCGCCCGCGCCAACCTCAACCCCCTGGTGCTCACCGGCTCGATGCCCGGTGGGCTGCTGACCACCACCAGCATCGTCGAGAATTTCCCCGGCTTCCCTGAGGGCGTGGATGGCTACGAGTTGATGACGCGGATGCAGCAGCAGGCGGAGAAGTTTGGCGCCCGGGTCAAGTTCGGGACGGTCGAGTCCGTGAAACTTTCGTCGTCCCCGTTTGAACTCACGGTGGACGGCGAAGCGGTGCAGGCGCAGACGATCATCATCGCCAGCGGGGCCAGCCATCGGCACCTGGGCCTGGAGAGCGAGCACCAGCTCGAGAAGAAGGGCGTCACCTACTGCGCGACCTGCGACGGCGCGCTGCCAATGTTCCGCAATCAGCCGGTGGTGGTGGTGGGTGGCGGCGACTCCGCCTGCGAGGAGGCCCTGTACCTGACGCGCTTTGCGTCGGTCGTGTACCTGGTGCATCGCCGCGACCAGTTGCGCGCCTCGAAGATCATGGCCGAGCGCACCCTCGCGAGCCCCAAGATCAAGCCGGTTTGGGATTCCGTGGTCAACGACATCCTCGACGTGCGACAGGACAAGGTGACGGCGGTCAAGCTCAAGAACGTGAAGTCCAACGCGGAGAGCGAACTGGCCTGCGCCGGGGTCTTCATCGCGATCGGTCACGTGCCGAACACGCAGTTGTTCAAGGGGGTCATCACCATGGACGAGAACGGCTACATCATTCCGCAACGCGGTTCGGCTACCAATGTGCCGGGTGTGTTTGTGGCGGGCGATTGCGCGGACCATGTGTATCGGCAGGCCATCACCGCCGCCGGCATGGGCTGCATGGCGGCCATTGACGCCGAGCGCTATCTGGCCGCGCTGAATCAGTAGGTCCTCCCAGCGGCTCCCACACCATGTTGCCCTGGGAAATCGAGCCGCGCGACCTCGCGGCGCAACTGCGTTCGCCGAACCCGCCCCGGCTGCTCGACGTCCGCCAGCCGGACGAGCATGCGATGGTGGCCCTCCCGCAATCCACGCTGCTTCCGCTCCACGAACTTCCCGTTCGGATGGGCGTTTTGGCGACGTGGCGGCACGAACCGGTGGTGGTGTACTGCCATCACGGGATGCGCAGCCTGCGGGCCGTGCAACTGCTGCGACAAGCCGGGTTCGACCGGGCCGTGAGCCTGGCGGGCGGCATTGACCGTTGGGCCGTGGAAGTGGACCCGACACTGCCGCGGTACTGAACCCGCAAAGGTCGGTTTGGCGGGCGACAACTGCTCGCCGCGGACGAGTGGCTCAGGGTTGATAGCCGGTGAATTCCCGGAAGCGGCGGCTGGCGACCTGCCGATAACCTCCGTTCGGTTCGCGCAAAATGAATAGCGCGGCTGCACCGGGCCAGTCGTCCACGAATCGAAGTCCGTCGGTTTCGCCCATCACGAAGAGGGTCGTGCCCAAGGCATCGGCCGTCATGCTGTCCGGTGCGACCACGGAGACACCCGCCACGGTGTGGTCCGCTGGCCGGCCGGTGCGGGGATCCAAGATGTGACCGAGCCGGCGACCTTCCGGGTCGCGGAGAAACTTCTGGTAGTCGCCGGAGGTCGAGATCGCGCAGTCGCTCAACTCGGCCACGGCAGCAAAGGGATCGTCTTCCCGCCACTGATCCACCGGCGCTGCGATGCCAACGCGCCAGCGTCCGGACCGCGGACTGCCACCCCGGACGCGCACTTCGCCCGCGATGGCCACATAGACATTGGTCCAGCCGCGCTTGGCCAGGAGTGCCACCAGTTCGTCCACCGCAAATCCCTTGGCGACCGCACTCAGGTTGAGACCCAGTGCGGGCAGATGTTTCACCAGCTCGCTGCGGGATGTGACCTCCACGTGCCGCCAGCCGGTCTTCGCCCGCACAGACTGGATCTCGGCATGGGTGGGCGCCTCGCGCCACGCGCCCTGCTCGCCGAATCCCCACAGATTGATCAGCGGTCCCAGCGTTGGGTCAAAGGCACCGTCCGAGAGTCGCGCCATTTTCAGCGAGAAAGAGACGACGCGCGCAAATTCGGGCGAGACGGGGAACGGTTCATTGGCTGGCGCGCGATTAAACCGGGACAGCTCGCTGTCTGGCTCGTAGTGCGACATCTGTCGGTTGATCTCCTTCAGCCGGGTCTCAACATCCGCCCGGAGGTCGGCGAGGGCGACTGGGGGGAGGTCTGCGCCCACGACTTGGACGGTGTACGGGCTGCCCATCGTACGGCCCTCCCAACGGATGACCGGTAACGCGTCTGCTGCGGCCTTGGTGGAGAGCGCGCTGGCGAGGAGGATTGGCAACGCGGCGAAGAGGCGGCGGTGCGCCCTCGGCGAGCCGGTCGCGCGAAACGCCGGAGCGAAGGGATGGCGATAGATGGCTGGCGGCACGCCGGATTGGGCGGCCCAACGGGTGGGTCGCGAATCTGTGGGGAACATTCCGATCAAGGCACCCGCAGCGTGTGAAAAAGGCTGGGCGTGTCGGTCCGAATGGCGTTGGTGAAGGTGAAGCTCCCATCCGCCTCGAACGACCCCGCGCCGAGAACCGACCAGGTCGTGAAGGGGGAACCGGGTTCCGGCGAGGCGATTACCGTGTAGCGCCCTTCAGGGGGACCGTTGCCAGTCAGCACCAAGTTTCCGGCCTGCTGGCGGGCCGTGACGGTGGTTGGCACGACGATGACGGTGATGCTGAACGGCTGGATGGCTTCCGGCGCGACGCCGTTGGCGGCGGTGATTTGCCCCGGAAAAACGCCGGCGGAGGTGGGAATGCCGAGAATCAAGCCCGATGAACTGATGCTCAGACCGGGGGGCAGCCCCTGGGCGGTGAACGTCGGCGGCGGGCTGCCCGTGGCGACGCAGGTGAAGGCGTAGGATACGCCCACTGTGGCAGTCGGGCGGAGTGAGGCGCTGGTGATCGTGGGTGCCACGAGTGTTGGTGCGGCGGGCTCCCAAATCACGCGCAGGTTGACGAAATTGGCGCCCGGGTCCGGATAGGTCGTGGCGGCTGCCGCGGGGCCTTTGACCCAGACGAGCCCATTGGTGGTGTAGGGACCTTGGCCGCTGTTTTCGGCGTACTGGACCCAGAACTTGTATCGTCCATCGGGAACCAGTTGCCCGGCGGCATCGCGGCCGTCCCACAGGCAGATCACCGGATTGTTGGTCCCGCTGTAGGTACTGGCCGTCGCGCTCGTGTACCCATCCAGAGCCGTGCTGCCGGCGCGCGCGGTGTTCCATGCCCGACAGTGGTCGTTCCACTCTTTGGAGGTCCAACTCGATGGTCCCTGCTTCCGCAGTGACTTGATAAAACCGCCGGATTCCGTGGTCACCCACGCCACCGTGTAATGCTTGGCCCCGGAACCGTTGTAGTCGAGAAGCGTCACCTCCATGCGGGCCACACCGTCGGTTTGAGCCAGCGCGTACCAGCCGAGGGCGACTGCCGCCGTGGCAGTCAGGAAACGACGGGACGGCAAACTCTTTTTCATGGGTTTCAGCATGAGAGCCAACCGCAGGCAGCTCACCACCAATTTTGCCAAATAATTGCCATTTCTTGCCGCAATTCCTCAATCAGTACGATGTGAAGGGGGTGACGGTGGGAGCGGGTGAGGCGGAGGGCATTGAGGGTGCGTCCGAGGAGGTTTGGCCTCTGCGGGGTGCGACGGACGAAGTATTTGCCGAACACCGGCGTTTTTCTCGGGAACGGGCTCCTCCCGCAGTAATAAAGCGCCGCCAAACCTGGCGTCTGGCGGGGCGGATTGGGGGGCGAGCGCCCGGTTCGCAGGAGCATCAGGCGCTCGCGACGACATGCCGGGGACGGCTCGGTCTGTGCCGACCATGAACCCCTGTGCGCCTACCGCCCCTGTCCTCAGCGCGCTATCGCGCGGTAGAACCGATACGGATGCGGGGCTGCGTTGGCGGTTGCCCGCCGCCCGGCGGACGGGGTCGGTGTCGGGTCGCCACGGCCAGTCCCCCTGCCGATCGGACCAAGGCGAGGTGGGCGACTTGGGTGTCGTCATACCAACGTCGTTCACGGCTTAGTTCGGGAAATCCCGACGCCGACAACTGGCTGATTGCATTTTCTGCCAGTCTGGACGGTCCCCTGCCGATCCGACCCTTCCGGCGGCTGTTCCGCCGGGGGAACCCGTCCATCTGCTGCATTCGGGAACGGTTCCGCCCGATAACCAGAAATCTTCGGGAAGATCGGGAATTGATCCGGGAATGAACTGGCGGCGTGAACTGGACGTGTTTGGCCGGCGGCTCCCCGTTCATAACGAGACCGGCGACGATGTGTCTCGCGGCATGGAGTGGTTCGGCTGGGGCACGTTGCCAGGACCCGAGACCGCGAACCGCCGCCGGCTCGCGGAGGTTTTGTCGCGCCGTTATCATCCCCCCCGGCCGGCGATGATTCGAGGACCACTCGATAGAACTTCGCCGGGCCGCCCGCTGCGGTGTCCGTGTACGAAGCGTCACCGCAGCCGCTGCCCAATCCGGCCACGTTGGGGGAGGAAAGCGATCGAAACAGCCATCGAGCAGTACCCCAACGCCACGGGGTTGTTTGGCCGTCGGGCGACAAATCCGGCCCCGCTCGAGGATGATGGTCTTGTTTGGCCTGATCGCAAGGGGCAAACACGGAGCGCTTGAAAAGTTTTCACTCTATGGTTTGTGAAAATGAAAAAGCTGTTGCCGGGCGGTACCCGCGGCATCACCATCAACCATATTCGCAATGAACCAGTGGCCCGGAAGCTCATCGCCAGAATTGTGTTCTTCATTCGATCCGTGGACGGCAGCGCGGTCGGCCTGGGCTGCGGAGGCGGCGGGCATCGCCGCGCTCGAGCGGGTGGTGGACCCGGCCGCATTCCGGGGGTGCGTCGAGACGCTGGCCGGCTGCCGCGGGCGCATCCTGACCACTGGCTGCGGCACCTCGGCCGCGGCAGCCAAGAAGATCGCGCATTCGCTCTGTTGCATCGAGCGGCCGGCGGCGTTTTTGGTGCCCAGCGACGCGGTGCATGGCGGCTTGGGCCTGGTTCAGCCCGGCGACGTGGTCATCGCGATTTCCAAAGGCGGCGGCACGCGCGAGCTGCTTAACCTGGTGCCAGCTTGCAAGACCAAGCAGGCATTCCTGATCGCCGTGACGGAAAACCCGGAGTCCCCCCTGGCCCGCGCGGCCGACCTGCTGCTCCGGGTGAAGGTGGAGCGCGAGCCGGACCCCTTCAACATGCTGGCCACAGCCAGCACGCTGGCGGTGATCGCCGTTTTTGACGCTGTCTGCATTGCGCTGATGCACCGGACCGGCTACACGCGCGAGCAGTTTGCGGTCATTCACCCGGGGGGCGCGGTGGGTGAACGGCTGGTTGACCCGACCAAGGACCAAGCTTACCAGCCGTCATGAAAGCCGCTTTTCTCGCCGGCCCCCGGTCCATCGAACTCCGCGACGTGCCACCACCGACTTGCCCGCCCGACGGCGTGGTGCTGGAGACGCGGGCCTGCGGGGTCTGCGGGTCTGATCTGCGCCGCTGGCGCGAAGGCCCGCCACCGGGCGTGCCGCACTTGATTCAGGGCCACGAGCTGGCCGGCCTGGTGGTCGAGGTCGGCCCGCGGGTGACGCGCTTCCAGGTGGGCGACCGGCTGGCGGTGGCGCCCGACATCCATTGCGGGGAGTGTTGGTATTGCCGGCGCGGCCTGTTCAACCTGTGTCCTGCACTCAAGCTCCTGGGCATCACGCCGGGGCTGGATGGCGGCTTTGCCGAGAGGGTGGTGCTCTCGGGCGAACTGCTGCGGAACGGCATCGTTCACCGGATGCCCGACGGCCTGGGCTGGCACGAAGGCGCCCTGGCCGAGACGTTGTCCTCCGTGCTGGCGGCCCTGGAAAAATGTCGGCTGGAGTCCGGCGAGGTCATGGCGGTCATCGGCGCGGGGCCGATTGGCTGCCTGCACCTCGTGCTCGGCCGGGCACGGGGCGCGCGGGTGATTCTGGTCCAGCGAAGCGCGCGGCGCCGGGCACTGGCCGGTCGCTTTGATCCCGAGGCGGTGATTGATGCCGCAAACGAGGACGTGGTGACCGCCGTGCGGCGCCTCACCGCGGACCGCGGTGCCGATGTTGTGATGGTCGCCAACGGATCTCCCGAGGCGCCGCCAAAGGCCGTCGAAATGGCCCGGCGCGGCGGTCGGATTGTTTTGTTTGGTGGGCTGCCCAAGGCGGATCCAATGGTGCGGCTGAACGCCAACCTCATTCACTATGGCGAGCAGGTCGTGTTGGGCGCGTTCTCCTACCACCCGCGCTTTCACGAGGAGGCGCTGGAGGTGTTGCGACGCAAGATCGTCCGGGCCGAGCAGTTTGTCACCCACACCCGGCCGCTGTCGCAGATCGCCGAGGCTTTCGCGATCGCGGACTCGGGCGACGCGCTCAAGGTGATGGTCGAGCCGGATTGATTCCCGGAGTCTTATGCGATGAACGCGATCAACGAGCGACTGCTTGAGTTGGAAGCCCGCGGCACCCCGGTAGCCATCGGCCTGATTGGCGCCGGCCAGATGGGCCAGGAAATCCTTTGCCAGGTGCAACTGATGAAGGGCGTGCGGGTGCCGGTGGTGGTGGACGTGAGTTTCGAGCGTGTCGAATTGGCCTGCCAGATGGCCAACATCCCGGCCGAACGGGTCGTACGCGCCCACGACGTGGACACCGCCCGCAAGGCCATCACCGCCGGCCGCTGTGAGGCGGCGACGGATTGGCAGCTGGTGCCCGCGTTGCCCGTAGTGCAGGGCGTGGTGGACGCCACCGGCGTGCCGGAAGTGGGCGCAGCCATTGCGTTGGAGGCCATCGCTGCCCGCAAGCACATCGTGATGATGAACGTTGAATGCAACGTCACCATCGGCCCCATCCTCGGCCGCAAGGCCGAAGCGGC
>CALJWR010000064.1 GCA_937976685.1 uncultured Verrucomicrobiae bacterium
CCGCAGGGGCAGGGGTCGTTCCGGCCTACTTTCGGGCCGGTACGAACCGGCTTGGCTTTGGCGAGTTCCTCGTTGGCCTCCGAGACGATGTCGCTGGCAGGATTGGGGGGCGCGCTTCCGGCCGGTTGATCGGGCAGGAGACTGCTCTGGTGCTGAACCGACCGCTGGGCAAGGTTGCGGTAGAATTGCTCGAAAGCCCCGAGACTGGAGGCGCTCCGGAAGACCGTGTGGCAGATCTCAGCCTTCACGTCCACCATCAACTCGTCGAACATCTTGAAGGCCTCCATCTTGTACTCGATGAGGGGATCGCGCTGTCCGTACGCGCGCAGGCCGATCGAGTTGCGGAGGGAATCCATGTGGTAGAGGTGCTCCTGCCACTTGCGGTCAATGGCGGTGAGGATCGTGTAGCGTTCCACCGTCTTGAGAGCTTCCGGGTTCTCGAAGCTGATCTTCAGCTCGTAAAGATCCCGGATGCGTTTGCACAAATCCCGCGCGACGGCGTATTGCGCTGCGCTCAATCCCTCGAAGACGGAGCCGGCCAGCGGCAGTTCCTGCCCTTGATCGGCCACCTTCACGATCTCGTCCTCCGGCAAACCGAGCGGGAAGTGCAGGTTCACCCAGTCGGCGAGGGCGCGCTTGTTCCAGTCGTGGGGATCGGTCTCGGAGGACGTCAACGCCCGCACCTTCTCGATGACGACTTCTTCCATGATGTCCATCAGCCGGTCGCGAACGTCCTCGGCCATGATGATCTCGTTGCGGAAGCCGTACACGATCGCCCGCTGCTTGTTCATCACGTCGTCGTACTCGAGCGTGCGCTTGCGGATCTGGAAGTAGTGCTGCTCGACGCGCTTCTGGGCCTGCTGGATGGACCGGTTCAGGAACGGATGTTCCAGCTCCTGGCCTTCCTCCAGTCCGACGCGCTCCATGACCTTGACGATCTTGTCCGAACCGAACAGCCGCATCAGGTCGTCTTCTAGCGAGATAAAAAAGTGCGAGCTGCCCGGGTCGCCCTGCCGCGCACAACGGCCGCGGAGCTGGCGGTCAATGCGCCGCGCCTCGTGGCGTTCCGTGGCCAGAACGTGCAGGCCGCCGATTTCGGCGATGCCGGGGCCGAGTTTGATGTCCGTACCGCGACCCGCCATGTTCGTGGCGATGGTGACGGCGCCCCGCTGGCCGGCCCGGGCCACGATACCGGCCTCCTGTTCGTGATACTTGGCGTTCAGGACGGAGTGAACGATGCCGGCCTTCTTCAGCAATTTGCTCAGGTGTTCACTGGCTTCGACGGAAATGGTGCCCACCAGGATGGGACGGCCCTCATTGTGGATCCGCGTGATTTCGCGCACCACCGCGTCCCACTTCTCCCGCTTGGTTTTGTACACCGTATCGTGAAAGTCCTTCCGGATGCATGGCTTGTTGGTGGGCACCACCAGCACGCCCAGTTTGTAAATGTCCCAGAACTCCTGGGCCTCGGTTTCCGCGGTGCCGGTCATGCCTGCGAGCTTTTTGTAGAGGCGGAAGTAGTTCTGGATGGTGATCGTGGCCAGCGTCTGGGTTTCGCGCTCAATCTCGACCCCCTCCTTCGCCTCGACGGCTTGATGCAGCCCATCACTCCACCGTCGGCCCGTCATGAGGCGCCCGGTGTTTTCGTCCACGATGACGACCTTGCCGTTCTGAACAACGTACTGCACGTCCCGCTGGTAGATGCAGTATGCCTTGAGCAACTGGCTGATGACGTGAATCCGCTGGGCTTTCGCTTCAAACGCGGCCTGGACCTTGGCCTTTTGCTCCATGCGCTTGCGCAGGTCCGGCTCCGGCCCCGTGTCAATCTCGTGGTAGGCCGTGATCAAATCCGGCAGCATGAAGGCATCCGGATCGTTTGGGCTCAGGAAGTTACGGCCCTTTTCGGTCAGGTCCGCCTCGTGGCCCTTCTCGTCAATGGCGAAGAAGAGTTCCTCCTTCTCCGCGTAAAGCTGAATCTTCTTCTGGTCGGTGTGCAACTCGAGTTCTGCCGCCTGACGAAGCTGGGCATTGCGCGGGTCTTCCAGCAGCTTCAGCAGCGCTGGCGAGCGGGGGTTGCCCATGCGCACGCGGTTCAACAGCAGGCCCGCCTGCCGCTCCAGTTCGCTGGCGTTGGGCGGGTTGGAGCCGTCCTCCGGGCGCAGTTGCTTTAAGACTTCCTCGGCCTCTTTGAGAAACCGGTTGCACAACCGTTCCTGCGCGTGGACGAGCGATTCCACCTGGGCCTTGTACTGGAAATACAGGGCGTTGTCGGCGCTGACCACCGCCGGGCCGCTGATGATCAGCGGCGTGCGGGCCTCATCAATCAGGATCGAGTCCACCTCGTCCACGATCGCGAAGTAGTGTCCCCGCTGCACCTGCTCCTCGCGTCGGATGGCCATGCCGTTGTCACGCAGATAGTCGAAGCCGTACTCGGCGTTGGTACCGTACGTGATGTCGCAGGCGTACTGCGCGCGTCGCACGGGCGGCGGCTGGTCGTGAACGATGCACCCGACGGTCAGCCCGAGAAACCGGTAAATCGCGCCCATCCATTCGCTGTCGCGTTGCGCGAGGTAATCGTTGACCGTGACGACATGCACACCGCGGCCGGTGATGGCGTTCAAGTACACCGGCATCGTGGCCACCAGCGTCTTGCCTTCGCCGGTCGCCATCTCGGCGATCCTCCCGCTGTGCAACGCCCAGCCGCCGATGAGCTGGACATCGAACGGGATCATGTCCCAGATGATTTCCTGGCCGCGCACCACGATCTTCTCCTGGCGGTCATACATGCGCCGGCAGACGTTCTTCACGGCGGCAAAGGCCTCGGGCAGGATCTCGTCCAACCGCCGCGCGAGCGCCGCGTCGTCGCTGATGGCGGAGAGTTCGGCCTTCCACGCGGCGGTTTTGGCCCGGAGGTCGTCGTCCGAAAGGGACTGCAATTGCTCCTCGATCTGGTTGATTCGCGGAACCAGCACCTTGCGCAGGCGGCGGACTTCGCGATCGTTTTTGGTACCGATGACCTTCTTGATGATGTAGCCGAACATGACAAAAAAACGCTGAGTGGACGCTACGGGAGGCACCGGGGACCGTCAAAAACAAACGCCGGCGGGGCCGGTGCGATGCCGAGGCAACGGGCTGGTTGGCAGCAGCCTCTGCTGCGAAGGCGTCGGTCTCGCCGGGACGCCGCGATGCGGCGGCTGGGGTGTCGCCCGCCGATGCCCGCCAACTCCCATCCCGAACCGACGGTTGACGAACACGACCCGGGAAGTGGTTCTGGAAAATCTCTGCTTGCCACAACGCCATTAAACGGCATCTTGCGCCCGTCTGATAGCTCTCTTCCGCTTCCAAGACATGGTGGATCACAGGTGAACGAGTTTCAGTGATGATTCGAAACCCGGCAGTCGGGAACAGTTTGGGTCAAGCAGAGTAGTCTAGGGACATCGAACATCACATGGATACGAAACTGTTTGTGGGGAACTTGTCGTTCAACACCACCGAAAATGACCTTCAGGACGCGTTTAGCGCCCACGGCGTGGTGGTGGAGGCGAACCTGATGGTGGACCGCGTCAGCGGCCGCCCGCGGGGCTTTGGTTTCATCACGATGAGCACGCCCGAAGAGGCGCAAAAGGCCATTCAGGCGATGCATGGCGCACCGCTCGACGGCCGGAATCTGACGGTGAATCTGGCCCGGCCGCGGGAAGATCGTCCGGCGGGCGGAGGCGGTGGTCGCGGTCCGCGACGCGACTTTGGCGGTCCGCGCCGCAATCGCTACTGAGCCTTCGGCAAGGAAATTTCGCGCAGGCGGGGTCCGGCTAACACCGGACTCCGCTTTTCATTTCCCGGGATCTTCCCACTTCCCCCGCGCGGTCAGCCCCGGAATGCTTCCTTTACGTGGCAGCCAGTCGCGACTACCATCACTACCGTGTTCAACCCAATGATGAGGCTTACCTCGCTTGTCAGTGGCGCGATGCTGATGCTCGCGTTCGCCAATTCCACGTCGGCCGTGCGCCTCGGCGATCCGGCGGCGCCCTTGGCGATCACGGAGTGGGTCAAAGGCAGCCCGGCGATGTCCAGGATGGCAAGAATATCTACGTCGTGGAGTTCTGGGCCACCTGGTGTCCGCCCTGCCTCACCAGCATTCCGCACCTGACCGAATTGCAGAAGAAGTTCAACGACAAGGGGGTCGTGATCATCGGTGTCAGCGACGAAACGGCGGAGAAGGTGAAACCGTTCGTCGAAAAGCGGGGTGACGCCATGAATTACACGGTGGCGCTCGATGACGGGCGCAAGACGAGCGAACGCTACCTGCAGGCCTATGGCCAAGGAGGCATCCCCACGGCGTTCATCGTGGGCCGGGACAGGAAGGTCCTTTGGGTGGGCCAGCCGATGGGGGGCTTGGACGAGGCGATCCAGCAGGTGGACGAAGGGAAGTACGACCAGGCCGCCGCCGCCAAGCAGGACGAACATCGCGTCAATCTCCGGGAGTACCAGCAAGCCGCCGCCAAGGGCGACGCCAAGGTGGCCGAACTCGGCCAGCGACTGCTGGCTGACTGCGGGGATAACCCGGACGCGCTCTGCGAGCTCGCGTTTGCGATCGTGGCGACGCCATCTCCGGCGCGCGATTTCGGCCTGGCCGACCGCGCCCTGGACAAGGCGTCGGCAGCCGGGGCTGACAAGGCGAAGATTAAGTCCACTCGGGCCATCTCGCGATTTGAGTCCGGCCGGCAGGAAGAGGGGCTCGCGCTGGCCCGGGAGGCAGTCGGAGAGGCCAGCAGTGATCCGGACAAAGCCCGTTACCAGAGTTACGTCAGCGTCATGGAGCGCCGGATCAAAGCGGTGGGAGAAAAGCCGGTGCAGCCCTGATGGTGGCGTTCGCGCAGCGGTGGACATGACTTACGCGAACCAACGACGGGCCAGGTCGGGCTTCACGCTGATCGAGCTCCTGGTGGTCGTGGCGATCATTGCCATCCTCGCCGGGTTGCTGTTGCCGACGCTTGGCCGGGCGAAGGACAAGGGCCGGGCCATTGCGTGCGCGAACAACCTCAAGCAACTCGTGCTGGCGACGATGATGTACGAGGAGGAATACCATGTTTTCCCGTTGGGTTGGGTGCCGGAGCAACTGCCGGCGATTTGGTATCGGCAGTTGCAGCGCTATCTCGGTCGCGGGACCAACGTGTCGGGCGGCGGGGTCTTTGTGTGTCCCGCCAGCCTTCAGCCCAGCGAACGCGGCGCGGTGCGCGCGGGCGGTTTCTGGGGCTTCCTAGCGTACGCGCAAAACAAGGAGATCAACCTCGGGCGGACGGACATCAGCATGAAGCACGTCGAGGATCCCGTGGGCACGTTGCTGTTCGCGGATACCGACGGGTGGGATGCGTGCCTGTATGCGGACAGTGATCCGACGGCGAACGTGCTGTATCGCCACAGCGGCGGCTCGGAAGCCAGCACCCGGACCGTCCGGGTCACGCGGCGCGGCAACGCCCCGATCAAGTTCGGCCGGGCCAACGGCGTGTTCCTCGACGGCCATGTCGAGCTGCTGAGACACGCGTCGAACCGGATCTTCACCCTCAAACTCGACTGAACGGTCCGAGGCGATGGGATATTTTGGCTGGCTGGCAATCTTCGCCGCGGTCGGGCTGCTGGGTGGGTTTCTGCGCTCGCGGTGGCCCCGGGCGGGTGCCGGCCTGTTGTGCCTTGCGGCCGCCGGTTTTGTGGCGGCGCTCGTCTGGCAGGTGTTTCGGGTTTCGGTGGGCGACCGTCCCTCACCAGTGGACCGACACGGCGCTGCACTGGCCTACTTTCTGGGCCATGCGGCCGTCGGCGATATCGCGGCTCAACCAGGTACAGTTGCCATCCTGCTTCCGGCCGAGACGGCGCGGAATCGCACCACGCTGAATTCGCTTTTTGATACGGTGGCGCGAGTGTTGAGCCCGATCCCGGGCATCGAGATCCGGGAGGTGACGATCGCGGCGCGAGCGCCAGAGATCCAGCGGGGCGACGTGCCGCTGGCGGATTTCACGAATGCGTTGGCGGGTGTGCCCAACCTGACCGCGTGGTTCAGTTTCGTGGGTGTTCCGCGCGACTTGGCGTCGGCTGCGCCGTCCCCGGGGCGGGGATACGTGTACGATCCGTCGGGCGGGATGGCCTGGGTGGAACCGCTCAAGGCGGGTCGGCTTCAGCGAGTGGTGGTCCCGCGGCCCGAGGCAGACGCTGACGAAGCGCGGCCCTCGGCCGGCCCGCCGGACGAAATCTTTGCGGCGCATTTCCTCATGGCGACGCCGGCCAATGCCGACGCAGTGGCCGAACGATTGAGACCGCGGAAAGGGCAGTAGGCAGCGCTTGCGCTCGTGGGGCAGGCTTGCTCGGCCCGTAAGGGCTGCGGCGGGCCAGCGGTGCGGAAGGCCTTGGACGGGGCGGCCTCCGCCGGCGGGGGCAGCGGCGGTTCTGGCGCGGTCTGGAGGGCGCCAAAATCCCCGCTTGCCAAGGCGGTCGCCTTGGCTAGTTTCCCCGCTCCGCTGGGCCGGAACCAAGATGAGGCGGCGGGTTTTGGACTTACCGATATGGCTTCTGCAAACGATCTTCGCCGCGGAATGGCGATCATGTACAACGGGGAAATCTGCGTGGTGCTGGACATGCAGCATCGCACCCCGGGCAATCTTCGCGCCTTTGTTCAGGCGAGCCTGCGCAGCGTGCGCAGCGGCCGCTCCTCGGACGTACGTTTCAGTTCGACCGAGAAGGTGGACATCGTGCCGATGGTGACCACCAAGATGGAGTTTAGCTATAAGGACGGCGAGGATTACGTTTTCTCCGACCCGGAGACTTTTGAAACGGTCACGCTCCCCCCCGAACTGGTTGGCGACGCGAAGAACTACTTGGTGGAGAACACGCCCGTGACGGTGACTTTCGTCGAGGGCAAGGCGGTGAGCATCGAGCTGCCGGCGTCAGTCGTCCTGACCGTCACCGACGCCCCGGAGGGCATCCGGGGTGATTCGGCGAACAATGTGCAGAAAACCGTCACGCTCGAGACGGGGATCACCATCCAAGCGCCCCTGTTCGTCAAAACGGGCGAAAAGATCAAAATTGATACGCGCACCGGCAAGTACATGGAGCGCGCGTAGCCCGCGCTGACTGGAGGAAGTCCGCTGACATCCCCGAAAAGCCGCCGCCAAGGCGGCTTTTTCAATTGGGTCGGGTCTGCGGGCCATGTCGCCCCCCCCGGGAAACCTGCCCGGTCAAGGCTGGGGTGGGAATCAGGTTGAACTAATCACCGCCCGCTTTACCTTCCAGCCATCCTGAGTTCCCACGGGAACCCCGGAAACGTCAACGTCAATCATCCAATCGAGGCATCCACATGCAACAGTTCACACGTCGGGAGTTTATCCGTCAGGCCGCCGCCGGCAGCGCGTTGCTGGCCGGCGCGTCCGCGTTCACTGGCTGTCAGACCAGTGGCCGGCAGGTTCGGAGTTTGAATGGTGATGCCCCGGTTTCACTCGGCCGGACGGGCATCAAAGTGTCCCGCCTGGCGCAAGGTACTGGTTTCAACGGCTCGGCCCGGCAGTCCGATCACACGCGGATGGGCTACGAGGCCTTCGAGCGACTCCTCCGGCACGGGATGCAAAATGGTGTGACGTTCATTGACATGGCGGATCTGTACGGGACGCATCCCTTTGTGCGGCGTGCGGTGAAGGATCTGCCCCGCGACAAATACGTCCTTCTCACCAAGATTTGGGTGCGGAAGGAAGACTGGGTCACGCCCACCGGCGGCGCCCGGGGCGAGGTGGAGCGGTTTCGCAAGGAGCTCGACGCTGACATGCTGGACATCGTCCTCATTCACTGTACCACCGACGACAAGTGGACCGAACAGTACGCGCGCGTTCGGGATGAGCTTTCCGAGTGCCGGGAGAAGGGATTGGTCCGGGCAGTAGGGGTTTCCTGCCACGATTTTGGAGCGCTCAAGGTCGCGGCGACGCACCCTTGGGTCGAGGTTATCTTCGCCCGCATCAACCACCGAGGTGGTCAGGAATACATCATGGACGGACCGGTG
>CALJWR010000065.1 GCA_937976685.1 uncultured Verrucomicrobiae bacterium
ACGCCCGCCTCCTGGAGCTTGCCCGCCACGATTTCAAAAGCCGCCTCGGGAATGTCGTGTAGATTGGCCTTCGGGAACCCCGGCACTTCCACCGCCCGCATCTCGATGCTTTTCCATCCCAATTCGCGCGTGGCCCGGATCTGAGTGTCAATTCCCGCGCCGGCTTCATCAGCAATTCCCGTGAGATACATGGCGACTGTGTGTTGTCGCGGTCGAGCAAACCACCGGCCCGCGGCCCGCGCAAGCCTGCCAGTTTCCACTGGCTACCGCGAAGCCCTCCCGACAACATCCGGTCGTGCCGCCGGCCGCGGCTTCGTCTGAGGCATGAAAGCAAAGATCATTATCACCCCGAAAAAGGCTGTGGTGGATCCCCAGGGCAAGACGGTGCAGTCCGCCCTGGCGCACCTGGGCTACCAGGGCGTCACGGCGGTTCACGTGGGCAAGTACCTCGAGATTGATCTCGCTCCCGGCACCAATGCCGCGGCCGCTCGCCGGGCACTCGAGGAGGCATGCCACAAGTTTCTCAGCAATCCCATCATCGAGGATTACCGGCTCGACATCGAATAGCCATCCTCGAACGGTCTCCCATGCGCTTTGCCGTCCTGCAATTCCCCGCTTCGAACTGCGACCAGGACGCCGTCCACGCCGTGCGCGTCCTCGGTCACGAGGCGGACTACGTCTGGCACAAGGAAACCTCGTTGGGAGCGGCGGACGCGGTGATCGTCCCGGGCGGGTTCAGCTACGGGGACTACCTGCGCACGGGTGCGATTGCCCGTTTTAGTCCGGTGATGGGCGCCTTGCGGGAGTTCGCCGCCCGCGGTGGGCTGGTTTTGGGAATCTGCAACGGTTTCCAAATCCTGTGCGAAGCTGGGCTGCTCCCTGGGGCGCTGGTTCGCAACCGCTCGCTGCAGTTCCGCTGCGAACACGTGTTCTTGAAGACCGCCACCCACGATTCCCCGTTCACCCGGCGCATCCCTCCGGGCAAGGTACTGCGGATCCCGATCGCCCACGGAGAGGGCTGCTACTTCGCCGACGAAGCGACGCTCGCCACACTCAGGGCGAACAGCCAGATTCTCTGGCAATACTGCTCGGCCAACGGCGAATTGACGGACGCCGCCAACCCCAACGGCTCACTGCTGAATATCGCCGGCATCTGCAACGCCGGCCGCAACGTCGCGGGACTCATGCCCCATCCAGAGCGAGCCTGCGAACCCATCCTCGGAAGCGACGACGGTCGGTTCATTTTCGAGAGCATGTTGCAGACGCTGACGGATCGCGCGCGGGCAAAAGCCGCGTAGCCTCCTCGGCCACCAGGGCGGTGGACCGAGGTTGAGACCGACTCTTTATCCGGGAGGGGGGGTTGACCACCGGCAGATCGGCGTTAAGAATTTTGGTGCCTAGCGACCGACAAACCAGCTAACGCCCCTCCGAAGTATGCTTAATCAGACACCCCGACTGACTTCCCTCGTCATCGCCCTCGGCCTGTGGGTTGCCGTACCCGACGCCGCGGCGCGCAGCTTCCGCGTCAACCAGTTACCCAATGGCAATGTTTTCGGCTGCGCCAACTGCCACGTCTCCGCTGGGGGCGGAGGAGCCCGCAATCCCTTTGGTCAGGCGGTCGGTGCCATTACTGGAAGCAGTTCGGTCGCGTTTTGGTCCGCCTCGTTGGCCGCGTTGGATTCCGACGGCGACGGCTTTTCCAACGGGTTTGAACTCGGCGACCCGGAGGGCGATGGAACCGTCATTCCGGGATGGCGCGTGACGAATCCCGGCTCCGCCGCCAGCCGGCCGCAAAATGCTGCGCCCACGGTGGCCATCACTGCACCAACCAACAATGCGACGCTGACCGCCCCCGCCGTGGTGACGATTACGGCGGACGCGGCCGATTCCGACGGCACGGTCGCCGGCGTCGAGTTTCTCAACAACGGCCTTCCCTTGGGGAGCGATTCGACCAGTCCCTACTCCTGGCTCGCCGACCTGCCGGTCGGAAGCCACGTGCTGACTGCCCGGGCCACGGACAACCTTGGAGCGAGCGCGACTTCGGCACCGATTAACGTGACCGTGGTGGCGCCACCCCCCATTAGCTTGAATCCGCCCACGTTGGCGGCTGGCAACCTGGTCGTCACGTGGACCGGCGGCGGTGGGCCCTTCCTCGTTGAGACAAAGAGTGACCTCGCGCAACCTTGGCCCGGTCAGGTCCAGGGGGTCACCGAGCGGTCCGCACAAGTTCCTACGGGCGGCGAGGCGGGGTTTGTCCGGGTGGCGGACACGGCGGTGATCGGCCCGCTGGCCCTGACCTCCACCCTCTCCGGCGCCAACGAGCGCCCCACCCCCGTGGTCTCGCCGGGTACTGGTTCTGGCACGTTCAGTCTGGACGGCAGCACCCTGACCTTGACCATCACCTACTCGGGGCTCTCGGGCCCGGCGACCGCCGCTCATATTCATGGCCCGGCCGGCCCCGAGGAAAACGCGCCAATGATGATCAACCTTGCCCCCTTCCACAACGGGGCATTCGGGACCAGCGGAACGATGGCCGGCAGCGTGATCCTCACTCCCGAACAGAAGGCCGTGCTGCTCACCGGTCGCACGTACGTCAACATCCACACGGCGAATTTCCCCGCCGGTGAGATTCGCGGGCAGATTCTCCGGTGAGCGCGGTCCGACCGCGGGTCGCCACCGGGGCCCGGGCGCGTTTTTCGGCGTCGCATGGCGGGAAAGCCTCCGCGTTGTTTCGCCGAGGCGTCGCATAAGACTCAGCGGGCGGCGTCATTACGCTTGCTTTCTGCGGTTCCTGCCCGCAGCGTCCGGGCCGTCGTTTGCCCGCAGCCCGTGCGCCCCCGGTTTCGATCGCTGATTCTCGGCGGCTGGCGATCGGCCCGTTTCCCGGCCGCCGTCGCTGGATGTGTCGCTTTCTTGCCGCTCCTGGGTCTGCTGTTCAGCGCGTGTACGACCCTCGATGGCACGGTGGCGACGCCGCCTTACATCAAGGGAGCCGAGTTCGTCGGCAATCAGGCTTGTCTCGACTGTCACACCAATCTCGTCCAGATCTTTCCGTCGAGCCCCCACGGCCGTTTCCACCGCGACCACGACCTGCGTCTCGCGGGGCAGACAGGTTGCGAGTCCTGTCACGGCGCGGGCAGTCTGCACGTCAAGACCGGCGGTGCCGGACCCAACAAGCACATCTTCACCCCCGGCCGCGACCCCGGGCCCTGTTTTCAATGCCACCTGGAGACTCACGCGGAATTCCGCCTGCCGCAGCGTCATCCGGTGCTCGAAGGCAAGATGACCTGTGTGGAATGTCACGACCCGCACGGGCCGGACATCATGAAGCCCGCCGGCGGACTGGCGATGGCGCGACTCAACGAGTCCTGCGGCAACTGCCACCGGGAGCAAACGCGGCCGTTCGTGTACGAGCATGAGGCGATGCGCGAGGGCTGCGGGAGCTGCCATCATCCGCACGGTTCGGTGAACGCCGCCCTGCTGGTCCAACGTGACGCCAACCTCTGCCTCAAATGCCATTCGCAAATCGGGTCGGAAACCGGAGGTCTGCTGATCGGCAAGGTGGATCATTCCAGCTTCGTGCGTCTGGGCGGCTGCTGGTCGGCGGGGTGCCACACGGCTGTTCACGGCTCGAACGTCAACCCCAAGCTCCTTTACTAAACCGCCGCGATGAGCCCGCTCGCGCCCTCGTTGCGACCGCCGCGCCCCGGCGACCGGAAGCACCGGGCCACCGCCGGGCGAGCGATGGTATCGCTCGCGCTATCCGGTTTCGCCGCCACCTGCGCGGCCGAGGTGGACATCTCGCAGCTTCCTCCCCCGGCCCACGGGCCGGTGGACTTTGCCCGCGACATCCGGCCCATCCTGGAAAACGCCTGCTTGCGCTGCCACGGACCGGAGCGCCCCAAAAGCGGCTACCGCCTCGACAACCGCGCCGACGCCCTCAAGGGCGGCGCGATCGGCACAGCGATCATCCTAGGAGACAGCGGCAAAAGCCCGCTCATCCACTACGTCGCCCGCCTGATCGAAGACCTCGAAATGCCGCCGGTCGGCAAGGGGGAGCCCTTGACCTCTGAACAGGTCGCCCTGCTCCGCGCCTGGGTGGATCAAGGCGCCCCCTACTCCGCCGATGCCGAGACCGCGCCGCGACTTTCGCTCCTGACTGCGTCGCCGGTCGTGGGTTGGGTGGGCGTCACGGGAAACGAGCGAAAGTTTCGCGAGCACAACTGGATTAAGGACGGCTTCGCCGGCGGGCTGCAAGAGTTCACATGGCAGGAAACGCTCCAAGACGGCACTCGCTTCAGCGCCGACGGCCGCGCCCTCGGCGGCAACGAGGACTACCGCCTGCGGCTGTCGCTGGAGCGCCCCGGTCAGGGGTTCGTGCGCGCCGGCTTCACCCAGTTTCGCCGCTGGTATGACGACGCGGGCGGATGGTACGCGCCGTTCACCACGTCGCCCTTCCGCCTGGGCGAGGACCTGCACACCGACACCACGCGCGCGTGGTTCGACGTCGGCCTCGATCGGCCGGGCTGGCCCCGGCTGCAAGTGGGTTACGAGTACCAACAGCGCGACGGTACCAAGGCCATCACGCAGTGGGGGCCGGTCTCCGATTTCGGCACGGGTGAGACCGCAGCAATCTACCCGGCGGCGAAGTCCTTCGACGAAACCGTCCACCTTATCAAAGCCGACCTGGCGCACACGCTTCTGGGCGTGCGGGTCGATGACAGTTTTCAACTCGAGTTCTACGACCGCACCAGCAACCGTCGGGTTGCCGACGCTGCCTCCGCCAGCGGCAGCGGACCCGACGTGATCACGCGCTTCCAGGACGCGGCCGACCACCGCCGACTGGCAAACACCTTCCGCCTCGAGCGGTTGGTGCGGGAAGGCGTTTTGCTCACCGGCGGCTATCGGTATGCGGACCTCGACGGCGGCGCGGGGTTCAGCATGGAGACCTTCCTGCCGAGCGATCCGGCGCTGGGCCCGTTCGTTGGCGACGTCGCAACCGACATCGTTCTCCGGCAGCAATCGCACGTGGCCAACGGCAACGCGCAACTCGGGCCGTGGGCGAACTTCACCCTGACCGCGGGCGCGCAGGCGGAGTGGCTCCGCCAACAGGGTTTCGGCCGGGCCACCATCAGCGGTTTTGCCAGCCCGTTCGAATCGAGTCTCGATCGGCAAACCGTTCAAGAGCTGGCCACGCTCCGCTACACCGGCCTGCCGTTCACGGTCGTGTACGCCGAAGCCCGCCTCGAACAACAGGCCATCGGCCAGTTCGAGGACCGGAGGATTGACGATGGCTTCGACGACGACCGCGATTTCCTGCGCGACACGGACGCCACCGTGGATGGCTTCGACGCGCGAGCCGGCGTCACCATCTCGCCGTGGCAGCGCGTGGCCCTTTCGGCCGGATACCGCTACCGCGACCGGTCGGTGGACTACGACCACCGTGCCGACACCGACGGGTCGCCAACGCCCGGCAACGGCTATCCGGCGTTCATCCGCGCCCACGACTTCACCGGCGAGGAGGTGGAAACCAAGCTCGTGTTCCGCGCCAACCGCTGGCTCAAGACGACGCTCAAGTTCCAGGTCGTTGCGTCCGAGTCTTACACGGACACGCCATCCGTCATCGCTCAAGGCACCGGCGATGTCTTCACCGGGGGCCGCTGGCAGTCGGGCAACTACGACGCGCACGTCATCAGCTTCAGCGCAACCGTGGCCCCGTGGCGGCGGCTGGTGCTCACGCCGCTGGTCTCCTACGCGCCCTCGCGCTTGTCCACCGCCGGCGCCGAAGCCGTCGGTTTGCCGGAATATGCCGGCGACATCGTCTCGGTGATTTGCGGCGCGTCGTTCGTCCTCGATTCGCGAACCGATCTGACCGCGAGCTACGGCTTCTCGACGGCCAACTTCGCCCGGGCGGCGAGCACGGACCACCTGCCGCTGGGCATCGAGTATGACCGCCACGCGTTGACCGCCGGGTTGCGCCGGAGGTTCACCGACCGCGTCAGCGGGACGTTGGACTACGCGTTCTTCGCCTACTCGGAGCCGACTTCCGGCGGCGCGGCGGATTACACCGCCCACGGCGTCTTCGCGGGCGTGTCGGTTCGGTTCAAGTAAGCCAGCCAGACCTGGCACCCGGGCGGCGCCGGCCGCACTCGTTGGTCGGCGGATTGCCAGGCCGGCTCACCCCCGTGCGCCGTTCTATCGCATCGGATTCACCCGCCACACCCGAACCGCATCCTGCGCACAGGTCAGCAGCGATTCATCGGCGAGGAACTCAAGGGAGAAGATGGGTTGCAAATGAGCGGCATAGGTGAAGACCTCGCGGCCGGTCACCACATCCCACATCACGACCGCGCCATCCAAGGCTCCGGCGACGATGCGCCGATGGTCCGGACTCCATACCGCCGAGTTCAGATTCCGAACTCCGCTCGACAATTCAGAGAGGAGACGCCCATCGGTGAGACTCCAAATCCGCGCTCGCCCATCCTGGCCAACGGTCAGCAGGCGCTCCTCGTCCGCCGTAAATTCGACCGCCGGGAACTGGGCGTGCTGGATCGCGAACGGCAATTCCCGTCCGTCTGCCGTGGCGAACAGTTGCACCCGCCCCGTCGTGTCCACCGAGAACGCGAAGCGGGTTGATAGGGAAAGCCCCGAGTAGTAGGGCTGGTTGGCGACCGCGAACCGCAGCCGCCATGGATCCGTCTCCCAGAGGCGAAGCCCGTTCACCAAATCCGCCGCCAGGACCACTGACCCGTCCGGGCTCGGCGTGACGCCGGCGACGGTCGGTCCACGCAGGCGTCGGTGCAGGTCCTCGGTGACGCGCCGTTCCCGCCCGGACAACAGTTCCCGCACCGCGAGGCCGTTCTCATATTCCAGTGCCGCCGCCCACACGCTGCCCCGACCGTCGGCGTTGGCCCCAATGCTCAAGCGATTGGTGGCCCCGGACCACTCGGCCACGAGCGTGCCTTCCGGGATGCGCCACAACCGCACGTCGAACTCCGGGCTCGTCGTCAAGACGTGGCGGCCATCCCTGAGGCTGAACGCGTAACCTGTGGTCCCGCTCACTACCGGAATGGCCGGCAGCACCTCGCGCGGTTCGCGGTTCCACACCTGGATCAGACCGTCCAGCGCCCCGCTGATCACTGTCTGGTGATCCGGCAGGAAGGCCGCCATGACCAGCAACGCGCCCCCGGTGCGCAGCCGAACCGGCGGGCCATCACTCGCGAGGTCGGTGATCTGCACGAACGGATCTCGGCCCACGGTCACCACGCGACGTCCATCGGCGGACAACGCCGCGCACATCACCAGGTCCGCGTGGCCTTCGATCACCCGTTCGCACCGGCCGGTCGTCACATTCCACACCCGCGCGGTACCATCCCCTCCCGCGCTCACCAAGCGCGCGCCGTCGGCGGAAAACTCGAGCCACTGCACCGCTGCGCCCCACGCCGGGTTGAAGTCATGGCCTTCCAGACGCGCCACCTCCCGGCCGGTGAGGGTCTCGAGCACCATGATGGTTCCTCGGTCGTCGGCGGTTGCCAGCCATCGCGCATCGGGCGACAGCACCGTGTCGCGCGCACGCCCGGCCACGGCCACCCGATGCCAGAGCCGTTCACGGCCGGACGCCAACTCGTACTCGGCATACGCGTCCCGACCGAGCATCCAGACCGATCGCCCATCCTGACTCACCGCGCCCGCGACGCGGTTGCCGGGCGTGGGAAATTCGCGCTCCAACTCCAACCGCGGCAGCCGGAAGACCTGCGCGAAGTGGTTGGTTTCATCGTCACCACGCCGGCCCACGACCAGCCGCGTGGCATCCGGGGATACGGCAAACAGCGGCAAACTCCCCTGCCCGGTGTCGAGGGCCGCGACCGGCTGGCGGGCGACCAAATCCCAAACTTTGATATTGCCGCCCACATCCGAGGAAACCAGCCACTTGCCGTCCGCCACCACGCGAAAAAAGCCGACCGCGCTTCGATGACCCGCCAGGTGATATTGCTCGTCACTGCGGCTGGCCTCCCAGAGGAACCGCCACTCCCAGCCGCGCAGATCCGGTCCGTTCTTCGGCGCGGCATAGCGAGAGAGGATCGCGCGCACCTGCGACTGATTGCCGGCAGCGAACGCCTGCGACGCCAGTTGCATATCGGCCGCGTAGAGATTGCTGCGGGTGGTCAGGTCGCTGGCTTCGGCGCGGGCCCGTGCTTGTTCGATGCGAAACGCAGCCACGGTCGAAATGACCGCGACCGCCGCCAGCAACACGGCGGTCGCGGCCCCCAGCGCCGCGATGGCCGGGTGGCGACGCCGCCACTTGAGCACCCGCTCGATGGGTCCCGCCGGCCGGGCGCGAATGGGTTCGTCGGCGAGAAACCGGCCGAGATCTTCGGCAACTTCCTTGACCGTCTGGTAGCGCCGCGCGGGCTGTTTCTCGAGGCACTTGAGGCAGATGGTTTCCAGCTCCTCCGGCACGCCGGGCCGCAGCAGACGCGGACGCACGGGATCCATCGTCTTGACGGCTTCAATCGTATCCTCCGGCGTTTCCCCGCGAAACGGGGGCCGGTCCGTCAGCAAATAGTAGAGGATGGCTCCGACGCCAAAGACATCGGTGCGCACATTCGGCTCACCAAACCGGGCCGAAGCCTGTTCGGGCGCCATGTAGTTCGGCGTGCCCGCGCCGAGCATGGGATCCCGACGGGACGCCTGATCCACCCGCCGCGCGAGACCGAAATCCGTGATCTGCGGTTCCCCGTACTCGTCAATCACCACATTCGCCGGCTTGAGATCGTGGTGCATCACGCCCCGACCGTGCGCGTAGGCGACCGCCTCGGCGATCTTTCGGGCCAGTTGAGCGACCGCCTGGGCGGGCAAAACGCGGGACCGGGAGTACCGGCCGAGATCCTGCCCGGCGACATACTCCATCGAGAAGAACAAGCTTCCTTCGGCGCGCCCCACCTCAAAGACGGCGACGATGTTTGGGTGATCCAGGCTGCCGGCGACCTGGGCCTCCTCGATCAAACTGGCATCCAGATCGTCTCCCGGCCGGTTGGCGGTGTGCAACATCTTGAGCGCGCACAACCGGTTCATGCAGCACTGACGCGCCTTGTAGATCACTCCCATGCCGCCGCGCCCAATTTCCTCCAGCAACTCATAGTCACCGAACTGCCGCGGCAGCGACCGCGGTTCAGTCGGCGGCGTTGA
>CALJWR010000066.1 GCA_937976685.1 uncultured Verrucomicrobiae bacterium
CCTCGTCGGGGACGCGGCCTTCGTTGGCGGCCTCGGTGGTGGAGGCGAACCAGCGCTCGTCAATGCCGCCGCGGTGGGCGCCGTAGGCGTAGGTGTCGTCGGGGTGAAGCTTGAGGCGCAGGCCGGGCTGGAGGAAGGAGCGGGGCACCCAGGCGGGGGCGAGGCGGAGCAGGCCGCCGGTGCGGGAGAGTTCGGCGGCGACCTTGGCGGCGGTGTTTTTCTTGATCGTCTTGAGGGCGGTGATGGTGTTCATGGCGATGAATGAACTGGTGAATGGTTGATGCTGCGAATCGCGGGACACCTTGCCAACCGCCCGCCGCGTTGACAAGAACGACGGCGGGAGAATCAGCGGCCTCAGAGGAGTCCGGGAAGTGAGACGGTGGGCGCGGCGCAGCGTCCCTCGGCTCAAGCCAGGATGTCTTCGACCACGTGGCCGTGAATGTCGGTCAACCGGAAATCGCGGCCTTGGAAGCGATAGGTCAGCTTTTCGTGGTTGATGCCCAGGAGGTGAAGAATCGTGGCGTTCAGATCGTGGATGTGGACTGGGTTTTCCACGACGTTGTAGCAGTAGTCGTCCGTCACGCCGTAGCTAAGGCCGGCCTTCACGCCGCCGCCCGCCAGCCAGATCGAATAGCAGCGGCCGTGGTGATCGCGGCCGTAGTTGTCGGGCTCGATCTTTCCCTGGCAATAAACCGTGCGCCCGAACTCGCCGCCCCAGATGACCAGCGTGTCGTCCAGCAGGCCGCGCTGCTTGAGGTCCCTGACCAGCGCCGCGCTGGGCTGGTCGGTGTCAAGGCACTGCTCGCGGATGCGGCGGGGCAGGTTGCCGTGCTGGTCCCAGCCGCGATGGTAAAGCTGGATGAAACGCACGCCGCGCTCGGCCATGCGGCGCGCGAGCAGGCAGTTGTAGGCAAAGGTGCCCGGCTTCTTCACGTCCGGACCGTAGGATTCGATCACGGCCGGATCCTCCTTCGAAAAGTCCACGAGGTCCGGGACCGAGGTCTGCATCCGGAAGGCCATTTCGTACTGCGCGATCCGGGTGTTGATTTCGGGGTCGCCGAATTCCTCGTAGTGCCATGCGTTGATCCGGGCGAGACCATCCAGCATCCGGCGGCGGGCGGACTCGCTCAGGCCGGGCGGGTTCGAGAGGTAGAGCACCGGGTCGCCCGCGCCGCGGAATTGCACGCCCTGAAACTCGGAAGGCAGAAAGCCCGAACTCCACAACCGCGTGTAGAGCGGCTGGTCACTCTCCTTGCCACTGGAGATCATCACGATGAAGGTGGGCAAGTTGGTATTCTCCGTGCCCAGGCCATAGGCGAGCCACGCCCCCATGCAGGGGCGGCCGGGTTGCTGGAAGCCGGTCTGGATGAAGGTGATGGCAGGGTCGTGATTGATGGCCTCGGTGTTGACGGTTTTGATGATGCACAGGTCGTCAACGATCGAGGCGATGTGGGGGATCAACTCGCTGGCCCAGGCGCCGGATTGACCGTGCTGGGCAAACTTGAAGATGGGTTTGACCACCGGAAACGAGTCCTGGCTGGAGGTCATCGTCGTGATGCGCTGGCCCATGCGCACGGAGTCGGGCAGCTCGCGATTGTGCAACTTCTCCAGTTCCGGTTTGTAGTCGAGCAACTCCATCTGCGATGGCCCGCCCGCCATGAAGAGGTAGATCACCCGTTTGGCTTTCGGCGCAAAGTGCGGGACACCGGGGAGCCCTCCGCTGCGATGGCCGGCCGTGGCGGCGGCGAGCAAGCCCGGGTTGAGCAGTGAGCCGAGCGCAGCGGTACCGATGCCGGTGGCCAGCCGGCCAAAGAAGTGGCGGCGGGTCAGTTGCAGGGTGTGTTCGCGAAGTGGGTCCATGTCAGATTGCCTCAGCCTTTGGTCACGGTCTCGTCCAGGTTCAGGAGCAGACTGGTGATGGTTGTCCAGGCGGCCAGTTCGACTGGGTCCCCCCCCGCCGCCGGCCGGCTGTCGCCGACACTCAGGAACTGCCCGGCGGCATGCGTGTTCGCGCGGAAGTCCTCGAGTTGTTGTTCGAGGACGCCGCGAAGGATGCCCAGTTCCCCCGTGGAGGGCGGACGGGCGACGGCAATCCGGTAGGCGTAGGTCAGCCGCGCTTCCGCCGTCGGCCCGGCCTCGCGCAGCACGCGCTCGGCAAAGCCGCGCGCCGCCTCCACAAATTGTGGGTCATTCAGCAGTACCAGCGCCTGCAACGGCGTGTTCGTCCGGGGACGCCGGACCGTGCAGGTCTCGCGCGTCGGCGCGTCAAAGGTCAGCATGTTGGGCGGCGGGCTTTGGCGCTTCCAATACGTGTACAGGCTCCGGCGATACTGAGCCGGGCCCCGGTCAGGCACATACTTCTGCGAGTTGTTGAACGATACCGCCTCCCAGAGTCCCGGGGGTTCATAGGGCTTTACGCTCGGGCCGCCGAGTTGCTCTACCAGCAGGCCTGCCATGAAGAGCGCTGAGTCCCGGACCACCTCGCCATCCGTGCGGAAGCGCGGACCGCGCGCCAGCAGGCGGTTCTCGGGGTCACGCGCGAGTAATTCCGGCGTCACGCGGGAGACCTGCCGGTAAGTTGCCGAAGTGACCATCAGGCGATGCAGATGCTTCATGTCCCAACCGCTGCGAACGAACTCTGTCGCCAGCCAGTCCAGCAACTCGGGATGCGAGGGCCGCTCGCCTTGTGCGCCGAAGTCTTCCACGGTCTTGACCAGACCGGTTCCAAAATGCTGCTGCCAGATGCGATTCACGGTGACGCGCGCGGTCAACGGATGCTGCGGCTCCAGCAGCCACCGGGCGAAGCCGAGACGGTTGCTCGGGGCGCCCTCGGGCAGCGGCGGCAACACCGAGAAAACGCCCGGGGACACCGGGTCTCTTGGCTTGTCGTACTCGCCCCGGAGCAGGATCCGCGTCTCACGCGGCTTCGCCAATTCCTTCGCGACGAGCGTGGTGGGAATGGCGGCCTCGATCGCCGCTTGTTCCTCGCGCCACCGGGCGAGGTTGTCAAACAGGGCGCGGAACTCCGCGGAGTGCTCGCGGCGGTAATGATCGCGCGCTTTCGCGGCCCAAGTGCCGGTCGGCTGGACAGTAGTGGCCAGAAGGGCCGCCACCTCCGGCGAGAGCGCGTCCTCGCCCGCCAAGGCAGCGTTGAAGGCGAAGTGTTTCGCGCCCTGGTGATTCACCATCTTCACGAGGAGCCGGTTTTCGCCAGCCTGCAAGTTCACCATCAAGCGCCTGGCCACGCCGCGTTCCTGATCCGGATCGGCCCGTTCGGCCACGAGTTCACCATTCAGCCAGAGTTTGAAGAGGTCATCCGCGCGCAGGCTCAAAGCCAGGGGGGTGGCTGCGGGTACGTGAATCGTCCGGTGAAGATAGTAAGCCCCGTGGACGCCGTGCAGTTCGTTCACCAGTTGATGGGTGGCGCCATCGGCGAGGTCGGCCCGATCGTGCCAGCGGATTTCCTCGCGAACGCCGGGATAAGTCTTCGCGAAGTCGAGTTCCACCTCGGGCGGAAACGGCTGCTCGAAACCCGCCTTCAGGCCACCGGTCTTGAACGGTCCGATCAACTTCCAAGGGGTGAAGCGCGGAGGGAAGAGCCGTGCGAGCAGTTCTTCGCCGCGCGCGGCGGCAACGTCAAAATGCCCCAGCGCGTGACGTTGCTTGTCCGCTTCGAACCGGAGTCGCACGCGCAACTCGGCGGCAGATGGAACGGTGATCGGAGTGTCCGTCACGAAGATCGCGGTTCGGTTCGAGCCGGCCTGCGCCTCGGCACCCCAGGCTGAATCCGGCTTGCCATCCAGCGCTTTCGCGGGTTCGTGGCCGCCGTTCCACGCATCCGCCCACGCGTGCGCGAACTTGATCTTTTGCGGTGCGCGCGCCTGGCCGTCCGGCCCAATCACCACCAGATCCGCTTCGAACTCAGAGAGACGGAACTCGCCGTCCTCGGACCGCGTGGCCCCGCCGCCGGGCAGGGATGCATGCGGCAGGGCCCGCAACCGAAGCGCCCCGATCCGGCCGGCTTCAAGGGGGAACGCGAGTTCAAGGACGTCGGTCTCGGGCGATTCGCCGCTCGCGAGGATCGCCGCGGACTCCAGGGTGGTCAGCGTGGCGCCGTGGACCGACTTGCTCGCGGATGGACGCAGAAGGTGCCAGCCACTCGCGAGTCGTTCGTGCCATCGCGTGGCCCAGGCGGCTTGGGCCGGATCGAGATCCGGATCGGGGCCGTCCACCCTGGCTTGCGCCTCGGCCAACTGTTGTTTGAGCCAGTCCAGTCGCGCCGTTTGCTGGGGCGACGGCAGTCTGATGAACGGGTCGGGATTCGGGCGGTTCCCGTCCATGACCGGCTCGTCGAGCTGATTGAAGAATGCGAGCATCTGGAAGTACTCGCGTTGGGTGATGGGATCGTACTTGTGCGTGTGGCACCGGGCGCAGATCAACGTGAGCCCCAGCCAGACGGTTCCGGTGGTTTCGGTGCGGTCAAAGGCGTACTTGGCGGCGTACTCGGCTTCGATGGCGCCACCTTCGCCAGTGCTCATGTTCGAGCGGAGGTAGCCCGTGGCGATCTGCTGGTCGCGGGTCGGATTGGGGAGCAGGTCGCCCGCGAGCTGCTCGAGGGTGAATTGGTCGAAGGGCTTGTTCTCGTTGAACGCCTTGATCACCCATTCGCGGTAGGCCCAGATGTCGCGCTGCGCGTCAATGTGGTAGCCGTGCGAATCGGCGTACCGCGCCGCGTCCAGCCAGTACCGCGCCATGTGCTCACCATACCTTTGAGAGGCCAGCAGCCGGTCCACCAGTTTTTCGTACGCGTCCGGACTCTTGTCCGCCAGATAAGCGTCCACCTCCTCGACCGTCGGCGGCAACCCGGTCAGGTCAAGTGTCGCGCGGCGGATCAAGGTGGTCTTCCCGGCTTCGGCAGAGGGTTTCAGGCCCTCTCGCTCGAGGCGGCTGAGGACGAACCGATCAGTGTCGTTCTTCGGCCATTGCTCGTCCCGCACGCGCGGAGGCTCAGGACGTCTGGGAGGGGTAAAGGCCCAGTGGTCCGCCCAGGATGCGCCTTCCGCAATCCAGCGTTCCAGGGCGTCTTTCTGTGCTTCGCTGAGGGTCTTGTTGGTCGCCGGCGGCGGCATCACGTCGTCGGGATCCAGTGACCGGATTCGTTGGATCAGGGTGCTCCTGGCCGGGTCGCCCGGAACGATCGCGCGATCGCCGCGCCGATTGGGCTTGAGCGCGTCCTCCTTCAGATCGAGCCGCAATCTGGCCTTGCGCGCCGCTTCGTCGGGGCCATGGCAGGCGAAGCAATTGTCCGAGAGGATGGGCCGGATGTCGCGATCGAACTCAAGGCTGGTGCCCGGGTCGGCGGCGGCAGCGTCCCGGGCCAAGCCAAGGCTCAAGGCCAACAGGAAAATGGCTCGCGATGCCGGCTGGGTGCTCACAACGGCGGAAGGGTAGCGCGGAAGTGCCCGTTGCAAAGTGAGAATGCTTGGTTATGGGAGACCTTCGCCGGAGCTCGGATCCTCCCCTGCCTCAAGGAGCCTCGAGCGACACACCTGCGGCAGGCCGGAGGGGGCCGCTGCGGTCCGACCTACTCGCCCAAGAGATGCACCATGATCCGGCGCCGGTGGGGAGCCTTCCGGTGCTCCCACAGGTAGATGCCCTGCCAAGTCCCCAGCGCCAGGCGGCCGCCGGCAATCGGAATGCTCAGATTGACCGCCGTGAGGGCCGTCCGCACGTGCGCCGGCATGTCGTCGTCGCCCTCGTAGGTATGCCGGAACAGGGAATCACCGTCCGGCGCCAGGCGGGCAAAGAAGCGATCCAAGTCTCGCCGGACTTCCGGATCCGCATTCTCCTGGATCAGCAACGACGCGGAGGTGTGCTGAAGATGCAGCGAAGCCAGACCGGTCTGCCACCCAACGTCGCACACCAGGGCGGCTACTTCGCCGGTGATCTCGTAGAAACCGCGACCGCGCGTTGAAATCGCGACCTCGTGCAACCGCTGGGCCAGCATGATGAGGCTGTCGGGAACGGCTACTGGCCGTTCAAGACCCGTTCGACGTCGGGATTCGGGGCGAAGCCACTGGCGCGAGCCTTCTGGTAATGCCAGCGGGCGAGTTCGAGGAAGGGCGGCTTTTGCAGCGCGTAGATGATGGCCAGATTGGCGTGCGCCTCGGCGTAGCCTGGTTGGAGGGACACGGCCCGCCGCAAAGCCGCTTCCGCCGGGCCACGCTGCCCCTTCGCGCTGAGCGCGATCCCAAGGTAGTTCTGGGTCAGGGCATTGTCGGGATTCAACCGGGCGCTCCGGCTCAACAAATCCAGCGCTTCATCGAGGCGCTCCTGGCGATAGCGCAACAGCCCCAAGTACGAGATGGCCATCGCGTGGTCCGGGTCCGCCGCCAGCGCCCGGTTCAGGTTCGCCTCGGCTTCGTCCAACCGCCCGCGCTGGAGTTGCGTCGCCGCAAGGTCCGTCAAAACGCCGGCATTTCGGTCGTCCAGCTTCGCGGCTTCCGCATATTTGGATTCGGCTTCGTCCAGACGGTTGGCCTGAAAGGCGCGCTGGGCCTCCGCGATCAACGGTTGCGCGCCGGCCGGCAGCGGACGGATGACGCGTCCCGCTCCGGCGCCGGTCGTTCCGGCCGCCACTGGGGCGCCGGGTTGAAAGAGCTTCAACTCCTCCTCTGAGTAGGGCACGGGCTTGGCCTCGTAAGCGGCGAGGCGCGACCGGGCGAGGTCGAGCTGGCGCTGGAGTTCGGCCTGGCCGGAGCCTTTCTGTCGCAGCTTGAGGTCCTGCACCTCGCCGTGCAGCTTGGCAACCTGCTTCTGCAATTCGGCTCGTTCTTTCTGCAAGGCGCGGATGTGCTCCTCCGACGCCTTGGCTGCCCGTTGCTCGGCTTTGGTCGCGGGCGGGGGAGCGGTCGTAGTAGCAGCGGTTTGAGCGGATGCGGGCGTAGCGGATTGCTGCGCGAGGGCCGCCAAACGTCCTTCCACGGTCGCCTTTTCTGCCGCCAGCACTTCGGCGCGCCGGGTCTGGACCGCGAGTTCGTTTTGCGCCTCCTTCAACCGCCGCTGCAGTTCTTCCACCTGGCGACTGGCCTTGCGGTCCGTTGCCGACGGGGCGGCCTTGGCAGCTTCCGCACGGGCTGCTTTCAATTGGGCGTCGAGGAGGTCCCGGTCGCGACGCAACGCGGCCAGCGCGTCGCCTTGCTGTTGAAGCTGTTTGCGCGCCTCCCGCAAGGCGGCCTCGGCCTCCGCCAAAGCCTTGGGATCCGCGCCCCGGGTTGCGGCCCGGGATTTGGCCTCACGCAACTGATCCTCGAGTTCCTTCTTCTCCCGGGTCAGGGCGGTCATCTCGCGGGTCTGACGATCCAGTTGAGCCCGCGCGGTGCGCAGTTCGGTCTGCACGGCAGCCAGCGCTCCGGAATCTTCCCGACTTGCGGCCGGGGCCCGCCGCTTGAGCCGCTGCTCGAGTTCGTCATTCTGGCGGGTCAGTTCGCTGACCCGTGCGGTCTGCCGGTCCAACTGAGCTGCCGTCTCGGTCAGGCGGCGCCGCATGGATTCCAGCTCGGCCGTGTCGGCGGGCCTGGCAGCGATTTCGCGCTGCAGGGCGAGGTTGGTGCGCAGGGTTTGATTCTCTTCCTGCAACTGGCGGATTTGTTCCTCGGCCCGCTGCATTTCGCGGGGGTCAATGGGCGCCGGCTGCACCGCCAGCGCCTCGCGCAGCTTGGCCTGCAGCAGCTCGCGTTCGCGCCGCAATTCCTGCAACTGTCGCCCCAGTTCCTCAAGCTGTTCGTCACGCGCGTCCGGTGGCGCGACAATCGCGGGAGGATCGGCGGGTGCCAGCGGGGCCGCGGCGGGAGCAGCCGGCCTGACCGCCGGGGCAGCGGCGGGACTCATCCGGCGGGTCACGTAGTCCTTGCGGAAGCGGACGATGGTGGGATTCCAGTTCGGGAACTCCTTTTCGATGGCGGTCAGGCCCGCGAGCGCCTCGGCGTATTTCTCGTCCGCGAGCCGGGTCTGACCAGAACCCCGCAGCGTGTCCGCCTGCTGAATCAGGTTGTACACGCGAATGAAGACGTCGTCGGGAGACTGCGCCCGGAGGTCCGTAGCTCCCACCAAACAAAGCGTCAAAACACACCAAGCGAATCGCTTCATGGCCGCCAGTCTAGCAGGTGCGGCAGACTTTTCCCGAACATTTTCACCGGGCGGCCTGGAAAAGACGGGAACCGGACCGCGCTCCGGGCTCCGCCGGCACGAGAAAACCGCCAGCGAGCTGCCTACGGCCGGCGGCACTCCACCGCTGACTTGGGAGCTCGCCGAGGATTGGAGAGTGGCTCGGGCCTGCCGGAGCCCAAATCGGCGGCTAAGAACTGGTGAAACCGCTTCCAACCCGTATCCGCCGAAAACCTCAGGTCGCGTGCCCATCTACGGCTTGGCTGAAACGCGAAAACGCTGCGGCGCAGCGTGCGCTGGGCCGGGTGCCGTCTCGAGAATCGCTTATCCGCCGATTTGGGCGGAGTCAAGCCGCTTGACGCCCCTCGGACCTTCCGTAACCTTTCATAGTCGGCCCGTCACCTGTGTCCCCGGAAGCGGACTTTCGTGACGCCCGCCGGTCGAGAATCATTATGGACATCGTCGGCAACGTTGAAGCGATCCTTAAACGCAAGGGCAACGCCGTTTATTCCGTCCGGCCCGACGCCACGGTCTTCGACGCCATCAGGCGCCTCGCCGAGGTGAATATCGGCGCGCTGTTGGTCATGGAGGATGGGAAGTTGCTGGGCGTGTTTTCGGAGCGTGACTACACCCGCAAGGTGGCGTTGCGGGGACGGGATTCGAGGAACACCCCGGTAAAGGATATCATCACCAACCGCCTGTTCACAGTCCCTCCGTCCGCGACGGTTTCCGAGTGCCTCCGGCTGATGGTGGACAACCGCATCCGTCATCTGCCCGTCGTGCAAGAGGGGACTGTCATCGGCGTGGTCTCGATTGGCGACTTGGTGAACTGGATCATCAGCTCGCAATCCGCCGCGATCGAGCAGTTGGAAAGCTACATTTCGGGCGGCTATCCGGCCTGAAGGCGGGGTCGGCCAGGCTTGTCGCCGTCGCTCCGGTCGCCACACTCGGCGCGTGAACGCAGCGCCTGCCTCTCGCCGTTGGAACTGTTGGCACCCCTCGTCTCCGATGGCCATCGCCATCGCTCTGACATTCGGGGCTCACGCCGACTGGCCGATGTTGCGCGGCAACCCGCAGCACGATGGCTTCACGGAGTTCAGGGCTACACCGCAACGCGACCGCGCGTGGGCGGTGGAGTTTGAAAATGAACGGTTGGGAACGGTGATGGAGCCCATCGTCGCCGATGGCCGGGTCTTCGTTGCCACGCATGCCGGGCGACTTTATTCCTTGGACGCGCGGTCGGGGGCACCCCAGTGGTGCTTCGCGGCCCACGGGCCGTTTTTGCACTCGCCCGCGTTTGCCGGCGGGCTGGTGTACGCTGCCTCGACCGACGGCTGGCTTTACGGATTGCGAGCTACATCCGGAGAGATGGTGTGGCGGGCCGAACTGGGACGTGGCGGGGCGGCGGCCTCGCCGGTGGTCGCGGACGGTCTGGTCTTCCTCGGCGATCGGCAGGGTGGGTTAGGGGCGTGGGATGCGGCGACCGGCGCGCGACGCTGGCATCGTCAGCTCGGTGCGCCGATTCGCCAAACGGCCGCGGTCGCCGACGGCTGCGTCTTCGTAACGACCGAAGAGCTGCGCACGGTGGCGCTGGATGCCCGTACCGGCGCGGAAGTGTGGCGTTCGGCGCCGCTCGCGGGCCAAAGTGCGCGCGACTACTACCCGGTCGTGGTCACCGTCGCAGGACGCCCGCGGGTCTTCATCCGGACCAATCCGGCGCACCCCATGGCGGAGCGAATCGCGCGGGACCGAACGCTTCTCTGCCGGAATGCCGGCGCGGATGACCGGGATTGGAAGACGCTGGATGCGTGGCTGAAGAGCGACGCCGCGCAGGGCACGCCGGAACTCTGGCAGCGTGAGCAAACGGCTGTCGCGCAATTCCTGGCCGACCATCCAACTGCCCGGACGTTCTTCGCGTTTGACGGGAAGACCGGCCGTGCGGCGGATGCGCCCCCGATCCTCTGGGCGGCCGGCTGCCAGGGCGTGGGAGCGCCGCCCGCCCTCTGCCGGGACGGTCGCTTGCTGGTGTTCCATCGCAGCGCCTATGGCAACTGGAATTTGGGCGTTGCCCCGCTGGTGTCCCTCGGACTGTTTGATCCCTCGCAAAATCGGATTCAGCCGCTTTTCCACGCGCGTGGTCCGCAGCCGCCCTGGAACACGTTCTGGGGCACTGCCGACGAGAGCCAGAACTTCGTGATGGCGGGCGACACGGCGCTGATGGTTCACCAGGGAACCCTCAGCGGCTTCGACCTTCTGACAGGCAATCTCTTCACGATCCACGGTGAGCGCGACACCTACGGTGGTCTTCGCAATCCACCGTGGGCCCGCAACGAATGGCACGGGCCGGGCCGCGGCGGGGTGGCCCTGAGCGGCGACCGCATCTACTGGCTCACGGGGAGCCGGGTGCTCTGCCTTGGGCCCGACCGCATGGAGACAGCCCAAGACGTGCGCCGAGTGCGTGCGGCCGCCCTCCCGGTCCGGCACGCACCGGCAGCCGAGCCCCGGAGTACCGACGAACTTGGCGCGGAGTTGAGCCGGGCCGTCCAAGAAGTTCTCTCCGCCCGCTGGGCACCGTTACTGGTCGAGCCTGGGCTGGCGGGGCGCGAATTCTTTTTTGCTGACACGGCAAGCTTGTTCGAAGCCCTCGCCTGGGCGTTTCCGCATCTGCCCATGAACGAGCGTGAGACCGCGCGCGCCGTCCTCGCGAGCGAGTTTGCCTCACGCCCGCCGTATGCCGAGACCGCGGCGTTGGGGCTGGCCGACGGCCGTCGGCGAGAATGGGCACCGCCTCCGCCGGACACGATTCGCCCCGCTGCGAACGATCCGCGACTTCACCCCTTCGCGGGCGTGTACGCGGCGCGGTTCTACGGCGAGCGATGCAACGAGCGGGAACGGGTGCTCGCCCAATACCCCGCGATCAGCAACTGCTTTCGGTCGTTCGTCGCGAGTGGTTGGTCGCTGGATGGCGGGAAAGGTGACCTGCACGCGAATCGTTATCTCCGGTCGCTCCTGGCGATGATCGAACTGGCTCGCGCGGCCGGGGATGCCACCAGCGCGGAACAAGCGGAGCGGCTGGCGGAGCGCCACCTCGCCGAACTGGCGCGCTGGTGGCGAAGGGTGGCCGCCGAGGGCACGCTGCAGACGTTCAACACGACGGCCGAACTCGATCCCTTCATTGGCAAGGGCGACGGGCTGTCTTTCCGCCTCGCCCCGCACCGGCACAAGGTTGCCCTCCTGCTCGGCTTGTCGCCGGAATTGGCCGGGCGCCTCCGGGCCCTGGCGGGCGCTGAGGTGCAGCAAGTCTGGCGCATCTTCGAGCGCCTGTACGCGACCTGGTGGATCGTCGGCGAAGAGCGCCAGGTTCACTTTGGCGAGAATTACGTGGATCCGCCGGATCTCGCTGCCGGCGGTTTTGGCGCCCTCGCCTGGCTCTTGGAAGCTGCTCCGGAATTCTTGCGCGCGCGCATTGACTTGCCGTTCTGTCGCGCCGACCTTTTCCACGTGCAGAAGCTGGCGATGGCTCTTGATGCGGCCCGACGCCACCCGGCCGGGCGCCTTCCCGCAGCTACAGTGCCGTAGGCGGCCGGGGCAATGGCTGTCTGCTCGCCTCCGATTCTGAATTCAATGGAACCCGAACCACTCCCGCCCGAAGTCGGCGTCCTTGAGGCTGAGATTCCGTGGTATCGGACGCCCTTCTTCAGCCGGCTGTTGGCCATCGCGCTGCCGCCGCTCGGGATCGGTCTGGCGTGGACCAATCGCCACTTGTCCACCGCGCGGAAGGTCCTCGTCACCGTCGTCCTCGCGCTTTTTTTCATCCCGTACGTGGTTGGCATTGTCTGGTTTCTGGTGTTCCTGAATCTGGTTCAGGTCGAGTGGAAGGGAGGCTTTGGCCCCAGTCTGGTGATCCGAAAAACCGTCCCGGATTTCCAGGCGCTGGAGCTCAACCGCTCCGGCCAGCGCGCGGAGTCCGAGGGGGCATTCAGCCGGACGCCGAATCCGAGTTCGTACTGGACTGACTTCCGCGGGCCCAGACGGGACGGACGTTACGACGAGCAACCAATCCTGCTGGACTGGCCGGAAGCCGGCCCGCGCGTGGTGTGGCGACAGCCCGTGGGGGGCGGCTACGCGTCGTTTGTCGTCGCGGACGGTCGGGCATTCACCATTGAACAACGCCGGGAGCAGGAAACCGTGGTGGCCTACGATCTCGAAACGGGCCGCGAGTTGTGGACTTATTCTTACCCGGCGCTCTTCTCCGAGTGGATGGGCGGTGACGGCCCACGGGCGACCCCGACGCTCGTGGCCGACATGTTGTACAGCTACGGTGCGACAGGTGAATTGATCTGCTTCGGGGCGGCCTCGGGCACCGTGTTGTGGCGCAAGAACGTCCTCGAAGACAACCAGTCTGGCAACCTGCGCTACGGGATGGCCGCGTCGCCGTTGGCTGTGGACGACCAACTCATTGTTCTTGCGGGTGACGCCAGTCCCGGGAAGTCTGTCATCTCCTACGACCGGCTCAGCGGGCGCCGCCGGTGGAGTGCATTGGACGACCGGCAATCGTACACTTCGCCGATCCTGGCCGAACTGGCCGGGCAGCAGCAAATCGTGATGGTTACCGCGTCTCGCATGGTCGGCCTGGCATTGGACGGTTCGAAGGTCTTTTGGGAGTTCCCATGGACGGTGACGGGTGAGAACGCGATTGCCACTCCGCTGGTTGTGGGCACAAACCGTTTGCTGATTTCCGCCGGCTACGGCACCGGGGCCGCGCTCGTGGAAATCGCCCGTGAAGCCGGCGAGTTTCGGGCCGCGCAGGTCTGGCGCAACCGCAATCTGAAGACAAAGTTCAATCCGGCGGTAATCTGGGCGGGACACGCTTACGGACTGGACGAGGGCGTGCTGGCGTGCGTGGACCTGGCAACCGGGGAACGCCGCTGGCGTGAGGGTCGCTATGGTTACGGTCAGCTTCTCATCGCCAGCGGCCACCTCATCGTCCTTGGCGGGGAGGGGGACGTGGCGTTGGTCAAGGCAACCCCTGAACGCTGGCAGGAACTGCGCCGCGTCCGGGTCCTGCGTGGCAAGACTTGGAACGTGCCGGCCTTGGCCGGGGGCTTCCTGCTGGTGCGGAACTCGGCGGAGATGGCTTGTCTCGATCTGCGGTTGCGGCGGGTGACCGCGCCGTGAGGTCCTGGCCGTCACGGCCTTCCGCGCGGTTCAGGCCGGCGCGTTGCCGAGCGCGCGCAAATACTCGAAGGTGAACAAGCCGGTGTTGTGGCCGTCCGCCCAATGCGGCTGGACCCCATAGCCACCCACCGGCACCACGCGGCTCAGTTGGAACGACGCCGGCGTCAACGCTGTTGCCGGCCCCTTGTGGAGGTGACCCAGCACATCGCGTTCTCCCTGGCAGCCGGCACACGGACAGGCCCGCCGCAACGCCTCCAGCGGGATGTAGGTCTCGCTCCCGTCATCCCATTTGATCGCGAGCTCCCGGCCAATGGCCTCCAGAGAAATCAGTTTCATCGGTCGGATCTTCGGTGGACCGCAGGTTTCGCCGGCCGGCTCCTCACAGATCGCCCCAGGGGAAGGTGATCAGGAACATCAGCCCGCCGAGGATCAACAACAGCGCGCCGAACAGGATGAGCGTGGTGTCGTATCGCCAGCCACTGACGCGGATGGCCCGTGGCGAGGCGAATTCTGCGTCCCGAATTCGCTGATGATACCGCGAGATGCGCTTTTGAATCGGCCACGCCAGATACATCAGCAGCGACCCGACAACCATCAGTGCAATGGCAATCAACACCTGCGGGCCCAGAAAGTCTGACACCGCTGCGACCATGGCGCGGTGGCGGAGCAGTACGATTGTTCCAATGATCCCGATCATCGGTTCGTCGCTAAACTTCATCCCACGGATACGTCAGCAGAAACAATCCCAGTCCCCCCAACACCAGCATGATCCCAAAAAGGATGAGCGCGAACTCATGGTGCCATCCCGTCACGCGGATCAGCCAGCTCGATGCCCGGGTGGCTCGCCGAAGGCGATGGTGCCAGCGGATCAACCAACGCTGAATCATCCGCGCGCAGAGCACCAACAAGACGCCGATGACACCCAAGAGGGCGGCGACTACATGCGGCTCCATCCCTTTCGCGAAAAACGCCATGCGCGGTGTGCCTCAGCCTTA
>CALJWR010000067.1 GCA_937976685.1 uncultured Verrucomicrobiae bacterium
CTCCGCCGAACCGAGACGATCGTTGTGCTCGTCAAAACCGCGGCTTTCCCGCGATTGGTCAGCACGGCGGTCTCGATTTGAACCCGCGCCGGTCGTGGGCGGCTGCTCGCCTCTCCCCCCGGCCTGATGCCGCTCAACTCAACCATCCGCGCGAGCAGGTACAGCGGCGTCGGTCGGGCCGTGACGCTCGGTGCGCTCGCCGTTCCGGCTACGGTCGGGTCTGGTTCGGCGGGGCCGGGCAATTCGAGAAGTTCGATTTCGATGGGTCCTGCGGGAGCGGCTTTCGCCAGCCTTTGAATCGCGGCTCGAATTTCGGCCATCCGCTGGGGATCGCGTTCGCAAAGGGTAATTCGCCGAAGGCGGCCGGTGGGATCGGCCATTCGCAGCGCGTCCACGAAGCCGTGCGCGAAGAGCCCCACGGCCTCGTCGGCCGAGTCTGTCGCGGACGCTCCCACCAGGACGGTGGCAAACTCCTCAATGTTCGCGTGCAGACAGCAGCGAACGACGCTCTCGCAAACCAATCGCATGGCGTCGGGCTCGCCGCTCTCCGTGCTGTGCGCCAGCTTGAAGCGATCAAAGGGACCCAGGCCCACAAAGATCACGTGGTCGGCCGCCACCGCGGAGCGACCCTTCGGCACGATGAACACCTCCCCCAAGCGACCGCTCAACATCCGGCGCTGCACGAAATCACTGATGACGCCGTTCATCAGGCGATCTACCGCGGCCGCCGCACCGCCGGGCACAACGCCCTGGAACAAGCCGAGCAGATAGGCCCGCGAGGGAATCGCGGTCAGGCTGCCCGGAAACAACGCCACCTCGAGGAGCCGCCGGCGGCGGAGCGAAACGTCCGCGACGGGGGCGGTGTCCGGAGGCGGAGTTTCGGTGCGGGATGGCACGTTCGGTTTCACGGGAGCTGCTGGTGACGGCGAGTCAGAGCCAAGGTAGTGGCGGCCCGCCGACTGGCAAGCGGGGCACCTGACAACACCGTCCGCGCCACCGAGTCCGAAGCCGGCAAAGAGATCCGAGGGGCGGGCGCAGGACGATGATCGCAGCCCTGGTACAATTGCGAGACCGCGGCGAGGAAAGTCGAGAGGGGAATTGGGCCGACTTGGGCGACGCCATCCGCGTAACCTGGGAGCGTGGATATCGGGAGGGCAGGATTGAGTCGAGTCCGCGCGAGAAAGAAGCCCGGCGGGTGCCTCCAGAAAACGGAAACGCCGCCCGACTCGAAAGCCGGGCGGCGGCGCAAAATCGCTCGAAATCAATCAGCGGATCAGCAACGCCGAAGTGCGCTCGGAGATCCATTTCCAGTCCACCGGGTTCTTGGGGGAAACCCGTCCGGCACCAGACTTGGGCACCACGGTCTGCCCATCCTTCCACTTGCGGATCTCCGAATGACCGTCGGCGAACGCCAAACCGCCCGCCATGTTGTGGTAGGTCGCGGGCCAGTCAATCCACTCTGGCCGCTCCATGCCGACCGCGAATCCACCGTCGTTGATGCTCTTGTTGTCTTCGTCAATGATCACCCAAGTCTGGGACGGCCCGGGCTCGGTGAAATCAGTGTTCTTCCCGTACGTCAGCCACTTACGGCCGAGAGTGTGGGAATGATTGTTGTCCAGCCACGGCCCGTCCACCGCCACGCGGCCGCCCCGGTAGGGATTGGTACCCACCGCCTGGCTCATGGCCACGCTGCGCGCCGCCGGAACCTTGGTGCCCACCAAACCCGGATCCCGCCCCTGATACCGTCCGACGCGCTTATCGGCCGGGCATTTGTAAAGCGCCACGGTGGCACCGGTGTAGGGGGCCAGGAGGGCGTTGCTGGCGTTCTTGAGGATGTCCGGATTAAACTCCTGAGCCCCGCCGGGGCCCGCCTGCCCGCCGCACCAATTGTAGAACGGCGTAGTATTGCCATCGTCGGGGTTCGGGGGCAGGAATTCGTTGTAGTCTCCGGTGTACAGCACCAAGGCCTTCATCAACTGGTTGCCGTTGTTCATGCACATGATGCCCTGGGCCTTGGTCTTGGCCTTGGAAAGTGCCGGCAGGAGCATGCCCGCCAAGATGGCGATGATGGCGATGACCACCAGCAGCTCAATTAGGGTGAAGCCCGCCGGCCGGCCCGCGTTCTGGGGATTGATGACTTTCATATTGGTCGAAGCGTTGCAGCGATCAATGGGGCTGTGGTAGTCGGCCCCCTTCCGCACGTCAACGAATAGTTGACCCGAATGCCCGAGCTCAAAAATGTGCGTCTGGCGGCACACGGAATCGTTGCCGGTCTTTTCCAACTTCAGTGCCAAATGTTGAAACAAACCGTCCTGCTGCCGGGTATCTGCCGCTGTCCGGCCATGCTGGTGCAGACTCCTCTCCGCCGGCCCGGGCGAAAACTCAGTCGCCACCGAACCTGACCATGAATCGTGAACTTGTCCGTCTGGCCCGTCGCGAACGCCGCGCCGGCCTCACCTACCTCCTCCTCTTCGTCTGTACCGCTGCCATGGTGGGCAACCTGCTCCGCGAGGCGTTCCACTTGCGGGCGAAAGCACCCGAGGTGGCCGCCGCGCTGGCCGCGCGGGCCGATCACCTCGCCGCTCGCGGGACCCTGAAGTCGCTCCCCACCCATTTCACGGTCACCCCGGCCACTCCGGTGCCTTCTGGCAGCCGGTCCTGAAGCGGTCCAACGACCGAAGGTCCAATCCATTGCGCGCCATTTGCATGAAACCTTTGTCGCCGCTCGCCGGTCAAAAGGTGCGTTCGACGGACCGTCTGGCTGAAATCGCCGCGCTGGGAAGCGCCAGGCACGCTCGCAGGGGGGCGGTTGCTCCGGGTCAATTCCAACTTCTGGACCAGACCGTTTGACGAAGCAGAACGAATCACTCAGTCTCCCGCCCACATGCAAGTGACGCGCAGTCTTCTGGCCGCCCTGGTCGCCATGGCGGCGTTGCCGATGACCGGCGAAGAAACCCGCACCCGCCAGCTCTCGCTGGAGGACTGCATTCAGCTCGCGCTCCAGCACAACCTCGACATTCAGGTCGTGCGGCGCGAACCGGCCATCGCGGAGTTGAACCTCAGCCTGGCCTACGCCGGCTACGACCCGGTTTTCAGCGCGGGCTACAACCATTTCTTCAATCAGAACCCGGGCTCGTTCAACCCGAACATCAACCTGTTCATCCCCGGTTCCCAGACCGAGGGCGATGCCGCAAACCTTGGCCTGAGCGGCCTGCTGCCGACCGGACTGACCTATTCGCTGACCGGTCAGGCGGCCGAGAGCGAGGGCAGCCAGCGAACGGTCATCGGCAACTCCGTGGTGGACGTGCCGTTCCAAAATGCGAGCAGCAGTGCGGGCATTCAGTTGCGCCAGCCGCTGCTCAAGAATTTCTGGATAGATGGCACGCGGCTGAACATCACGCTCTCGCGCAAGAACCTGAAGATCTCGGACTTGGTGGTCCGCCGTCAGATCATGGCCACGGTCGCGGCGGTGGAACAGGCGTACTACCAGTTGATCGCCGCGATGGACGCGGTGAACGTCCAGCGCGCGGCCCTGCAACTGGCCGAGAAACTCCTGGCTGAGAACCGCAAGCGCGTGGAAGTGGGCGTGCTGGCACCATTGGACGAAAAGGAGGCGGAATCCCAGGTCGCCGCCAGCCGCGCAGCGCTGCTGGGAGCGGAAAACTCCGTGACGACGGCCCAAAACGCGCTCAAGCAACTCTTCACCGCCAACTACCTGGAATGGCACGGCGTTCTCCTTGAACCCACCGCCAAGCTGTCCGCCCTTCCCCAAACCTTCAACCGGCAAGACAGTTGGCAGCGCGGCCTGAGCCTGCGGCCGGACCTCGAACAGGCGCGGATCGAGTTGGAGAAAAGCAACGTCTCGCTTCGCTACACCAAGAACCAGTTGTTCCCGCAACTGGACGTGGTGGGCAGCTACGGCCAGTCGGGCGCCGGCAACACGTTCGGCGATTCCCTCCGCGGCACGGCGGACGCGGAAGGCACCCGATACGGCTACGGCGTGGAACTTTCCATTCCCCTCAGCAATCGGGCGGCGCGTCAACGGCATCGCATCGCCAAGGAACAAATCGAGCAGCAGGTGCTTCGGCTGAAGCAACTCGAGCAGTCCATCCTCGTGGAGATTGACAATGCCATCGCCCAGGCACGCACCAGCCTCCAGCAGGTGGAAGCCAGCAAGGCAGCCGTCGAGTTCGCGGAACAAGCCCTGGCGGCCGAACAGAAGAAACTCGAGAGCGGCAAGAGCACCAGCTTCCAAGTGCTCACCCTGCAACGGACACTCACCCAGCGCCGGTACGAGTACCTGTCCGCGCTGACCGGCTACAACGTTGCGCTGGCGCGACTCGCCCTGAGTGAGGGCAGCACCCTCGAGCGCAACAACATCACGGTCGAAGTCCGCTGATCTGCGTCGCGGCGGCGACTGCGCCCACCGGTCGGAGGTCACGACACCTCTTCGACCGTCGCCTCGGCTGCAAGGCGTTTGACCTCGTCCATTTCGACCTCCCCTGCCATCGCGGTGAGCGCGTTGGCGGTCCCCGCCGCCACCCCCCAGCGACACGCCTCGCCGAGATCGTCGCCGGCAAGCAGCCGGGCAGTCACGCCGGCGGTGAACGCATCCCCGGAGCCAATCGGGTTCACCGCCTTCGCCGTCGGCGGCACGATCCGCCAGCATCGAGAGCCATCGAAGGCCAGCGTCGCCGCCGCGCCCGCGGTCACCACCACCCGCCGTGCGCCGCGCGCGGCCAGTTCCCGCATGGCCTCGACCACGCTGGCTTTGTCTGGCAGTTCCCGGCCGACCGTGGCGGCCAGCTCGGTGCGGTTCGGTTTGACGAGGTCCGGTCCGGCGGGCAGTGACTCAATCAACGGCGCTCCCTGAGCATCCACCGCCGCCAACAGCCCCCGCGACCGGGCCCATTCGGTGACGCGCCGGTACAAGTCCACGGGTCCGCCCGGCGTAATGGTGCCGGACATCACCACCGCCCGGCAGGCGGGGAGGTGGCGCTCGACCCGCGCAAGTAATTCCGCGACGGCCTCCGGAGCGACCGGCCGGCTTTCCTCGACCAACTCCGTGACGGTCCTGCTCGATTCATCAATCACGGTCACGCATTGGCGCGTGCGAGCTTCAACGCGAACGAAGTCCGTTTCGATGCCCCGCCGTTCAAGCACCTCCCGCAGGTAATCACCGCGGTCGCCGCCCAGAAAACCCGCGGCCAGTGGCCGTTCGCCCAGCACGCGCAAGACCTTGGCCACGTTGACCGACTTGCCGGCGGCGCCGTCCAGCGTGGTGACCGCGCGGTTCACGGCGTCGAGCGTCAGCCGCCGGAAGATCATGACCCGCTGCACGGCCGGCGTGGTCCCGAGACACAGGATGAGGCCGGTGCGGCTCATGACTGGCCGGGCGCCGGAGACCTCCGCCTTGCGCCGGGATGGCCGGGCATGACCAGATTGGTTTGCCAGATTCGGACGGGACAATCGGAGTCCAGGGTGATGGATGCCTCAAGTACGATGTGCCTACCGCCGGGCTTCATGCCGCGATGCAACACCGGAAACCCGGGTCAAGCAAGCGGGTGAGCAACCCTTTGGCGCCCGGGCGATGAGAACGGCGCGCCGCCACCGAGGCTGTTCTTGACCCGTCAACTCGCAGCGTGCTGTCATCCCAAAGACAGCAGGAGACTGGTCATGAGGTGGCTCATCTGGTTGCGGCAAAACGTGGTTCCCTGGAGCCTGTTCATCGGGTTCTGGACGATCATCGGTTTGTCGTTCGCCAGTCAGTTTTATCTCTCGAGCGCCCTGTTTGGCTACCACACGGTGACGTGGGGTCAGGCGGTTAGCGTCACGCTGGGCGACTGGTATGTGTGGGCGGTGCTGTCGCTGCCGATCATCTGGTTTGCACGCCGCTTTCCGCTCCACCGCCGCAATTGGGCGCAGTTGGTGGTGATCCACGTGACGGCCAGCCTCGTGACGTCGGTCGCGTACGTGTTCATCCGCGCGGCCGTTGGCCAGTTGCAAAACCCGTTGCTCGGAGTCACGACCACCTTCTGGGGCACGGCAGAGAAGCTCTTCCTGAAGAACTCGTTCCTCAACCTGCTCATCTACTGGATCATCGTCAGCGTCAGCCTGGCGTTCGACTACTACCGCAAGTTCCGCGATCGCGAGGTGCGCGCCGCCGATCTGGAACGCCGGCTCGCCGAAGCCCGGTTGATGGCGCTGCAGATGCAGCTCAACCCCCACTTCCTCTTCAACACGTTGCACACGATCTCCGCGCTGGTTCACAGCGATGTCGAAAAGGCGGACCGGATGATCGTTCGCTTGAGCGAACTGCTGCGGACGGCGCTGGAGAACACGGACGCCAACGAGGTGCCGCTCCGCGACGAACTCGACTTCCTCCGGCGTTATCTTGAGATCGAGCAGACGCGCTTCGGCGACCGGCTGGAAGTGCGTTTCCAGATTGCACCCGAGACCACCGACGCGCTGGTGCCCAACCTGGTGCTGCAACCGATCGTGGAGAACGCCATCCGACATGGCATCGAGCCGAACCGCCGCCTCGGGATCATCACGCTGCGCTCGCGCCGCGAAGGCGATCGCCTCGTACTCGAAGTCGAGGACAATGGCAGCGGGCTGAAGTCCGGCCCGCCGCAGCGGTTGGGCGTGGGCCTGGCGAATACGCGGGACCGCTTGGAACACCTTTACGGCAACCGTCAAAAGTTGGAGTTCCAGCCGGCGGAGCAGGGCGGGCTGCGGGTGCGGGTGTCGCTGCCGCTGCGACCGGCTTCGGGAGCGGGGGAGGAAACGGCTGTAACTGCGGCTCCGGTCCCGTCGCTGGCGGCGGCGGGTCAGGTTTGAAGGACGCCCTGCCGTTGCAGTTCTGCCAAAAAGCCCTCGCGGAAGGAGGGGAAGAGCGGCGTCCAGCCGGTCGCCTCACGCAGCTTGCGATTCGAGACCCGCTTGTTCGTCAACCCGCGCCGACGGCCGGAGAGCGGGTCTGCGGAGACGGTGGACGGCACCGGCTGACCAAGGGTTCGCGCGAGCCACTCGAAGACGGTGGCCTGTGTGACCGGCTCGTTATCCACCGCGTTGTAGATTTCGCCGGGCGCGCCTCTCTGCAGCGCCGCGATCACCGCGCCGGCCGCGTCGTCACGGTGAATCATGTTGAGGATCCGGCGGCCGACGCCTTCCAGGCGCGCCTCGCCGGCGAGAAACTGCTTCAACCAGTATCCGCGTCCGGGTCCATAGATGCCTGCGACGCGCAAAACCACGGCCGGCAGCGAATCGTGCCGGGCCGCGTTGAGAAAGATCTGTTCCGCTTCGAGCAGAACTTCTCCGGTCGGCGTGCCGGGGGCGGCGGGCGAGGATTCGTCCACTTCTGAACCATCGGTCTGACCATAGACACCGGTGCTGCTCGTATAGACCAGCTTGGCGAGTGGCTGCGAACGCAACCACTGCGTCAGGCGGATCGCACCGTCCAAATAGATGCGTCGGTAGTCCTCGACTGTCGGGCCCGACGCGGCCGCGCAGAACACCACCCAGTCAAACGGGGCAGGCGTGCGGTCGAATGCGTTCGGCACGGTGATGTCCACGTTGATGGGCTCGATGCCGAGGGCCGCCAGTTCCGGGTTCGCGGTCGCCGAGCGACGGACCCCAAACACCTCGTGTCCTTGGCGGGCCAAGTCTTCACCTACCTTCATCCCCACGTAGCCGCAACCCAAGATCAGTACGCGCATGACCCCAGCGTAGCGCCGCCGACCTGACAAAACCAGGCGGGCCGTCGCGCATGGAAGTTTCCTGCCTCCGATCGAATGGTTGTTATCTCGGAGTCAGGAGCGCGTGAATGACTGGTGTCAACCGCCCGTCCAGCTATTGTTTTCGCAGGGTTCACGTCACCTGACTCACACCATGCTTCGCAACCTCCCAACGCTCCCGACTACCGCGAAGCACGTCATCCCGAGCGCGGTCTCGCGCGGTCTCATTCCGGGCCTCTTGGTCGTTCTGGGTATTTCCTCAGCCCTCTTTTCGCTTCCCACAGGGGCAGCAGACCCGCCGGGTGGCTTGCTTTCGCGAAGCATGGACCTCCGGCCGCATTGGGATGACCGCACGCCGCTCGCCAACCCGCACAAGGGTTGGTACCACCACTTTCCCGACAATCACCCCGACAAGTACCGCATTCTCCGCGACAGCGACCTGCTGGAGTTCCCCGGGATGGATCACGTCTATATCCGGCTCGCCTGGTCGTATCTCGAACCGAAGGAAGGCGAGTTCGACTGGAACGCGATTGATCCCATCATCGAGAAATGGACCGGTTACGGCTTGGGCGTCGCCTTTCGCATCAGTTGCAAAGAAACGGGCGTGGATCGCCCGGAGCAGCAGTACGCGACGCCGCGCTGGGTGAAGGAGGCCGGTGCCAGAGGCGGCTACTACCGCATGGGAAAGCCGACCGGCCCGGAGGGACCGTGGGAGCCCGCCTTCGACGACCCTGTCTTCATGGCCAAGCTAGACCGATTCCTCGCGGCCTTCGCGGCGCGATACGATGGCCGGCCGTGGCTGCGGTACGTGGACGTTGGCAGCGTGGGAGACTGGGGCGAAGGGCACAGTTGGGCCGGGAGCCGGACCGAGATCGGGTTTGCTGCGCGCAAGGCGCACGTGGATTTGCACCGGAAGCACTTCAAGCGATCGCAGTTGGTCGTGACGGATGATTTCGTGTACGCGTTGTCGGTTCCGGAAGAACGTCAGGCTCTGCACCGGTACGTGATCGAGAACGGGATCACCTATCGGGACGACAGCATCCTCGTGGACGGCTACCTGGCCGGGACCAGCGAACGCTTCACGGTGCGCAGCCCGGAGTTCTTCGCCGACGCCTATCTCCGGACTCCGACTATCCTCGAACTGGAGCACTACGGGCACGTGAAACGCCTCGGCAATTGGGACGCTCGCCCTGATTCGTCGCTCGCGAAGCATGGCAAGGGCCGGACCGGGCCAGACTTTTTCCGCGGGGCGCTGGGTCTGCTGCGCGCCACGTACATCGGCTACCACGGGTACGCCCACGAATGGCTGACGGACAACCCGGAACTGACCGGCGAACTGCTCAACCGCTGCGGCTACTGGTACTTCCCGCACGAAGTCCGGATTCCGGAGGTCTGGCGGCCAGGCGAAAGCATCACTCTCGAAATCCGCTGGGAGAATCGGGGAGTTGCCCCCGCCTATCACCCGTATCGGCTCAAGCTGCGGCTGGACGGGGCCCGGCGGATTGAGAGCGACGGGGAAGCCGGGAATCGCCGCTGGCTGCCGTCGCCGGCCGGGCCGTTTCCCGAGACATACCGGATGTCATTGCCCACCGACCTGCCGGCCGGCGAGTACACGCTGCGGTTGAAGCTGTATTGCCCCGCGACGCAACGCGATGTCCAACTCGCCCTCCAGCCGGCGCTCCGGGACGGAGAAGGATACTATCGCGTCGGGCCGGTCGAAGTGCGGCGGTGAGCGCGCGGCACGGATGGGCGGATTGCCGTCGCCCATCCCGCGCTGCGTCGGATCAAAGGGTGAACGCCGGCAGCTTGACGATCGCGCCGCCCTTGAGCGCCGATTCATGGGCGCAGAGGCCCACACAGGTCCAGTTCGCCGACTGGCGCGCGTTCGGGAACGGCTCGCGATCCTCGAGCACCGCCATGATGAACTCGTGCGCGAGGTGCGGGTGTGACCCGCCATGCCCTGCGCCTTGCGTGAAGCTCAGGTGCGTCGTTTTCGCCAGGTCATAGACGCCCTTGGTCGTGAACCGCCGGATGGGCTTGGGCAGGCGCTTGGCGTAGTCCGGCGCCCGGACCAGCTTGGGAATCTTCGGTTCAGGCAGCTTCGCCCGGTGCAATACGAGCGGCTCGTGCTCGATCAAGGGCCATTCCACCGACGCCTTGCTGCCGTACACGTCAATGCTCTCGCGGTACTGGCGGGCGACGTCAAAGAGCGAGCGGTAAATGCGCGCGCTCAGATCGCTGTCCTTGAACTTGATGTGCGTGGTCTCCACGGCGAAGGGCGAACCGTACTTGCCGATCAGCTCCTGGCGAATCGTTCCGGAGCCGAAGCAGGAGACGTATTCCGCGGTGCCGCCGCTCAAGCCACATACCGGTCCCACGCAATGGGTCGCGTACCACATCGGCGGGAGACCGGGCCAATAATTGGGCCAACCGTCCATGTCCTGCTGATGGCTGGCTTGGAGGAACTGCAGTTTCCCCAGCACGCCCGTGTCGAGCAGTTCCTTCATGTAGAGGTACTCCCGCGCATAGACCACGGTTTCCATCATCATGTATTTGCGGCCGGTCTTCCGCTGCAACTCGACGATGCGTTTGCAGTCGGCGATGGACGTGGCCATCGGCACCGTGCAGGCCACGTGTTTGCCCGCCTTGAGTCCCTCGATGGTCATCCAGGCGTGATCGGGGATGGGCGAGTTGATGTGGACGACATCCACCGCAGAGTCCTTGAGCAGTTCCCGGTACTCGGTGTAGCGTCGGGCCACGCCAAAGGCGTCGCCCACCGCGTCGAGCTTCGCGCGCGTGCGCTGGCAGATGGCGTACAGGTTGGCGTGCGGGTGCCGCTGGTAGATCGGGATGAACTCCGCTCCGAAACCGAGGCCGACGATGGCGATGTTGAGTTTGTCCTGGCTCATTTGTTGTTGCTGGTTTGAAGGTTGACCGACCGCGAAAACTCGGAATGGGCGGGCGACGCGGCGGATTCAGCGCCGACCGTCTGTCGCCAACGAGCAAAGTCGCGCGCGACCGCCGCGCCCCATTCACCGTACCAGGCGTAACCGACGCGCCGCTCGCGCTCGATGTCCGCCAGGCGATACCGCACGACGCCGTCGCGGCCCGCAAATATCGGCCGGTTGCTCCCGATCTCGTAGAACCTCGCCCAGAGCGGCGGCGCGGTGCTGTCCCGGACGATCAGCTTGTCGCCGTCGCGAGATACCTGGCGCATGCCGGTTAGGCGTGCTTCGTCGTACCAGGCCGCGGCGCTGGCGATGGACCGCCGCACGTCCGGCGAGGGCTCCGGCAGGCTCATCAGCAGACGTAGGATGCCGGCGCTTTCGCCCGCGCTGAGGGCGACCGGCTCGAACGCCCGTGCCGGCCTCGGCTCAAAAGTAAGTTCGTCGTGCTGCGCCGCCCAGACCGTCAAGCGCCCGTTCACGCGCACCTGGCAGCGAAGGATGCACTCGACGCCCCGCGCAAAGGCCGACCGGGCGCGACGGCGGATTTCATCTCCAAGAAACGCAAAATGCGGCTCGCGGTCCACTTCGCGTAGCAACTCCATCACATTCACCATCGCGCCATCGTTGAAGGTGATGTGCCGCGAGTAGCCCTCACCGGGCGGATGGGATTGCGGCCAGCCGCCGTTCGCATACTGCGCCGCCAGGAGGTGCCCGACGGCCCGGCGGACGGCGTCGGCCGTGGCGGTTTCGCCCGACGCGGCGTGTGCCCGGGCGAGGAAGCGGATTTCGTTGACCGTGGCGCCATTATCAAACGTGCCGCGCAGCGTTCTTCGGTCTCCGGCGAACGGCGCCGCAACGGTGTCCACGTTCTTTGGCCAATCGCCGTGAACAGTTTGGAAACTCAAGATGTTGGCCGTCGCCCGCTGTCCTTCGGCCGAGCGGAACCAATCCGGCGGCGCGCTCAGGAGCCGCGACCAATCGGGCCGCCCGTCCGCCGTACTGCCGATTGCCAAGAGCATGGCCAGCAACCACGGGCCCAATCGCCGGGCGAAACCGACAGCGCATGGCCGCCGCCGCCATGGCTTCCGCTGCGCCATCGCCGGTCCAGGTAGATTGCGGGGCTGATTTGCAGGGCTCACGGTGAGATGTCGGCAAGGTAGCGCCACCACCGCTTTTGGCGAGCGAAGATCCGCTCCGGCCACTGGAACACGGCTGGTTGGCAGTTGAGGCGGCGCGCGGGGAGGCCCTTCAACACCTGCCTCCGCTTCAGTCAAAGAGTTTTTTGAAGGCGTCGCGCGCTTCCGCCGCCCGGTCCCGCCCCGCTTTGGGTTGATAGACGCGCCGGGCGAACTCAAACCATTCGCAGAAGTTCGCCCGGTCCTTGTCGTACACGGGCTCGGCCTTCGGCTCGTTGCATTGATAGGCGGCGCGCGGGTCGTAGCGGACGCAGTTGAGGCAGACCCGCAGTTCCGCGTGGCATTGCGGGCAGGTGTCGCCGCGACCGGGCGGCGTGCGGTAAGTCCATTCCCAGCCGCAGTTGTGGCAATGGCGTGTCATGAGCCGAGGCTACGGCAACGGGGCGGAAACGCCAGTCCCGGCGCAGTTGCGGGGAGGCCTTGGCGACACCGGGCGAATTCAGAGGCCCGCGATAACCGGCGGAATCGGACAGTCGAGCGCATCCGCAATCGCGCGCAGGAGCTCGGCCTCATCCGGCTGCACGAGGCCATCGTGGGCCACCACATTCACGCACCCGCTAAGCACGGTCTTTTTCAGCATCGGGGTGAGGTTGTTGAGCCGGTCCAGGGCTTGGCCGATCTGCTCGATGCCACAGGCCCAGAGCGGCTGGAGCGCGAGCGGCTCGGCAAGGTCGCCCAGCGCGGCGACACCCCGTTGAAACGCGGCCTCACGGGCCGGGCCATCCTCGCCGCTGAGGTGGGCCAAAGCGGACAGGAGGGTGCCGCACTCGCGGGTGAGCGCGCGCAGCGCATAGACGTGCGCCACCCGACGTGGCTGTGGACGATAGGCTGGGGCAAGCTGACGCCGCACGAAGTGTTGCAGCGTGAACTCGAACAACTCGACCTGCGCGTCATGCTCGACGAGGTACTCGGTGGCCGTTTCGAAAGTCGTGAACTGCTCAGCCGAGAGACTGCGCAAGGCCGGAGCGGCCAGCAGCAACAACGGCAGGCGGTGCCGACGCGGCAATCCGTCAAGCGCAGCTTGGAGACGATCGAGTTCCTCGCGCGTGGGGTGGTCGAGCAAGTCGTCCAAACCGGCCAGTTGGGCACGCCGACTGTCGGCGTCCCGACTCAGCAGCATCCCGAGAACCAGCGCCGACGCCGACAAGGGTTCGCGAGCAGCGTCTCGCAGGTCCGAGGAAAGCGTCTCGCGAAAATCGGCAGCGAACGCGAGTTGTTGCGGAGCCGGTCCGGCGGACGTCGCCAAAATGGCTGCGGCCGGAATCGGCATCGGTGCCGATGGCCGTCCCCGCGCAGGAGCGGCAGGCGGAGGGCCGAACGTGATTTCCGCGGGCGGTGTCAGGCGCGGGAACCTGCCGTCGAAAGCCGGCTCGATGGCGCGAATGCGATCCACCAAAGGCGGATGGGTGGCAAACGCGTTGAACCAGGTGGACCCGATTCCGTTCGCAAAGTACATGTGACTGGCTTCGTCGGCGTTGGGGTGCTCGAGGAGCGAGCCTTGCGCCAGCGCGCCAATCTTCTTCAGAGCGCCCGCCATCCCATCGGGATTGCGGGTGAACTGCACCGAAGCCGCGTCCGCGAGGAATTCGCGCTGACGGCTCACCGCAGCTTTGATGAGCGAACCGAAAAAGACGCCGATGCTGCCGAGCACATACAGCAGAAGTCCCACCGCAACCAGCGCGCCGCCGCCCGAATCGCGGCTGGACCGCCGTCCAGAACCGCCGCTGCGAAGCAAGATGCGCCCGATCAGAGCCAGACTGAGGATGCCGTTGAGCAAACCGATCAGCCGCAGATTGAGGCGCATGTCGCCGTTGAGAATGTGACTGAACTCATGGGCGATGACGCCCTGAAGCTCGTCGCGGGTGAGATGCCGCAGGCAGCCGCGCGTCACGCCAACCACGCAATCACTTGGGGAATGTCCCGCGGCAAAGGCGTTGATGCCCTGTTCCTGCGGCAGCAAGTAGGCCTGCGGCACGGGCACTCCCGAGGCGATGGCCATTTCTTCCACCACGTTCAGCAGGCGTCGTTCTTGCGGATCAGGCGTGTTCGGCTGCACGAGGCGCCCGCCGAGGGCTTCCGCCACCACGCTGCCGCCGGCCCGCAACTCGGAGATTTTCACCAATGCGCCGAAGGCGATCACTCCCAGCGTGCCCAACGTGGAATACAGCAGCAACGTCGGCCGCCAGAGCCAGCGCATTTCTCCCCAGCGCTGTTCTCGCCATTCGAAAACCGCCGCAAGGCCGAGATAAACTCCGGCCGCTATCAGCGTCACCGCGCAGGCGAAGTAGAAGACGAGCAGTTTCGTCTTCCGCCGCGCCCGCTCTTGATGGGCGAAGAAGTCCACAGCAGCCAGGTGATAAGCGCCGCGGGATCAGCGACCGGGGCTGGCGTGGTCCGAGGTCAACTGAACTGCACTTTCGGCACCTGCCGCTGCGCGGCGTCGTCCACCTGGAACAACTCCGCGGCCGTGAATGAAAACATCCCTGCAACAATGTTCGCGGGGAACTGCTCGCGGCGGGTGTTGTAGCTCATCACGGCGTCGTTGTAGGCCTGACGGGCGAATGCCACCTTGTTTTCGGTGGAGGTGATTTCCTCCATCAACTGATTCATGGTGGTGTTCGCCTTCAGTTCCGGATAGGCCTCGGCCACCGCAAACAACCGGCCCAGCACGCCGGTCAGCGCGCCCTCGGCACCACCGAGGGCTTTCATCGCGGCCGGATCACCGGGATTGGCCGCCGCGCGGGCGACGGCGGAGGCGGCGATGTTGCGCGCCGCGGTGACGGCCTCGAGCGTCTCGCGTTCGTGCTTCAAATAGCCCTTGGCGGTCTCGACCAAGTTGGGGATCAGGTCGTAACGGCGCTTGAGTTGCACATCAATTTGCGCGAAGGCGTTGCGGAAACGGTTGCGCAAGGCGATCAGACCGTTGTACGTGGCCGCCACCCAAATGACCAAGATGAGCAGCGGAAACACCACGATAAGGAGGAGAATGAGCAGGGCAGTTTTCACGGTTATTCCTTTCGTTCGAAAGGAAGCTTCGTACTCGCCCGTCGCCGCCAGCAATTACAAAGTGGGCATCCCGATTCGAATTCTTACCTGCCGCCGCGGGCGCATGGCCGGACCAAATCTGCTTCTCGACGTGCGGCCGTATTGGTGACCAGACGAGATGCGGTGGAAACCCTCGCGCGATTGGAGACATGTCAGCCCGTGGCTGAGTTCGAGCCGAGTTTGACTGAGGCCACTCAGCTTCGGGAGTCTGGAGAAAGCTTCCAATCCCCGAATGGGCTATATATTTCTGTATATGCATATATTGTATTAGGCATAGTTAGATTGATAGCATGGTCCGCGTTTTAGATCTGAACTGGCGACAGGCTCTGGTGAGGAACGCGTTACTCCAGTCATCACGGCAAGATACCGACCTACTATCGGCGGTCCGCATCGGAACAGGCAATCTCGGGAGGATTTCCAACACGTTGGTGAGGCGTTGACTGCTACTTCGGCTTGGCGGACGATCGGCACCCCGTTAGACTGAAAGGGTCGTGTACGTCTATCCGAAGCGGTATGAAGTGATCGTGGTTGGTGCCGGTCATGCCGGTGTGGAAGCCGCTTTGGCCTCCGCCCGAATGGGCTGTCGGACGCTTCTGCTAACGATCAACGCTGACACGGTGGGGCAGATGTCCTGCAACCCGGCGGTCGGAGGATTGGCTAAAGGCCATCTCGCCAGAGAGATAGATGCCTTGGGAGGTGAGATGGCGAGGAACACCGATCTGACCGGGATTCAGTTCCGGATGCTGAACACCAAAAAGGGACCGTCCGTCTGGGCACCACGTGCCCAATGCGACAAGAAGGCATACCAGTTTCGGTTGAAATGGGTGTGCGAACGCCAACCCAACTTGGACCTTAAGCAGGGGCAGACGACTGCCTTGGTGACCGAAGGAGACCGAGTCTCTGGTGTTGAGACCAGCTTGGGAGTCCGATTCTTGGGTGAGGTCGTGGTAATCACCACCGGCACTTTCCTCCGGGGATTGATGCATGTCGGGCTAAACCGTGAATCTGGTGGCAGGTCTGGTGAGGCAGCCGCCCATAGCCTTTCAGCCTCATTGAAAGCGGTGGGCTTGGAACTCGGCCGGTTGAAGACGGGGACACCTCCTCGTTTACTCAAGAGTTCGATTGACTTCTCGAAAACCGAGGTCCAAGCCGGCGATGAGCCCGTTCCTTGGTTTAGCTTCTGGAAGGACGAATTGTTCCACGTGGAACAAACAGCGGGCTGGGCGGTGTCTCCGAGCAGCCAGGATCGCTACTTCTATCCCCGAGGGCCAACCTGGGTGTTCCACGTGGAACAAACGATGCAGTCGAAATATCCGCCGGAATCGCTGTTGGCTAGAATCGGTGGCCAGATCCCGTGCTACCTGACCCATACCACGGAGCACACTGCTCAACTCATCCGAAAAAACCTCCACAAATCCCCGCTTTACTCCGGGATCATTGAAGGAATCGGCCCTCGCTATTGCCCTTCGATCGAGGACAAAATCGTCCGATTCGCCGACAAGCCTGCGCACCAGTTATTCTTGGAGCCGGAGGGGGCCCACACGGACGAAATCTATGTCAACGGCTTCTCCACCAGCCTGCCGTTCGAGGTCCAAGTCGAGATGGTCCGTTCCATTGTCGGCTGCGAAAACGCCGAAATCCTGCGGCCAGCCTACGCGGTGGAATACGACTTCGCGTTTCCCACGCAACTTCTCCCTTGGCTCGAAACGAAGGCGTGCCGCAACCTGTTTCTTGCAGGCCAAATTAACGGAACGTCCGGATACGAAGAGGCGGCAGCACAAGGGATCATGGCGGGCATCAATGCCGCCATGAGGATTCAAGGCAAGCCTCCGCTGGTGCTCCGGAGGGATCAAGCCTACATCGGAGTGCTCATTGATGACTTGGTCACCAAGGGAACGACCGAACCGTATCGGATGTTCACTTCTCGCGCCGAGTGCCGCCTTACGCTGCGACAGGACAATGCCGACCAGCGTCTGTGCCCGATTGGACGAGAAGTGGGTTTGCTCAGCGAATCTCACTGGCGGGTCTTTCAGGAGAAGCAGCAGCGGATCGCCAGTGAACTAAGCCGTCTCCGATCTACGAGGGTGGAAGGAATCACCTTGGAGCAAGCCCTGAAGCGTCCCGAAGTTCGCTACCGGTCCTTGCCCCAACAAGATCCGAATCTCCCCGACGAGGTTGCCGAGCAGGTCGAGATCATGGTCAAGTACGAGGGATACGTTCAGCGACAGGAAGCCGAAATCGCGCGCTCGAAAACCTTTGAATCGCTGGCGATTCCCGATGGTTTTGATTACGACTCAGTTCCAAGCTTAAAGACCGAGTCGCGGCTAAAGCTCAAGGCCATCCAGCCCAAGACGATTGGTCAGGCGAGCCGTATCTCTGGGGTCTCTCCGGCGGATGTGAGTATCCTTCTCGTCTGGCTCAAAAGAACCGGGGCGGCTGCTCACGATTCCGGCCTACACGAGTCAACGACCATCACCACCTGACGAGAGGCCGACCTTGGCAAGGCTTTGGGCGACAGGGGCTTACCGTCCACCCAAGAGCGTCGGTCTTTCTTCAAACCCGTTGCCCCGTGAGGCGTTCGTAAGCTTCGAGATATTTCGCGGTTGTTTTTTCAACGACCTCGGGCGGCAAGGGCGGAGCCGGAGGCAGCTTGTTCCAGTTAATGCCCACGAGGTAGTCGCGAACAAACTGTTTATCATAGCTGGCTTGAGGTCGTCCCGGCACGTAATCGTCTGCCGGCCAGAACCGGGAAGAGTCGGGCGTCAGCACCTCATCAATCAGAATCAACTGACCTTCGAACAATCCAAACTCAAACTTTGTATCAGCTATAATGATTCCCCGCTCCAGCGCATAGGATCGGGCGGCCTTGTACAATTCGAGGCTCGCCTTGCGGGCCTGAGCTGCAAGCTCCTGACCGACGATCACTTCCGCCTCAGAAAAGGAAATGTTTTCGTCATGACCTGTCTCCGCCTTGGTGGCCGGGGTGAAAATGGGCTCGGGCAATTCGGAGGACTCGACCAATCCCGCTGGCAACCGGATGCCGCAGACCGACTGGCTGCGGCGGTACTCACTCCAGCCCGAACCTGCCAAGTAGCCGCGCACCACGCACTCAATGGCGAGCGGTTTGGCCTTTCTCACGATCATGCTGCGGCGTGCCAGTTGATCTGCGAAGGGCTGAAGGCGATCGGGCAGCGGATCGGCGGCTCCAGCCAAAAGGTGATTGGGAATCAAGCCGGCAAAACGGGCGAACCAGAAATGCGAGAGCTGGGTCAGAACCTCCCCCTTGCGCGGGATGCCGTTGGGCATGACCGAGTCGTAAGCGGAGATACGGTCAGTCGCCACCAGCAGAAGCGCTTCCCCCAAGTCGAAAATCTCGCGGACCTTGCCAGATTTGATTTTGGGAATGCCTGGCAAATCAAGGCTGAGTAGCGGCGCGTTCATCGGGGGCGGAGTATGCGAGCCGGAGGGGGGCGGTCAAATCGCAAAATTGTCCTTGAGCGGGGTTGGGCCCTCCGTCAATCTCCGCGCCGCTTTTGTCCCGCCGCGACGCGCGGGCCGATCGTTTTTCAAGACGGGAAGACACTCCATGGCCGGATGAAGCTCCTGGCGAAAGCATTGACCTTGGCAGCCGTGATCATCGGCGCCGTCTGGGTTTTGGGGACCCCCCCCAACCTGCAAGCTGCCGCCGCGGCGCACGGAGATGCCGGTGCCGGCCATGGACAACACCACGGGCCGCCCGTATCCGCGGACGCTCCGGTGCTCTTCCGCGTGGGGCCGCTGCCGGTGACCAACTCGATGGTCTATACTTGGCTCATCGCCGGGATCATCTTCCTTTTTGTGCGCGCGGGCACCCGGCGAATGCAGGAGGTACCGACCGGCGCGCAGAACGTGGTGGAGACGGCCGTGGAAGCGCTGGAAGAGCTGACCAAAGGATTGCTGGAGCCGAAGGTGGCGCGCTGGGTCTTTCCGTTTGCCGCGACTTTCTTCCTCTTCATCGTGGTTTCCAACCTGATGGGTCTTCTTCCCGGCGTAGGGAGCATCGGCACTGGTACACCGGCCAAGGGAGGCCTGCCCTTTGGAGTGGAACACGTGGATCTGCCGCTTTTCCGCCCTCCGACCGCCGACGCCAACATGACCGTCGCCATGGCGGCGGTGTTCTTTGTCATGAATCTGGTTTGGGCCCTGCGGTACAACGGTCCTTTGGGTTTGGTGAATCACTTGTTTGGCGTCAAGGGGGGGATGCGGGGCGCCATCGTGATTCCGCTGTCGCTCATTTTCATTTTCATCGGTCTGATCGAGGTGATCTCGATGGGCATCCGGCCGGTGGCGTTGGCCATGCGTCTTTATGGCAACATCTACGGCGGCGAAAGCGTGCTGACCATCATGCTGACCAACTCGCCGTTGGGATTGGGGGCGCTGCCGTTTTATTTCCTGGAATTGCTCGTCGCCGTGGTCCAGGCGCTGGTGTTCACGCTGCTGGCAATCGCCTTCACCGGTGCGCTGTGCTCGCATGAGGAAGAAGAGGGCCACGAAGCCCACGCACACTAGACTTTGCAGCCGGGACCGTGCTCCCGCGCGGACGGCTGTCGCAACACAACACGCAACCTGACAACACACGTATGATGCTCGCAGAACTCAGTGGCAATCTGCCCATCGGCCTGGTCGGCATGGGCGCGGCGCTCGGGGTGGGAATCGCGGCCGCGAAGGCCGCCGAGGCGATCGGTCGCAATCCGGGCGCGTTCGGCAAGGTGTTCACCACCGCGCGGATCGGCATGGCGCTCGCCGAAGGACTCGCGATCTTGATCTACTTCGTCGTGCGGCGCTAAGACCTCCGATCCTCCACGGCTATGGGAGAAACCCTCCAGACGCTGGGAATTCAATGGCCGAAGTTGATCGCGCAATTGATCAACTTCGCCATTGTCTTGTTTGTTCTGTGGAAATGGGCTTACAAGCCCGTTCTGCAAATGCTCGAGCTGCGACGCACCAAGATCGCCGAAAGCGTTGCCAACGCGGACAAGATCAAACAAGAACTCGCCCGCACCGAGCAGGCGCGGCAGGAGATCCTTGCCAAGGCGGATTCTGAGGCGAACAAGCTGATCGAAGAGGCCCGGGCCGCCGCGGCGCGGCTGCTGGAACAGGAAACCCAGAAGGCGGTCGCGACGGCCAACCAGATTGTCACCAAGGCGAGGGAAGCCAACGAAGCCGAGCTGGCTCGCATGAAAGCCGAGTTACGGCGGGAAATGGGCCGCTTGGTGGTGGCCACCGCCGCCCAGGTCACCGGCAAGATCCTGACGGTCGAGGACCATCAGCGGTTGGTGAACGAGGCCAGCCAGCAGATTGCCGCCTGACGACGAGAATCGCCGGTTTAACGGGCCCAGCCGCCTGCAATGAAGATCTCCAAGTTAGCCCGCCGCGAAGCCAAGCTGTTGTTCCGGGCATGCTTCGCCAAGGGCTCGTTGGATGAAGGCCGCGTCCGGACGGCCGCCTCCCAGGTGCTGGCCGCC
>CALJWR010000068.1 GCA_937976685.1 uncultured Verrucomicrobiae bacterium
GCCACCTCATCCGCGACGTGCATGGGCAGCCGCTGCGGCGTGGGGTGTACGTGGACCAGATTTACGACATCGGCCGCATCGAGAACGTCCACTTCAACCCGTGGTGGAGCGTGAAGCCGAAGCTCCTCCAGTGGCAGATGGAACACGGCGAGGCCTTCGTCTTTGGTCGCACGGACTGGCAGTACGTCTTCAACACCTTCTGCTTCGGCTACCACGTGGGCTACCGCTTCCTCAAGACCGCGGCCGGCGTCTGCAACGGCAACTTCCTGGGCATCGGCGCGGACAACTGCCACACCGCGCTGGTCGTGGACGAGTGCGCCCCCTACGGCCTGCTCATCACCAACGGCGAGTTCGTCAGCTTCGAGGGGCCCGACCCGACCATGATCGAGGTGAAGGAGACCCACACCGGCACTGTGCGCTTCGTCAACTGCGCCTTCTGGGGCCCCTGCCGCCAGATCGCCAAGGTGGCCGGCCGCGGCACGGTGGGCTTCGGCGACTGCACCTTCGTCCAGTGGGACGCGAAAAAGGAGGGCCGGCACGCCATTCAGGCCACGGGGGGCACCTTGCTGGTGCGCGGCTGCGAGTTCCGCGCCGACCGCCCGCAGGTCGAACTGGGCGAGGGCGTCCGCCGGGCGGTCATCTCGGACAACGTCTTCGCCGGCCCCACCCGGCTGACCAATCGCAGCGCCGGCAAGGTCGAGGTGGCCGGCAACGTCAGCGACTAGATTTGCGGCGGCCGCGTGAAAGTCCTCGTCACCGCCGGACCGACCTACGAACCGCTCGATCGCGTGCGGCGGTTGACCAACTTCTCGACTGGCGGGTTGGGCACCCGATTGGCGAACTGGCTGACCGCGCAGGGCCATGAGGTCACCTTGTTGCTCGGGGAACAGGCCACTTGGGCGGGCGAACGGCGGGTCGCGCGGGAGGAGAGGTTTGGCACCACCGCGGACCTCGCGGCGCGGCTCCAACGCCTGGGGGCGGAGGGATTCGCGGGGGTGTTCCACGCCGCCGCGGTGAGCGATTTCACCTTCGGGCGCCGCTTCCGGCGCGACGCGACCGGGCGCTTGGAGGAATTGCTGACGGCCGCCGATCCGGCCGGCCACGGCAAGCTTCCTTCTCGCGAGGCGGGTTGGCTGGTGGAACTGGTCGCCACGCCGAAATTAATCGCGGAATTGCGCCGCTGGTTTCCCGTCGCGCGCTTGGTGGGCTGGAAGTACGAGGTGGACGGAACTCGTCCCGACGCGATCGCGCGCGCGGAGCGGCAGCTCCGTGAATGCCGCACCGAAGCCTGTGTCGCCAACGGACCAGCCTACGGAGAGGGTTTTGGGCTGGTCGCGGCCGGCCGTCCCGTGATTCACCTTGCCGACGAAGCCGAGCTCTTCCCCGCGCTGGCGGGCATGATCGGCGCGCGTTAGTCGGCCGCGGTGCCGGCGGCTGCTGGTGGCGCTGGGGAAGCGGCGTCGCGACCGCCGTCCGGCGCGGGTGGCGCGAAGGTGACCGAAGCCGCCGGGGTCGGGGCTTCGACCGGGTTGGCAGCGGGCTCGGCTGCGGGCTTCAAGGTGACCACGACCGGGCGGAGTGGCCGTCCTTGAAAGTGGTAACCCGTGCCCACGACCTGAGCGATGACCGCGGCTTCCGGCACGGGCGCATTCGGATCCACCGGCTGGTGGAGCTTGGGATCAAACGGCGTGCCCGGGTCAACAGTGACGGCGACGAGCCCGACCCGGCGGGCCGCGTCCCGGCACGCTTCCTGGAAAACGGTGATCTGGTTGGCAACGTTTGGCTTGCCGGACCGGACGGCCGCCTGCTGCAGCGCGTACACATGGTCCAGGATGCGCACCAGCACTTGCAGCCAGTCGGCTTCCGCCCGGTGCAACTTCTCGACTTCGAGCCGCAGGTGGGCTTTTTCGTTTTGGTCCGCCTTCTCGAAGAAGGCGAAGAAGTCGCGTGTCTCGCGGCTCATGCGCTCGGCGATTTCGCGCGCGGCGTTGACCGCCTTGGTGGCATGGTCCTGCGCGGTCTGCCACTGGGACGTGGCGGCAGCAATGCGGTCGGCCACCAGTTCGACCTGGTGGATCTGGGCAACGCTGTCCGTCAGCCGGTCCGCCTCTGCGAGTGTCAGGACCGCGCGGTGTTGCAGGACAAACGGCCAGGCGCCGAGAAAAGCCCCCAGCGCCGTGCAGGCCGCCACCACGATCACTTCCACCGGCGTCATTGGCCGGTGAGCCTGCCAGAAGATCAGGAAGGCCGCCCCTAGCAGGACGATGTCGCCAATCAGGAAAGGCGCCAGCAGCCTCAACCCGCCGACGGCCTCGGGTTTGCGTTCACTCATGGCGGGAGCCTGCCGCGAACCAGCCGGCGATGCGAGCCGGATATGAACGGCCCGGCGAATTGCCTGCGGTCCTGCCACGGTGGTTGCAACGACCACTGGAGCGCGCCCGATCTCGGATGCGAATCGGCGCGGACGGACGGTGTCCACCCAAGCGATGATGCTCGCTCCGTTCCCGCTCCTTGACCAGGCCAGCGGGTGGGTGGATGCTATCTGCGTCGCTTGGGGGGCGTACTGGTTTCGACCTGGGAGATGCGCCAGAGGCGGCATGCCGAGGACGATGCGTTGGCCTCGTAAAACATCGCATCAAACAAAAACGCTAACGAAGAGTTGGCTCTCGCGGCCTAAGTTGCCGTGACGTTCGCCGCCCGACACCTGCTGAGGCGGACGAACGCGACAGCAGGTTAGGGGATTCGTGGCGCCGGCTGCGTGGATCGCCGAAGCTTTTACAGCGGGCTGGGCCAGACGGGTCAGGTCGGATTGTCACCGTCGGCCGAGACCTTGCATCCGACTAAGCATGTAGTCGCGGCTGGTAATTCTGTCAGGGACGGGGGTTCAACTCCCCCCGCCTCCACCATTTCTCCGCCGGCCTCCTGGTGAGGCCGGGGCGGCGATTCGCAGGCGACGCCCCACCGGCATTGCCCGGGCGGCCCTCCAGCCCTTCACCGTTTCCATGCTTCCGCCCCGGTTCGTCCGCTGCTCTACTCGGCCCGTGCTTCAGCAGCGTCTCCAACGCGGAGTTCGGGCGACGTGCGTCGGCCTCGCGGTCAACTTCCTCCTGGCCGCAGTGAAGGGCGTTGCCGGCGTGGTGGGGCACTCGAACGCGCTGATCGCCGACGCGGTCGAGTCGCTCGCGGACATCTTCAGTTCGCTCGTCGTCTGGCGCGGCTTGGTCATCGCTGCTGCGCCCGCAGACAAGGAACATCCCTACGGTCACGGCAAGGCGGAGCCCATCGCGGCGGCGGTCGTGGCCACGTTGCTGCTGCTGGCCGCGGCCGGAATCGCCTTCGAGTCGGTCAAGGCCATTTTCCAGCCGCACGAGGCGCCGCGCGCCTTCACCCTCTGGGTGCTGTTCGGAGTGGTGATTGTGAAGGAGGCGCTGTTCCGCTTTGTGATTCGGGAGGGACGGGCCGCGGGCAGTTCCGCGGTGCGCGCGGACGCCTGGCACCATCGGAGCGATGCCATCACCTCACTGGCCGCGGCGGTGGGGATCTCGGTGTCCCTCGTCGGCGGGCCCGGCTGGGAGTCGGCCGATGACGTCGCCGCGGTCGTAGCGGCGGGGATCATCGCGTGGAACGGCTGGCGCCTGCTTCGACCGGCGCTGGACGAACTGATGGACGCCGCTCCCAACCCGGCGATGATCGAAGAAATCACGGAGACGGCTGCCAGGGTGGCCGACGTGGTCCGGGTCGAAAAATGTGTGGTGCGCAAAATGGGCCTCCATTTCCTCGTGGACATGCATGTGGAAGTGGACGGCGGCATGACCGTGTTCCGCGCCCACGAGGTGGCCCACCGCGTGAAGGACCGCGTTCGGCAGGGGCTGCCGGCGATCCACGATGTGTTGATCCACATCGAACCGGCCCACCCGGGCGGACGGGATTGACCGCGGCGTTGCCCGCGCCCGGTCCGTCGCCGCGCTTGCAGGTGCGCGCCGCTAATTTCGGCCCCGGTCAGGCCAGCTTCCAGCCGCCGCGACAGGGCGGGTTGATCAGGGCGTTGGCGGCATCGTGGTTCTTGAAGCGCAGGGCGGCCGAATCCCATTCGAGCCGCTCGCCGTTGAAACGCAGCGCCGCCACGCCCAGCAAGGCCACTTCCGTCAGCAGACCGCCGTAGTCGAAATTCGAGGTCGCCGGCGCGCCGCCTTGGCACGCCGCCACCCAGTCCTCGTAGTGCCCTTTTGAGCGGGACAGGGTTTTGGGCGGACGCTGGTAAGCGTCCCAGCGCAGCCGGGGCAGGAGCTGCGCTCCGGCGGCCCCGTGCGACCCGTGGAGGATTTTTCCCTGGTCGCCAATGATGATGGCCCCGATGCCCGGCAACTGACGCTTCTCCTCGAGTTCCGCCGGCCGCGGCGGCGCCACGCTGCCCTCGTGCCAAACGATTTTGAGCGGCGCGCGATTGCCCCGGGCGGGAAACTCGAAGGTGATCTTTGCCCCGGCTGGAAAGGTTTCCGCCCGGACCTCCGCGTCATCGTAGTCCACCGCCTCCGCGCGGACCGCTGATGGCGCGTCAAGTTCCAGCGCCCAGAAGATGGGGTCGAGCACGTGGCACACCCAGTCCCCCGTGATCCCGGTGCCGAAGTCCACCCAGCCGCGCCACTTCCCCGGCAGGTACACCGGGTGATACGGGCGTTCGGGGGCCGGCCCGAGCCACAGATCCCAGTCGAGGGTCGGCGGGACCGGCGGGCGCTCCGCGGGACGCACGGTGTAGTTGCGCGGCCGATAGGAGTTCCCAACGAACGCGTGGACCTCCCGGACCACTCCGATCGCGCCGGATCGGATCATCTCCACGAACTCGCGGATGGACTCCGACGAGTGCCCTTGATTGCCGAGCTGCGTGGCGAGGTTTTTCCGGCGCGCCTTCTCGGTGAGATACCGCACCTCGTGGAGCGAGTGGGCCAGGGGCTTCTCGCAATAGACATGCTTGCCCAGATCCATCGCCGCCGAGGCAACCACGGCGTGCGTGTGATCCGGGGTGGAAACCACCACCGCGTCAATCTCGTTGCCCATCGCGTCCAGCAACCGCCGCCAGTCCCGAAAGAACCGAGCGCCGGGGAACGCCTTCACCGACGCGGCGGCCCGCGTTTCATCCACGTCGCAAAGGGCGACGATGTTTTGCCCCCGCAGGCCCGCGAGATTGTCCGCCCCGCGTCCCCCGGCACCGACGCAGGCGACGTTCAACCGGGCGGACGGTGGTGGTTCGCCGGCCCGCCCAACGACCCCGGGGGCCACGATGAAAAAGCCGCCGGTGGCTTGCAGGAAATCACGGCGCGAAACGAGGAAGGCGCGTTGGCCGCGCCCGACCCCAGGCGGAACTGTCGCGGGTTTCATGGAGCAGAGGCAACCGCCGTCGCCGCCCCTTGTCACGCTCGGAATCGCACAGTCGCGGACCGCCGGGATCGTGGCCCCTCTAACCTGCGCGCGCCCGGGCGACTCACGCGGCGGACTTCCACGCGGGGTCGAGACCCAGATCGCGAATCATTTGGAGGTCCTTTTCCACCGGCTGGTTGAGCGTCGTCAGGTAATTGCCGACCATCAACGCGCTAGCGCCGGCCGCGAAGATCAGGCTTTGCAGATCCCGCAGGTTCACCACCCGGCCGCCCGCCACCATGATGTCCGCCCGCGGCAGCACGAACCGGAATACCGCCAGCGTCTGCAACGCCTCCAGCGGCGGGACCAGCGGCCGGTCCGCAAACGGTGTGCCCGGGATCGGATTGAGGAAGTTCACCGGTACGAACTCCGGCTGCACCTCGCGCAGCGCCAGCATCAGGTCCACGCGATCCTCACGGGTTTCGCCCAGCCCGATGATGCCGCCGGAGCAGATCTTGATGCCGGCGTTTTTCAGCAGGCGGATGGTCTGCAGCCGATCGTCGTAGGTATGGGTGGAACACTGGTTCGGGAAGTACCGCCGGGAGGTTTCCAAGTTGTGGTTGTAACACTCCACGCCCGCCGCGGCGAGCCGGTCGGCCACTGACTGTTTGCGAATGATCCCGAGCGAGGCGTCGGGGCGCACCTTGCCCAGCGCTTTGAGTTCGCGAAACCGTTCGCAGACCTCGTCGAGCATCGGGCCTTCATCGAGTCCCTTCCATGCGGCCACGAGGCCAAGGCCGGTCACGCCGTTCCGCTGGGCCTCCTCGGCCGCCTGGCGCACAGGCTCCGGATCAACGAAGCCGTAGCGGGGCGAGTCGGTCTGGTAAAACGCCGATTGCGCGCAGAACTTGCAGTCCTCGGAGCACGCGCCCGCCTTGGCGTTCACGATCGAACACAAGTGAACCTTGTTGCCCCGGAAACGCTCGCGGATGCGATTCGCCCAGGCGAGCAGGTCGAAGAGGTCGGCGGTGGACTCGAGATTCAGCAGCCACAAGGCGTCTTCGCGGGAGATATCGCTGCCGTCCAGGACCTCGCGGCCCAGGGCGGCGATGCGCGCGGAAACGCTGGCGTCAACGGGTGTGGTCGTCACGTTTGACACAGTACCGACCGCCCCCGGCGAAGCAAGCACCGGGTGCCGCGGCCGGCCCGCTACGCCTCCGGCCGCTCCCAGCGCCATTCGAAAACGTGGCGCGTCGAGGGCCGCACTTTGGCCGCTTCGCCCAACCGGAGCCGCTCGACCCAAACAATCTCGCCCGCCGTGTTCGCCAGGAGCACCGCGGCGTGTCGCGCGTCGCGCGGCACCTTCGCATTAGTGAAGAGGTCCTGGAGTTTGGCCGGAGTCGGGAGCCCCAGCGGCTGAAACCGATCGCCCCGTCGCCAGTGACGGAGGACCACGCGTCGGCCGAGACGGACCGCGTCGAGGAACTCCCGCCCTGGAACCGGTGGTGGAACCTCCCACCCCGGAGAGACGGAGAAACAGCGCCAGGCGCCGTGCAACCCGGCGAAATCCACCTGGCCCGCGAGAGCGCGCAGGTCAAGCGTCCCCTCTGCGGTTTGGAAGGCGGAGCCTTCAGTTCGACCGCGACGAAGTCTGCCTTCCGGGTCTCGCCAGATCAGCCCGGCGCGGGTCGTTACCGGTACCGCAGTGTCCAGTCGCAGCGCTTCGATCCATTCGAATCTCGCTTCCACGCCGAGCTCGATGAGCTGCCGGGCGATGACCTGCCGCTGCACCGCCACCGCCAGCCGGTCGAAACGCCGGCACCGAGCCCCGCGGCTGAGCCAGCGGTCCGCCTCTTCCCGGCTGAAGTGAGCCTCGGCAGCGACAATTTGGGCCGTGCGGTTGACCAACCGGTGCAGCGCGCCCCGGGTTCGCTGCTCGAGCAGCGGCACCACCCGTCGGCGGAGCCAGTTCCGCAACGGGCGCTCCTCGTGGTTCGAGGCATCTTCCCGCCACTGGAGGCCGGCCGCCCGCGCGTGAGCCTCGAGCTCGGCCCGCGTCACGTCGAGCAGCGGCCGGACCAGCAGCACCGCCGGGTCCGCCGGGGACGAACTCTCGAAACGCATCCCCGCCAGCCCTTCACCGCCCGCGCCGCGCAGCAGGCGGAGGAAAAACGTTTCGGTCTGGTCGTTGGCGTGGTGCGCCAGCGCCACCCGGAAGAAACCGGTCGCGCGCGCCACGCGCGCGAGAAAGGCATGGCGCAACTCGCGCGCCGCCACCTCCACCGGGCAGCGCCGCGTG
>CALJWR010000069.1 GCA_937976685.1 uncultured Verrucomicrobiae bacterium
GCAGTGCATTGATTTCGTCAAGGCCTACGGCAAGTAGGCGGGGTTTCGAGCTTCGGCCGTTCCGGGGCGGGTGGGCGGGGGCAGGGCTTCGCCACTCGCCCTTTTTCGTCGGCGCGGGGCGTCGCGCGGCATGGTGGTGGAATTTTGACGCGCGACAGGATTGCCGCCGCGAGCAGCGGGCCGGGCATTGCTTGCCTCCGGAACCGAACCGGAATCCCCCGCTCCCTGCGTTCCCGCGCGGGTGCTTCTCTGGCTGTTGCCGTGGGATCAGACGGCAGCGGGTTCGACCATCACCGCAGTGCCGTAACAAAGCACTTCGGTGATCCCGGGCGCGAGTTCCGTGGCGTCGTAGCGCACGGCAATCACCGCGTTCGCTCCGAGTTGGCCGGCGTGCTCGAGCATCAGGTTGAAGGCGTCGGACCGGGCGCGTTCACACAGGCTCGTGTAGAGCGAGATGTTGCCGCCGAACAGGCTCTGGAGGCTGGCTCCCAGGTTCCCGAAGACCGAACGGGACCGGACGATGATTCCGCGCACGACGCCGAGGGACCGAACCACCCGGTAACCGGGCAGATCAAACGTCGTCGTTGTCAGCGGATGCGTGTCGGTCATGGGGCCTGCCGGGGCGCCTCGGGGGTGGTGGCCTACGGTCCCGGCAACTCCGGACCGCCGATGGCTGGCGCGATATTGGTGGCGCCGGGCAGGGGAGCCAACCGCGACATCTCGTGCTCGGTTTGGGGCCGGGGCGGCAGTTCTTCTGCCGGCGGAATGGCCTGCCAACGCGGCCGATCGCTGAGGAAGAGCTGGTCGGGAACGTACTTGAGCCGGGCATCGCGCAGCGGGAACCTCGGAGGGAGGTTCGTGTACACCATGACGCCCAGGGAAAAGCGGGACCACGCATTGTCGCGTCCTTGAAGCATCTCTTTCACAAAGCGCGCGTTGGTCGTGATCGGGGTGAGGTAAAGGCCGGAGACCTTCTTGTGTTCGTCGTACACCGTGTAGAAGGACTCGCGGGTGTCCGGCGGATTGGAGGTGGGATTGCCGATGAACAGCGGCGTCCAGACGCAATCGCGATCTCCATACCACGCCACCGCCCAGGGCATGTCGCTCATCATCAGTTCATCGGGTTTGAGGAAGCGAGCCGTCTCCTGAATCCACGGCGGATAGTAGGGCGGGTAGGCGATCGGGAACGTGCGTGGCGGCAGCAAGGTGAACAGCAGCGGCAGACACGCCAGCAGCGCGAACGCGCCGGTGAGCAGGTGTTTGACCTCGACCAAGGGCAGCTTGACCACGGTCTGCAGGTGCTCAATGAGCACGAAGTACAAGCCGACCCCGAAGAGAAATACACCGGGCGCGAGAATGACGAGCAGGTTCTCCGTGTTGATCACTGGCGAATCCGTGGTCAGGTGGGTGCGGCCCAGTGCCTGCACCGGAATGAAGACCAGCAAGGCGAAGAGCAGAAACCACCGCATCCGCGAGAGCAGCCGGTTGCGATAGGGCAGGAACAGCGCCGGCAGGAAGAAGGCCGCTACGAGGCTGCCGCCGATCCGGGGCAGGTCGTCCTGCAGGATCTCGGTCGTGTTGGCGAACAGCTTGCGGGCGTAATCGCGGCCGGAAAGGCGGTCCAAGGGCGGTTCGAAGGACCGTTCGATCCGGCTGCCCGGAAACGGCAGCGTGTCCTGACTCGCGGCGAAACCCGGAACGCCAAAGAAGGTGCCGCTCAACTGATAATTCCGGGCCATCCACGGGCCCAGCAGCAGCCCCAGCCCCAGCACGGCCAGGCCGGCCACCAGCCAGCGACGTGGCCGGATGAACATCAGCACAAACGCCACCACCGGGACCGCCAGCCACGCGAACGAGTAGCGGGTCAAGGCGCCCAGCCCAAGGCACAGGCCGGTGGCCAGCCCCCAGCCGACGAAGTAGCCGCGTCCTTTCGGCGCCTCTTCGCGGAGGCCCTCATCAAGCTTCACCAGACACCACAAAAGGCAGAGGAAGATCAGCAGGGCCAGCATGGTGCTGAGACCGGAGATGCTGAACCGCCACAGCACCTCCGAACCGGCCAGCACGATGGCCGCCACGGCGCCAACCGATTCGTCAAAGAGTTTGGCCCCCAGTTGGAACGTGAGGAACAGCGCCGCGAGAAACAGGACCTGGTTGAAGATGGCGATCCACACCTCCGGCGAATACGTCCAGAACGACCGCGGCACCTCCCATCGGAAGGGCAGCGCTTTAATCAGTCCCGCCAGGATTGCCGGATACAGCGGCGGATTGGCGAGGTCCGGGTGCGGCTGCTTGGAAATCCGCGCCGGCACCCCGAGCTTGTCATCCACCAGTTGAATGGTCAGCGGCCGGATGAAGTGGGTCGTGTAGCCGCGGCCCTCGGCGAGATTGCGCGCGAGCTGACCGACCTCCATGGCCTCGACGGTATTGTAGGACCGGAATTCATTCAGATTGTACCACAGGGCGAACAGGACGACGCCCAACGTGAGCGCGATCAGCTTGACGGACCGCGCGCCGCGGCCGACTTCGAGCGAGTGGATGAGTTCCTGGGTTCCGGGGGCTGGCATAAAGCGGGGATCTGGCGAAACGCGGTTTACAAATGTTCGAGGTGGAACACGTGCAACTTGCGGTGCAGCGTGCGGCGGCTGATGCCGAGCTTCCGGGCAGCGAGCGTGCGATTACCCTGGGCTTCCTGCAAGGCGCGAATGATCAACTGCCGCTCCGCCTCCTCCAGGGTCAGCGCCCGCTGCTCGATGACCGCCTGGGCATCCCGGGGAACCACGCCGGCGTCCCCCGTGCCCCGCACGGTGGCGGGCAAATCGCGCAGGGTGATCTTGTCGCCGCGGCAGAGCGCCACCGCGCCCTCGATGGCATTGCGGAGTTCGCGGACATTGGCCGGCCACGAATAGGCCAGCAGGGCCTGCATCGCCTCCATCGTGAAATCGGTGACCGGCTTGCCGTATTCTTTGGCGATTTCCTTCAGGAAATGGAGTGCCAACAAGGGCACATCTCCCGGTCGCTCGCGCAATGGCGGCAGCCATAATTCAACCACCCGCAAGCGGAAGAAGAGGTCCTCCCGGAACGTTCCCGCCTTCACGAGCGCGGCCAGGTTTTTGTTCGTGGCCGCCACCAACCGCACGTCCACGGAGATCGTCTTGTTCGAGCCGACACGCTCAAAGGTGCGTTCGCCCAGCACCCGCAGCAGCTTCACCTGCGTGCTGGCGTCAATTTCGCCGATCTCGTCGAGGAACAGGGTGCCGCCATCCGCTTGTTCAAAGCGGCCGATCCGCCGCTCGTGGGCGCCGGTGAACGCGCCCTTCTCATGCCCAAAGAGCTCGGTCTCCAGCAGGTTGGCGGGCAGCGCCGCGCAATGCACCGTGACCAGCGGCTGCCGGGCGCGCGGGCTCAACTGGTGGATGGCCCTGGCCACCAATTCCTTGCCTGTGCCACTTTCGCCCTGAATCAAAACGGTCGCCGGCGTGGGCGCCACCTGCTGGATGATCTCGAACACGTCCCGCATCGGCTTCGACTGACCGACCAGGTTTTCGAGCCCGAACTGCTTGTCGAGCCGCTGGTGCAGGGAGACGATCTCGACTTCGAGCTTCTGCTGCTTCAGCGCCCGGGCAATCCGCATCTCGAGTTCGTCAATCTGCAGCCGGCCCTTGGCGATATAGTCGTCCGCGCCACGGCGCATGGCCTCGACCGCCAGTTCCTCGGAGCCATAGGCCGTCATCAGGATGCAGATGGGCGGCTTGGAGAGGGACTTGGCCCGCGCGATCAACTTCATCCCGTCCTCCTTGGGCAGCCGGAAGTCGGTGAGCACGACGTCGAAACGGTCGCGCTCCAGCAACTGGATGGCACTGGCGGCATCCTCGGCCAGATAGACGTCGTAACGATCCTCCAACGCGGCGCGAAGGCCCTCGCGAGTGGCCTTCTCGTCGTCCACGATCAACAGGGTCGGTTTGGCGTCCATCGTGGCGGCAGTATGCCGGGCGGCGGCGGACAGGGCAATTCAGCATCGGCGGGTCACCCGCCGCCCAAGCGGACCCGGTGCCAGGCGGCGCCACTACTTTTCTGCTGCGATGGCGGGCCGGCCGGGTAATTTCACGGCTGGTCATGCGAACGTATCTGATCGTGGCGGCGGGCGGTGCGCTCGGCAGCATGGCGCGTTTCTGGCTCTCCGGTGCCGTGGCCGGCCGCTACGGGGAAACCTTTCCCGTCGGCACTCTCGTGGTGAATGTCTCCGGCTGTTTTGTCATTGGTCTTCTGGCCGCGCTCACGAGTCCAGAGGGCCGCTGGCTGGCGCCGGGCTGGTTCCGCCCCTTCGCCTTGGTGGGGTTCCTGGGCGGCTACACGACCTTCTCCTCTTTCAGCCTCCAGACTCTGACGCTGGTCCAGGACGGCGACTGGCCGGGGGCCGCCGGCAACGTGGCCGTCTCCGTGCTGTTCTGTCTGGCCGGAGTCTGGCTGGGCGCGCAGCTCGGCGCGCAACTTAACGCGCCGCCGGGTTCCTGATCGGCAGTTTCCCTGCCAAGCCGGCCGCGGCGGTGGCGGGTCGCCACGCCCCGCCCGTCGCCCCGGCCGCGCCGGATCGCGGGTTGCCTGAACCAGGCCCGAGCCCGCATCAGGTCGGACGAGATTCCGCGACCAAGGCGTGGGTGACGCGAGCGTGTTCGTCTTCCGCGCTCCGCAAAAGGTCGGCGGCGGCCAGCGCGTCCCCGGTCCGCGCGCGTTTCTCGATTTGTTCCGCGACGGCTGCCAGGCGGCGGGCACCGAGGTTGCTGGCGCAGCCCTTGAGGTTGTGCGCGGCGTTGCACAGGGCGGTGGCATCGGCGGCCATGCTCGCGGCGCGCATCTTCTCGACGGCCGCGCGGGCTTCGTATTGGAAGAGGCTGATCAACTCCGGCAGCGGGTCCGGCTCGCCCGGTGCCGCGAGGGCGCGCAGGGCGTTGACCGCCTCGCGGTCCAGCGTGGGCAGGTTGGCCAGCGCCAGTTCTGCTGCCGCCGGGACAGGCTTGGCCGCATGGAACGGATGGCTGACGGCGTGTCCCGGCGGGCTTCCGGACCGAACCCGTTCGGCGGCCCGGCGGAGTGCCGCTTCAAGGTCGGTCAGCCGCACAGGCTTGCTGATGTAGTCGTCCATGCCGGCCACAAGGCATTTTTCGCGGTCGCCTTCGAGCGCGTTGGCGGTCATGGCGATGATGTGCAGGGGCCGTCGCGTGCCGGCGGCCCCGGTTTCGGGCGCTTCCAACTGCCGCAGCCGGCGCGCGGTTTCGTAGCCGTCCATTTCGGGCATCTGGCAATCCAGCAGCAGGATGTCGTAAGACTCGCGTTCCAGTTCCGCCAGCGCGGCGAGACCTCCAGAAACAGCGTGACCGGTGTAACCCAGCTTGTGCAGTTGCTGGAGGGCGAGCTTGCGATTGACGCTGTTGTCCTCCACCACCAGCACGCGCAGGGCGGACCGGGGGGCGGCGGTCGGTGCCGGCGTCTCCGCGACCGGGGTGGGCGCGGGCACGGCTAGCGGCGTGTCTTGCAGCGCGTTGAGCAACCCGGTGAGGAGCCGGCTTCGGCGGACGGGTTTGATGAGGCACACGCTGATGCCGACGGTGCGCAGCACGGCCGCATCCGGCCGGTTCCGCAGCCAGACCAGCAGGGCGATCTTCACCCGGTCATTGGCGGGATCGGACCGGATGGCCTCGGTCAGAACGATGCCGTCGGTGTCGGGCATCTCCATGTCCACCAGCGCAAGATCGAAAGGCCGGCCGGCCTGGCGGGCTTCCTGGAGGAGCGACATCGCGTCCGGCGCGCTGCCGGTCTCGGCCACTTCCAGTCCCCACGCAGCCAACTGGCTGGCCAGTGCCACGCGGCTGCTGGCGCTGTCATCCACCACCAGCACGCGCTTGCCGGCCAGCTCGGCGGGCAGCTCCGGCTCGGCGACGGTGCCCTCGGCCGGGCGGGGAAAGCTGAGTTCAAAGGAAAACGTGGTACCGGCTCCCGCCTGGCTGCGGAGGTCAATGTGGCCTCCCATCAGCTCCACCAGTTGCTGCGAAATGGACAGTCCCAACCCGGTCCCACCAAACCGGCGGGTGGTGGTGCCGTCGGCCTGCACGAAGGGATTGAAGATTCGGGCCCGCGCCTCGGGCGTGATGCCGATGCCGGTGTCCTGCACCTCGAAACGCACGGAGAGTTGATGCGACGTCTCCATGACCGTGGAGATCTTCAGGACCACCTCGCCGCGTTCGGTGAACTTGATGGCGTTGCCAATCAGGTTCATCAGCACCTGGCGCAGGCGAGTGGGGTCTCCACACACCCGGGAATCCATGTCGGGGTCAAGCCAGCAAACCAACTCCAGCCCCTTGGCCTGGGCGCGATCCGCCAGCAGTTCCGAGGTTTTCTCCACCAACTCGCGCAGGTCAAACTCGACGGACTCGAGGGTCATGCGCCGGGCCTCGACGCGGGACAGGTCAAGGATGTTATCAATGATCTCCAGGAGGGCTTCCCCGCTCTCCCGCACCGTCTCGGCGCAATCCCGCTGCTCGGGCTGCAACTCGCTGTCGAGCAGCAGGCCGGTCATGCCAATGATCGCATTGAGGGGGGTACGGATTTCATGCGACATGTTGGCGAGAAATTGCGCCTTGGCGTTCGCCAGTTCCACGGCGGCCGCGTGCGCCTTCTTGAGATCCTCCTCGGCCCGGACCAAATCCGTGATGTCCTTGGACATGCCAAACGTACCGATGACCTCGCCGCTTTCGTTGAGCAGGGGCATCTTGGAGGTCAGCACCCAGGTCTCGGTGCCGTCGGGCCAGGTTTCCTTTTCTTTCAGACTGGGCAGGGGCTGGCCGGTGCGCACGATGCGCTGCTCATCCTCGAACGCGGCCTGGGCGTGCTCGTGGCTGAAGAAATCGAAATCGGATTTCCCAATCAGTTCCTCCGGGTCAGCGACGTGGAACTTCTTCGCCATGGCCCGGCTGCAGCGGAGGAATTTTGAGTTCGCATTCTTGAAATAGACCGAGTCAGGCACGTTATCCAGCAAGGCCCGGAGCAGGTCGCGCTCGTGGGCCAGGGCCTCCTCAGTCTGGCGGCGCTCGGTTTCGTCCCAGAACATCCCTTGCACGCCGATCACGCGACCGGCGTTGTCGAAGAGCGGCGTCTTGATCACGTGGACATAGCGCCGGCTGCCGTCCGGCAGGACATTCTCCTCGACCTTTTCCTTGGCCTGGAGCGTGGTCATCACCTCCTGGTCGTCGCGCCGGTATTGCTCCGCCAGTGGCGCTGGGAAGAAGTCGAAATCGGTGCGGCCAATGATCTCATTCGGCTCGCGTTTGAGGGCGTCACAGAACTGGCGATTGACGAAGGTGAACCGGCTTTCGGTGTCCTTGCGGAAGAGGCACTGCGGCAGGAGCTCAACGAGCGAGTGGTACAGCAGTTCGGAATTGCGGCGCGCGTCCTCGGTCTCCCGGCGGGCGGTAATGTCTTCGACGGTGCCTTCGTAGTAGAGCACCTCGCCCGCCAGGCCTCGCACCACGCGGGCGTTCTCGGCGATCAGGATGACAGTGCCGTCCCGGCGGTGCACGAGGGATTCGAAATGACGCACTTCACCGTCGCGCTGAATGGCCTCGATGAATTCGTCGCGGCGGCCCGCGTCCACGTAGAGCTGGTGGCCGATGTTTGAGACGGCAGCGATGAGTTCCTCCGGCGAGCCGTAGCCGTAAATCTCCGCCAGCTTGCGATTGGCAGCGAGGTAGTGTCCGTCAGGCGTGGTCTGGAAAATACCTTCCACCACGTTTTCGAAGATGTCCCGGTATTTTTGCTCCGCCGCCCGCAGGGCGGCCTCGGCTTCCTCGTGTTCGCGCAGTTTCTTGCGCAGCTCCAACTGCACGACGACCTGCCGCCCGAGGATCTCGAGCGCCTCGGACTGCTCCGGGCGGAGCTGGCCCGCGCGCCGGTCCATCACGCACAACCCGCCGATGATCTGGCCCTCCAGCACCAGCGGCTTGCACGCGAAAAAGCGGACACCCAACTGGGCCGCCACCAGCGGGTGTCCGGCCAGCGCCGGGTCGGTTTGAATGTCGCTGAAGGCGAAAAGCTGCGGTTGGAGCACCGCCAGACTGGCCAGTGATTGCGCGCGCGGGGACTCGGTGACTTCCACGCCGACCCGGGCCTTCAGCCAAACGCGGTCGGCATCCACGAACGCCACCACGGCCATCGGCACGTCACAGAGATGCGCGCAGAGTCGCGCCAGATCGTCAAACGCGGCCTCGGGTTCCGTGTCGAGGATGCGGCATTCGCGGAGCGCCGCCAGTCGGCTGGCCTCGTTCGGCGGGATGAGATTCGCAAAGGCAGACATCACAGTCAGGGTTCTTTGACCGTCGTAGCATGACACGGCGCCGGCGGGGGCGGAAGCAGGAACGCACGGCAGGACCGACCGGCGCCCTACTCCACCGTGACGACCGCAGCCTGGCTCAGATTGGTGTAGGCGCCGGCGCCCGTCGTCGTCAGCACCAGCGACCGGACCTGGTAGAACCGGCGGCCCCGGCCGGCCGACTCGTCCGCAAAATCAGTCTCGCTCAAGGGCGCGGCATTGAGCCGGGCGAACGGCCCGCTTTCCGCGGCCGAGCGATAGACGTGGAAGGAAGTGCCGCTCTCAGCGGGGCTCCACGTTAATCGCACGCTTCCGGCCGAGCGAGCCGCCTTGAGTTCGCGGGGCGGCGGCACGACCGCCAGCCGCAACGTGGGGTCGCCGAGGATGAACGTGGTGCGGGTGCTCGCGTGGTCGCGTGCGCTCAGCAGCAAGGCGTTTCCCAGCGGTTCCCCCACAGCCAGCCCCTCCGTCCGCCAAATCAGATCGCGCGTCCACAGGCTCGCGAGGCCGCCGTCGCGAACCGCCAGCGCCGACCTCAAGAAGTTGTTCTCCGCCAGGTTCCAATCGCCAAAGTACGAGCCTTTGACAACGAGGAACCCGACGGCCGGCCCGGATGCGCGGGCGGCGAGGGTGGCGGCGGATACCACGGCGATGCCCTGCGCGCTGGCGGCTGCGGGGTTGTTGTGGAGCGTGTCCGGACTGCCGTAGCCGCCTTGGAATCCCCACAACGCGGAAACGCCCGGCGCGAAGCCGTCGCCCATGCGGATTCCGTCCCACTCCGGGCCGAAGAGGCGGCTGAGCGTCCAAGCTCCGTTTTGATAAACGGCGAGGCTGTCCGGGTTGAACGAGCTGTAAAAGAAGCCGCCGACCACGGCCCGATCGGCAAAGGTGAGTTCGCCCATCCGGTACCGGTGATTCTTGTCGAAGTAACGCCGCAGCAGTTCCAGTTCCCCGTCCGGCCGAAACGCCGGCAGGTTCGCGAAGTCAATTCGCCCCACCATGACCTCCAGCCCGTTGAGCCCGCCGCCATCCGGCGTGCCGGGAGGGCGGAACTGGTACGGGTCAAACTTCCCATCGCCGGGAACGTTGCGGAAGGGCGGATGCGAGATGTTGCTGGCGGTGTTGATGGTCGAGTCGGGCCACTCCTGGTCGAGGTCCCCGTAGTAACTGTCGGCCGGCCAGGCCCCGTTGTGGTCGAAGTGCCCGTCTTCATAGCCGATTCCCGAATAGGGGATCGTCACGTGTCCAACCAGCACGACCGCCGCCAGCCCGCCCGGGGCGTCATATTCAGCCCGGATCAGCGATTTCACGCGGCGGACGCTTTCGATGTATCGCGGCGAGATGGGACCGCGGTCCCACGCCCGGTCATCGTGGCGGGGAGCAGGGCGTCGCACCACCTGCCAGCCGTCACCGCGCAAATCCGCGCTGAACCGATCCAGGTCCGCCTCCAGCCGGCGCGCCAGAGTTTCGTCCACCAAGACCAGAACGCCCCCGCGCCGCTCGACGGGTGGTCGGTTGAGCGCAACGACGGCGAAGCGCTCGCCGACCGCGTACTCCCAAACTTGTCCCGGTCGCAGCAGCGGTTCCCGGTCGGTGAAGGCGTTGCCCACGGGCCTGCCTCCGAGCGTCAGCCAGTTGGTTTCGCCCCATGGCCGCCGGCGCACCGTGGGGGCGGGTCCCGGGAGGCCGGCCCAGCGGAGCGTGACACTGGGCGGCTCGACTTCCACGTTCGCGCTCAGAACCGTGCGGGCCAGGAGCGGTTGCGAGTGCATGGGTGTCAGGGGCTCGGCAAAGGTCTCGACCGCGCCGATGAGGCCCGCCGGACTGGCGTCTTCGGTCAGGTTCGCGCCGATCGCCAAACGGACGTCACGGCGCTGTCGCAGCCGAGGCAGGTGGACACCTGCGCCCACCGCGGCCCGCGTCTGCCAGTCGCCCTGCTGGACCCCGTCCACCAACAGCGTGCAGAAGCCCGGGGTGTAGTTCAATGCCACCTCGCGCCAGGGCGCCGACTCGACCCGCCGCCGAAGCTGTGGCTGGGGATATGTCCACGAGATGCGAGCCTGGAGGTTCGTGCGGGTAACGCCGCCGACATCGCGGGTGGTGAACACCAGATTGGTGCCGGCCGGGTCAATCGCCAACGCGAAGCTGCCCTCGCCGGCGGCCCCCGCCTCAAAGAGCGTCACCCAGCGTCCGGGCCCCTGCCCCCAGCCGTAGCCCGGCGGGGCCATCCGGTCCTGGCTCGACCAGTCCGGCCGGTACTCGACGCGCACGGCGCCGGTATCAAAACGGAAACGGGCCCGTCCTCCCTCGGCTAGGGCGGGCTCACGGACAACTTCGGCGGGATTGGTGGGGCTCTCCGCGAGGTGCCAACGTGCCAGCCGCGGCGAATCGGCGCGGGCTTCCGGTGCGCCGGACGCTACGGCCGCGATTTCGGTGAGGACACCCGCGAGCAGCAGGGTCGGTCCGACCCGCCGAGCATACTCGAACGAAAAGCGGCTGAGACATTCTCCTGAACGCCCCATTGGCGCTGCCGCGAGCTCTGACGGCTTGATTCGCATGACTGCAGTCTAACGCCCCGGGAGGCGCGAGGCCAGCCGGTCCCTGAGCCGGCTTCGGAAACATCCGCCTGGCCCGGATGCCGCCCCGCCTGCAGACGCGCCGTCCGGGGGGGCGC
>CALJWR010000070.1 GCA_937976685.1 uncultured Verrucomicrobiae bacterium
CGGGCGCGGAACTCGACGGTGAACGGCACCGTCCACGCGGTATCAAGCCGGATGTAGAAGTTGCCGCTGTCCTTGCGGTCGCGCACGGACACGGTGCCGTCGGCGTGCTGGATGACGGCGACGAGGTCGCCGTCCGGCTCGTTGCCGGTGGTGGTGAAGGGGGTCCAGCCCTCGGCCTGCCAGTCGGTCATGGGCGAGTAGTAGGCCCACTGGCCGAGGTCCTGGTCGCGGTAAAAGGCGCTGAGGCCGAAGGCGACGCCGGTGCGATAAAGGCCGGAAGCGTTGTTGCGTCCGCCGCGCATGAGATAGAAGCGGCCTTCGCCGAGGTAAGCGGCGCTGGCGTAGTAGTTGCGCTGGTCGTTCCACGCACCGGCTTCACCGGCCTCGCCGATGCCCGGGATCGGATCCTCGGCGAGGATCCACTTCAGGCCGTTGGCCGAGACGAGGTAGCGCAGCGTGCGGTTGCTCTCAAAGGCGAACATGCGCAGGTCGTTCTGCGCGAGCTGGAGCACCTGCGTCGGGTGCATGGGCAGCACGAGCGGATTGCGGTCGGCATCGAGCAGCTCGACCAGGCCCTCGACGGTTTCGGTGAACGGGTCGTCCTCCGGCTCCTCGAAAACGTAGCCATCGCGCGAGGTGGCGTAGGCGATGCCCTGCCCGCCGCGATCGCGGAAGTACATGATGAAGGGCCGCTCGGCCTCGGGATCCGCCGGCGTGGCGTTGCGCCCGGGGAACCAGGCCACGGCATGGCCGTCGGCATAGGTGCCGAGGCGGCTGCCCGGAACTGTGGGATCGAGCGCCACCTGGTTGTTTTCGAAGGCGATGCCGTCCGCGCTCTCGGCCACCCAAATGGGGTGCGGGACGGCATCCGTGCGGCCGTAGTAGTAGAGGCGGTAGGGCTTCGGCCAGGCCGGGTTGTAGAGCACGACGGGACGCCCGGCGAATTCGCCACCAGTGCTGCTCGCGTCCGGGCCGTTGATGCCCGTCAGCGGCACGCCCGCCGACCAGTTGAGGCCGTCGGCGGAGTACGAGTAAGCGAGGCCGGCGATGCTCTCGGTGTCGTACCAGACGCGATAGCGCGACTCGGCCGGCCAGGCCGGATGGTACAGCACATAGGGCATGTACTCACGGGAGCCGGGGCTGCGGAGAGCCACGGGGTTGTTCGTGTGATCGGTCCAGGTGATCTGCCACTTGGGTTCCAGAGCCACCGCGGACGCTGCGGCCAGCGCCAAAGAGGCCGTGGCGGCGACTCGAAAAGTTTGAAGGCAATGAAAGTCCATAGACCCCAAGACTAGGTCGGGCGCAGGTCCGGTCAAGCGGCGCAGGCCTGGTTTTCCAGATGTTCACGTGGCGGCGACCTGACTGTCACGTTACTACGGCCTCCGCAACCGCGCGGGCGGGGTGTGGGGCTGGTAATTCATTGGGAGTTTGGCAGCCCCAGTTGAACTGGTACGCTTCGCGACCGATGAGAATTCCTCGCTGGCTGACTTGGATGGGGCTGATTGTCGTGGTCGTCGTGGCTCTGGCCGCCTCATTAATTGGAGGTTTTTGGTGGTGGCTGCATCCGGATTACTCCCGTTCGCCGGCCGTCGTGTACACGCCGCCGGGTGAGCCGGCCTTTACAATCGAGCGGCTCACGCCGGCCCGTCCCAACGGCGCGGGGGTCCTCGTCATGATTAGCGGGAGCTGGCGCTCGAAGCGTGAGGCGAGCCAGGACCTCGTGGTCGCCCCGCTGCTGCGTCGCGGCTACACGGTCTTCATGGTCATGCACGGATCGCAGCCGGAGTACACCGTGATGGAGATCATTGGCCAAGTCCGCCGGGCCACGCGCTTTGTCCGGCACCACGCCCGCGAGTATGGCGTGGACCCGCAGCGGCTCGGTGTCGTGGGCGGCAGTTCCGGCGGGCATCTCAGCCTGATGATTGCCACGCGGGGCGACGACGGTGATCCGGCCGCAACTGATCCGGTCGAGCGCGCCGGCAGCCGCGTGCAGGCGGTGGCGGTGTTCTATCCGGTCACCGATCTGCTCAACCTCGGCAGTTCGACGGAGAATCCCGGCGACGGTGGTCCGCCGAAGAGCTACGTCCGGGCCTTCGGACCCGATTCAACGAACCTGGCCGCGTGGAAGGGCATCGGGCGCGAGACTTCGCCGATCTATCACATCACGTCGAACCTGCCGCCGACGTTGATTGTGCATGGCAGCGCGGACACGCTGGTGCCACTCGATCAATCCGAGCGCTTTCAACAGCGCGCGCAGGAACTGGGGCGCGAGGTGACGCTGATTGTGCGCCCCGGCAAGAAGCACGGCTGGCCGACGATGATCTTCGATGTGCGGCTGTTCGCCCATTGGTTCGATCGCTGGCTGACGCCGGCCAACCCACCCGCCTGATCCGCCGGGCAACACCCGTGGCGGGAGCCGGGGTCGCTTTGCGGACCTCCACCGACCGTCCTTGGCGCCGACGCGGGCTCACGGTTTTTCCGCCGACAGTTCCGCCATGAGGGCCAGCCAACGGCTGACCGGGTGGACCCAGACTTCGCTGTAGTTGTAGCAATTCGAAGCCGGCCAGTACGGGACGTCCTCGGCGAGGCGCGTCTGGATGCCCACCGGCAGCGTGCCCGTGATGTCACCGCTCATGGCCGTGTACTGCGGGGCGTAATCGTGGCCGACACCGTACATCAGACTCTGGGCGAACGGATTTCGGCCTAGCGTCCAGTCAACCTGCGCCAGCGCCAGCGCCCGCAGCTCCGGATCTTCCAGCAAGCGCGCTGCCCGGGCGGCGGCCAGCGCCTGCGAGAGTTGAACGCCCAGGTTGCCGCGGAAGTCTCCCCAGACCGGGAACCGCCGGAGGTAGATGTCCTCCCCCAGACGAAGGCCCTGCTGAATCTGCTCCCGCTCGAAGGCGTTGCGGGTGTCGCTGAGGCGATAGATGCCGGCGGCGGGCATCTGCCACGGCGCCGAGTGGGCGGCCGTTGCTTTCAGGTAGGCGCCATAACGCGCGACGGCGTCGCGCCAGCGGCCACGCTCGGGCGCATCGGGCAGCGCATCGTGCAGATCCGCCAGGGCCACTGCGGGCGCCTGCTCGTGGCTGCGATGGTTGTAGTGCAGGATGCGATCCTTCCGCGGCGAGGTGTGGAAGAAGCCGGTCAGCGGCAGCTCCCACGGCGGCGGCTCCACCTGCTGCGAACCGAGGAGAATGCCGGCCAGCCGAATCGCCTCGTCGGCAAATTCGCGTCGCCCGGTGGTGCGGAACAACTCGAGGCCCGCCTGCACGCCCGCAGCGGCCACTTCAACCCCCGGGTCGCGCAGCCGCGCGAGCGCAAAGCGCCAGTCCTCTTCCGCAGCTCGGAGACAAGTTTCCGCGAAGGCCGCGTCCCCACTGCGTAGCGACCGCCCCGCTGCGGCCTGGGTGGTCGCGGCGATGAAATTGTCGAACGGGCTGTCGTTCGCGCGCACGACCACGTCGTCCTGGTTGCCTTTCACGCCATCCGTCCAGAAATCCATGGTGGCCCAGGTCACGCGCGCGCCGTCGCCGAATCGTGTCTTGAGCATCCATTCGAGGCCCCAGCGCGCCTCTTGCCGGAGGCGACCAGCCAATGGGGCCTCCGCGACCGGCAAGCCATCGGCCAGCCGCAGCAAAGACCACGCGGCCTCGGCGGTGTTGACCAGACCTTGCGACAGGTCGCCCGCGTCATGCCAGCCGCCGTTGATGACGATACGCCGCCCGGCGTGCTCTGCCTGCCAGTCCTGATGGCAAACGCCATGAATGCCCGGCACCGCGAAACCACAGCGCTGGCAGAAGAACTGGTTCAAACCGGCGATCAGGGTTTCGCGCCAGGGTGCCTCCCCAACGACAAACGATTCGGTCTGCAGCGTGCCCAGCACGAGCCGGTAGCGGCCCGGCGCGCGAAGAGCGGAAAAATCCAACACGCGAAACTCACCCTGCGGCGTGCGGGTGAGAGTAGCAGTTCCGCGCCACACCACTTCCGCTTTGTCAGCGCGCTCGATCGCGAACGCATCGGCGGCTCCCGAGGGGGCGAGGGCAATCTTGGGAGCATCCAGCGGATAGCCGAGGTGGTTGTACGCAATCCGGCCGGCCGCGACCGCCCAGCCGCGGAAGACGTCGGCCTCGACCCGTTGCAGTTCGAGCCGGTCAAAGTCGAAGCTCACGCGCTCCGTGGCACCCGGCTCGTTGCCCTGTAGCCGGTAGATCAACTCGACGGCCTTGACCTGCCGACGCTCCAGATGCGGGATTTCCCAAATCACCTGGTTCCACGTCTGGTTCGTCAGCAACACGTAATTGAGACCACCGTCGGTGTAACTGCGGCCTTCGGTTCCCTCGCTGCGCAGCTTCATCAGCAAGGAAACGACGTGGAACCCGGGAAGGTCCGGGTACACCCAGACCGAAAGGCGGTTGAAGGCGCTCCAATCCTCATCGCTGAACTCGCGGCGCAGCCCCGTCTCCGCGAACGGACGCCCCGAGACCGGCGGTGGGGAGGCGGTCTTCGTGGGCGAAGTGAGTCGGACCGACTGGCGACCATCCCGTTGCCGCTCGATCGTGAAGGTCATCGCGCCAGGACCAAAAAGCTTCCACGTGGCCGGCGACTCCATGTCGTCGAGCAGGCGCGATTCGAGCACGGGTTTGGCCAGGTGCCGCGCGGTCGCGGAGCGGCTTTGGTCCACCGGGAGCGGGAAGTCCGGCAGCGTGGCGGCCTGGGCAGCCGTTACCAACCAAGCCACCGCGACCAGCGGGGGCCGTTGGCAGGACAGGCAGAGCGCGCGGACCAACTGGCGAATGAGGATGTGCATGGCCGGAGCATCCCTCGCGTGCGCCGGGTGTAAAGCCCGTGCCCGGTCAGGCGAACCAGGGCCTCGGTCGTCCGTGCTCGCGCAGGCAGGACCGATTTCGTGATTCCCGGACCGCTTTCTTCCTGTCCGCAGCCGGGCGAACGGGTTAGGGTTCCCGCGTGGAAGTCATCATTCGTCCAACGGCCGAAGCAGCGGCGGAACTGGTGGCGCGCGTGATCGCGCGGGAGCTGCGCGCCAATCCCCATCTCGTGTTGGGGCTGGCGACCGGCCGGACGATGGAGAGCGTGTACGCCCGACTGGTGCGAATGGCTCGCGAAGAGGGTCTCGATTTTTCGCTCTGCTCCACGTTCAACTTGGACGAGTACGTCGGTCTGCCGCCCTCGGACCGCCACTCGTACCGCCACTACATGAATCATCACCTGTTCCTGCAGGTGAACATTGACCTGCGCAACACGCATCTACCGGATGGCATGGCGGCCGACCTCGACCGGGAATGCCGCCAGTACGAAGAGTTGATCAAGCGCTTCAACGGCGTGGATTTGCAATTGCTGGGACTGGGTCGGGCGGGGCACATCGGTTTCAATGAACCGCTTTCCGCACTCCAGTCCCGCACGCGGGTCAAGGCGCTCTCGCCGGTGACCCTGGAGCAAAATCGCCCGCTCTTCGAGGACCCGGAACGCATGCCGCGCCGGGCCATCACGATGGGCGTGGGCACCATTCTTGAGGCGCGAAGGTGCCTGCTGCTGGCCACGGGCGCGGAGAAGGCCCCGATCATCGCCAAGGCGGTCGAGGGACCGATCACCTCAATGATCTCGGCCACGGCGTTGCAGTTGCATCCGCGCTGCACCGTGGTGTTGGATGAGGCTGCCGCCACCCGGTTGCAATGTGCCGACTACTATCGGTGGATCTTCGAAAACGAACCGGAGTGGGACTCGTTCCGTTGACGGTTGCCGCTCCCCGAGCCGCATGATTCAGCCCTTGCAGACCCTCCAAGCGGACCTCCTGCCAGTGCGGGTGTACCGCACGCAGGCCGAGATGGCCGCCGAAGCGGCCGTGCTCGCCGCCGAGACGCTCCGGGCCGCCCTCGGTGCACGGGGCGAGGCCCGGGCGATCCTCGCCTCGGCGACGTCGCAGATTCAGTTCCTCGACGTGCTGGTCCGGACGCCGGACCTTGACTGGTCGCGGGTGACGTTGTTCCACATGGACGAGTTCCTGGGCGTCCCTGACACGCATCCCGCCAGTTTTCGTCGGTTCCTGCGCGAGCGGGTGGAACTCCGCTGCCGGCCCGGGGCATTTCACTACCTCACGGGTGATGCGCCCGAACCACTGAAGGAAATCGAGCGCTATCGCGCCTTGCTCACGGAGGCGCCGATTGACCTGTGCTGCCTGGGTATCGGGGAAAATGGACACGTGGCCTTCAACGATCCGCCGGTGGCCGACTTCAACGATCCTTACACGGTCAAGCTCGTCCAACTGGACGAGGCCTGCCGCCGCCAGCAGGTCGGCGAGGGCTGCTTCCCCACGCTCGAAGCCGTGCCGCAATACGCCTACACCCTCACCATCCCGGCCCTCGGCGCAGCGGCAAAGCTGGTGTGCGTGGTGCCGGAGCGGCGCAAAGCGGCCGCCGTGCGCGCCACCATACAAGGACCGCTCTCGACGGCCTGTCCGGCCTCGATTCTGCGCCGCAAGCCCCATTGCACGCTGTTTCTGGATGCCGACTCCGCGAGTCTGCTGTGAAACCGACGGCTCCCTCTGATTCGTCCGCGTCCGGTTCCCCTCCGGCGAGAGTCCGGCCCGCGCAACTGGCGCTGGGCTTCATCGTGCTGCTGGTGCTGGCGCTGAACTTCGCGCTGTTCCTGATTGTCTCCGAGCGCGACACACCGAAGCGAACGGGCGATGCTCCTCTCACCACCAACGCCGCAGGGGCCCCGGCGCCCTGAAGGCACGTCCGGCTCAGGAACTCGCCATAAGGTAGGGAATGGTGAGCGGCCCTTGCGGCAGCACGGCGACCCGGGCCGCCGGACCGAGCGCGTTCAATTCCTCGCGCACGGCGGCGGCGATGTCGTGGCAGGGTTCGAGGTGCGCGGCACGGACGGCCTCGTCCGGTAGTTCGCTGTAAAGCCGCACCCGGGCGCGGCGTTGAACCAGCGCCTGAATCTGCGCCTGCCATTGTTCCGGCGCGCAAAAACCGGGCGTCGCGATGCGGGCAAGAATTTCTTCCGGACTTGCCGCGCTGCGGAGTAATCGGTCAAACGGACTGCCGGCAGGCGTCCCCTCCCGACATTCGCACGCGAGGATCAGCAGACCGCCCGGCTTCAGGATGCGCGCCCCGGCCGCCATGCCCTTCACGCCTTGGTAGAGGTTGAGGTCCAACGGGTGCCCGCTGTTGGTGGTCACGACGATGTCGAACGGCTCCGCCACCGGCTGCATCGCCGACTCGCGCACGAACTCGCAGCCGCGCCGGTGGGCCGCGATCAGGTCGCCCGCAAACACGCCGGTGATCTGGCGTCGCTCGTTGAGCGTGACGTTCACCAGGAAACTCGGCCCGATCCGCAACGCAAGGTCGCGCAGTTCCTCCCACAAGGGATTTCCCTCGGTGACGCCGAAGGTGGCGTTGGGGTCGCCGATGTGGGCCGCGCCGTGATTACTCATCACCGTCTCGAGCCCCGCGCACCCGGGCACGATGCCCTTCGGCCCGCCGCTGAACCCGGCGAAGAAATGCGGCTCGATGAAGCCGGTGATGATCCGCCGGTCCGCCTCCACCAGATGCCGGTTGATCAACGCCGGCGCGCCGCCGCGGGTGCCCCCCACCTCGATGAGAGCCGCGCGATCCTGGCCGTCGTGGTTGACCACGCGATAATTCGCGAAGACCTCGTGGGTCAGCAGTGCCGCCAGCTCGGCCGGGGTGTTTGGCCGGTGAGTGCCGGTGGAGTTGAGCAGCGTGATTTGGTCCCGGGGAACGTGCCGCAACGCCGCCAGCAGCCAGGGAATAATGCGCTCGTTTGGGGTCGCCCGCGTCGAGTCGGTGAACACGATGCAGACGCGGTCGGTCGGCTTCACGGAATCCGCCAGGGCCGGCGCGCCGATGGGCGAGCGCAACGCCGCCTCGAAGGCCGATCGCTCATCGGGCAAGCCCGGCGCATGGCGCGGCGCGACGACGGTGGTCCGGTCGTCTGGCAGTTCCACGACCAGACCGCTTCGACCGTAGGCAAGGGAAACCTTCATGAATGATCTGCCGGCAAGTCAACCGGCCGGGGCCAAAGGCTTCGGAGAAAACGTCGCTGCGATCTTCCGGCAAATGTCGCTGCCCGGTGTCCTGATCGTTCACCACGTCCCGTCCACCAGCAGGTCCACGGCGTTGCGGGCAAAGTCAGCCGCGAGAACCGGCAGCGACTGCCGCTCGACGCTGGTCTGGTCCGCACCGACGCGGAGGGTGGTGCGCCCGCGGACGACCCGGTCCAGCAGCACCTTGCCCGTGCCGCGCTCTTCCGCCAGCACGCGGCAATGGAGCGTAATTTCGTAATCGCGCGCCGTGATGACATCCGCCGGTTGGAAGGAAACCGCTTCGCGCTCGTAGCGCAGGATCGCGCCGGTCACGATTACATCGCCGTCGTTCTGGGTCGCCAGGCGGAACGTGCCGTCTTGTTGCAATCGTTTGCGCAGGGCATGCAGGACGGCCTCCGAGAGGCGCGGCTCCATCGTTTCGTTTTGGAAGTAGGCCACTTGGATGCTGCGGGCGCCGGCCGGGTTGCCGTTGGTGGGACCGAGCCGATAGCCCGCGCAGCCGACGAGGACGAACAGCAGCAGAAGGATGGGAATCGCACGGGCGGGACTCACGGGCGCTCCGGGGGTGGCTCGGCCGGGTCCACGGCTGGCATCGGCGCCGGGACGGACGGTTCGACATTTGCGGATTCAGCCGCTTTGGCGACCCGCCGGCGCAGGAATTCAAGCCGCCGGCGCGCCTCGGCCGCCCAGGTGGATTCCGGGTCCTTGCTGATCGTCTCGTTGTAGTAAATCTCGGCCGCCTTCCAGCGCCGCCTCTTCTCGTAGAACTGCGCCACCCGGTAGGCACCGCGCGATTGCTCGGTCCTCAGGTCGCTGATGATGGTCGTGGCTTCACCCACCCGTCCGTCCTCGGGGTAGAGAACGATGAAGTCACTGAACGTGGCGATCGCGCTGCCGGCCGCGCTCTGGTCGTACTCCGCCGTCTGCGCCTGCTTCTTCCACGCCAGCCCGGCCCGGTAGAGCGCCTCGGACGCCACGGCCTTGTCCTGATAATACCGGTCGGCCGCCACTTCGTAGGCGCGTACCGCCAGCAGATAGTCCTTCTGCTTTTCCCGCGCGGCCGCCACGCCCATCTGCGCCTTGGGCCCGACCTCGCTGAACGGGCCGTTCCGTACGATCTTGGCGTACATCTGGGCGGTCTTTTCCATGGAAGGAAAGAAGGGAATCACGCCCCAGAGTTTGAACCACTGGCCATTGAGAAAGCGGGTGGCGATGTCGTACTGCCGCTGGAGGATTTCCGGCAGGCCCTCAACCTTGGGATAGCGCTCGATGGCCCGCTGGTACTCCTTGAACGCCCTTTCGTCGTACTTCCGCTTCTCGTAACAGCGGCCGAGCAGCACCTGGGCCTTGGGCGCGTAGTCGGACAGGGGCCAACGCTTGACGGTGCGGCGCGCGGCCTTGATGGCCAGGCGCGTCTTCCCGTTGTCGAAAGCCTCCTGGGCCACCTCGAACTGGTCCTTCGCCCGGGCACGGGTCCACCTGCCCTCGCCGACCGCCTCGTAAGTCCAGCCCTCACCGGGCCGGTACACCAGCGGTGCCGGGCAACGGGCGGGCAGCCAGAACAGGCCCACCGCCACGAGCGAAATCACGAGTAGGAACCGCTTCATGCGAGGGCGGACCGTAAAGGACCCACCCCCTCAAGTCAACGCGGCCAGGCGGCACTCCGGAATCGCCGCCGGGGTCCAGGCTCCCGCAAAGCGGCCGCCAGCGAAGGGTGCTGCCGATCCTGCGCCCCCGCCCGGACCACCGGACTCCACCGTTGCTTCCAGCCGCGCTTTCGGCTTTCGTCTCCCCCGCATGAAACTGCGCTCCTGGCGCTACGATCTCGCCCTGGCCCACCGCTGGACCATCGCGTCGGGTCTTCGACCCGGCGGTTCGGGCGGTAAAGACTTCTATCCGGTCGTGTTCGTCGAGTTGACCGACGAGCATGGCACCACCGGGATCGGCGAGGCCGCGCCGGCGGAGCGGTATCGCGAGACCGCTGACAACGCCGCCGCCTTTGTCGAGATCGTCAACCTTTACCAACTGTCCTTTGCCGATCCGGCCGGGAGCATGCGCTACGTGCGTTCGCTCGGCCCCGGGAACCACGCCATCAAGGGCGCCTTTGACATCGCCCTGCTCGACGGCGCGGCCAAACTGGCCGGCAAGCCCCTCTACGATTTTCTCGGTCTGGGTTTTCGCGAGAACCACCACATCAGTTCGTTCAGTATCGGGATAGATTCGCCCGAGGTGGTTCGCGCGAAGGTGGCTGAAGCCGCTCGCTATCCCGTCTTGAAGCTGAAGGTCGGCAGCCCCACCGACCGGGAAAACCTGCGGGCCCTTCGCGAAGTCGCGCCCACGAAACCGGTGCGCGTGGACGCGAACGAGGCGTGGACCACGAAGGAGGAGGCGCTGCGTCACATCGAATGGCTGGCGGCCGATGGCCACATCCAGTTTGTCGAACAGCCCATGCCGGCGGCCGCGGATCCAGGCGATCTGGTGTGGTTGAAGGAACGTTCGCCGCTGCCGCTCTTTGCCGACGAGTCCTACCTCTACGCGGGCGATCTGCCGAAGTGCGTGGACGCCTTCCACGGCGTCAACGTCAAGCTGGTCAAGACCGGCGGAGTCTCGACCGCTCTGGAAGCCCTGCGAGCGGCCCGCAACGCGGGCCTCAAGACCATGCTCGGCTGCATGATTGAATCGAGCGTCCTGATCAGCGCTGCCGCCCACTTGGCGGAGCTGACCGACTACCTCGACATTGATGGCAGCCTCCTCACCATCAATGATCCTTTCGAGGGCGTTTCGGTGGCGGGTGGCCAGGTGTCTTTCGCCCACGCGCCGGCGAAGGTTGGATTGTGCGTGCGGGAACGGACTCCCGGGGCGCCCGGTGGCACGTGAACATGCGCCCCGAAATCTGCCGGTCGTCGCCGACGCTCACCCGGTGCAGAGCCGGCCGGCGGCGAGGCACTCTGGTCCCGTGCGCGCCCTCCGGACAGCGGTGCCGTCATGACGCAACTCGCATCCTGCCGGTTCCAACCGGCTTCACGCTCATCGAGCTGTTGGTGGCGATCGCCGTCATCGCGATCCTGGCCGGTCTGTTGTTGCCTGCCCTGAGCAAGGCCAAGGCCCGGGCGCAGGGCGCCGCGTGTGCGAGCAACATCCGCCAACTGCAGACCGGCTGGCAGATGTACGCCGACGATTTCAACGACGCTTACGTGGCCAATCACGGGATTGATGAGACCCGCGAGCGCCGCGAGAACTGGGTCAACAATGTCCAGGACTGGACGGCCAGCCCGGAGAACACGAACACACTCTTGCTGACCGAGGCGAAGTTGGCCCCTTACGCGGGCAAATCTGCCGGCGTGTTCAAGTGCCCGTCCGACAAGTCGCGGACGCCGGCCGGCGCGCGCATCCGCAGTGTGGCGATGAACTCCCTGGTGGGCGACCCCGGGGTGCTGACCAACCGCTTCAACCCGGCCTACCTCCAGTTCTTCAAGGGCAGCGATCTCGTGCAGCCAGCGATGACGTTCGTCTTCCTGGACGAGCACCCCGACACGCTCAACGATGGCTTCTTCATGAACCGCCTCCACGAATACAGGTGGGGCAATCTGCCCGGTTCGTATCACAACGGCGCCGCGAACCTCAGCTTTGCGGACGGTCACCTCGAACTGCGGCGCTGGCAGGTCGCCGGGCCGACGGGCACCGTTCGCCCGCCCGTTCAGGGCGCGGCCGGGGGTGGGTTCGCTGCCGAGCCTCCGACGGACTGGGACTGGCTCAAGCAACGAACCAGTTCGCTCAAGGGCGGTTGAATGCTCCCCACCGTTACTCAAACGGTCCGTGACCCGGGCTCGCAGGGAGCTAGACTGAGGCCATGAAATCACGCCTTGGCTTCAGCCTGATGTTGGTCTTGCTGGTTTCCGCCCGCGGCGTAGCGGATCAAGCCGGTCGCCGGTACGCCGAGAACGAACTCCACGCCCAGCCCGCCGTGCGCATCACCGTCGGGTTGCGCGACGCGGACATCATCGGCGGCGACCACCGGGCGTTGCAGGCGGCCGTGGACTACGTGGGCAACCTCGGCGGGGGCGTGGTCGAGATCGGCCCGGGCGTGTACCTGATGAGGGACTCACTGCATCTGCGCAGTCGCGTAACCGTGCGCGGGGCGGGCGAGTTGACGGTGCTCAAAAAAGACCGCGAGTTCCGCTCGCCGCTGGCCACGGATGGCGATTTTGGCGAGGCGGCCATCACAGTGGTGGACCCGGGCGGCTTTGCCATCGGCCGGGGCGTCTATGTCGGTTCTAAGACACAGCGACACTTTCACGGCGTCTGCGCGACCATTCTCAACGCCCGAGGCAACTACTTCACGCTCACGCGCCCGATGAACGCGGATATCCTGGTGGCCGACGAAGGCTTTGCCGCCACGGTCTTCCCGGTGATCAGCGGCTACCATCTCCAGGACGCGCGGGTCGAGAACCTCACGGTGGACGGCAACCGCGCCGAAAACCCCACCCTCGTGGACGGTTGCCGGACGGCGGGCATCTTCCTCTATCGCGGCGACCACTGCGTCATCAGCCGCTGCGTCGTGCGGGACTACAACGGGGACGGCATCAGCTTCCAACAATCGAACGACGTGACCATCGAGGCTTGCGTGGTGGAGCGTTGCGCGGGTCTGGGACTGCATCCGGGCAGCGGCTCGCAACGCCCGACCATCGTTAACTGCCGCGCGGTGGCGAACGGCTCAGACGGCTTGTTCTTTTGCTGGCGGGTCAAAGGTGGCGTCGCCGAGGGCAACTGGCTCGAAGGGAACGGCGGATTCGGCATGTCCATCGGCCACAAGGACACCGACAACACTGTTCGCGGGAACACGATCATCGGCAACCGGGCGGGCGGCGTTTATTGGCGCAACGAAACCGAGCCGATGGCAGCGCACCGGATCACCTTTGAGGAGAACATCGTCCGGGACAACGAGGGCTGGGGCCTGTTCGTGAATGGCGAGACGCACGACACGGTCATTCGCCGGAACGTCATCGAGGACACCGGCAGCGGTCGCCAGAAGGTTGGCATCCGCATCGGCAAGCAGGCGGGCCGGGTGACACTCGAAAACAACCGCCTCAAGGCGGAAGTTGACTTGCGGGATGACCGGCCGGCACAACCGTGACACTCACGGCGCGGCCCGCTCCATCACCGACCGGTCCGGTTCCGAATCACGCTCCGGTCACACGGTCACCCACCGTTTGGACCGGTGGCTGACGAGGATCGCTTCGCAGACCGCGACCTCCCGGTGTCCATCCTCGGCCGTGGCGTGAAGACACTCGCCACGGTCGCTGGCGGCAATGCACCCGTAGATGGAGCGGAAGAGCATCTTGAAGGTATCAGGGAAACCCTCGACGTGGCCGGGCGGGTAATCCGTGAAGCCAGCGGCACCATCCCCGAACGCCGGCGTGGCGCGAATGGCCGTCTGGTTGGCCCCTTCGCGCTGTCCGAAATGCAGGCGCTCCGGATCCTCCGAACACCACCAGACGGACTGCTTCGACCCGTAAATCTCGATGCGAATGCAGTTCTTGCGACCCGCCGCGACCTGCGAAACCCCAAGATTGCCGCGGGCACCGTTGCCGAATTCAAGGAGCACGTTGGCGAAGTCCTCGGTTTTGACCGCGTAGGCTTCGTACTTCTGGCCGGCGCTGACTTTCGTGAAGGTCTGGACCTCGCCCAACGGCCGGCGGCGGGTGCGGTGAAAAGTTCCGAGATCAGCAAAGACCCGCTTGATTGGCGCCCCCAAGATGAACGACGCCGTGTCCATCCAGTGCGTGCCAATGTCGGCCACGGCGCGCAGTTTGCCGCCCTCGGCGGGAAGCAGGCGCCAGTTGTAGTCCGTCTCCTTGAAGAGCCAGTCCTGGAAGTACGAGCCGTTGACATGGATGATTTCGCCCAGCTCACCCTTGGCGACGAGTCTCCGCATTTGAAGCACCGCCGGGTAGAACCGGACGTTGTAGTTCACCCCGAAGACGAGGCCCGATTGGCGCGCCAGTCGGACGATCGCCCCCGTCTCCCGGGTGTTCATGGCGAGCGGTTTTTCGCACACGACGTGCTTGCCCGCCCGAAGCGCCGCGAGCGACATCTTGCAGTGGAACCGATTGGGCGAACAGATGTGAACCACATCCACATCGGGCGACCGCAGTAGGTCTTGGTAATTCCCGAAGGCCCGGGGAATGGCGAGGCGTTCGGCCAGGGCGTCAACCCGATCCGGCAGATCGCACAGGGCCGTTACCGTCACTCCCAACCGGCGAAGTGCCTCCACATGGACAGGACCGATGAAACCGGTGCCGATCACGCCGGCCCGGAGCGAGAAAATGGATGCCATAGCGGCCAGAGGTGTACCCGGTTTCCCACGCCGGGCAAGCGCGGGGTGCGACGGCAAGGCGTCGAGCACCCGGAGCCAGCGGCGACAAGAAGGCGGGGGCGGCTGGAAACTTGGTTGCGCATGGAGGGTTCCGCTACGCGTCTTGTTCTTCCTATTCCGGCGAGGGCCAGTTACTTGCGCCCGCTCAAACCGTCCAGTCCCTTGGCACCATGGTGATTGAAGCGCTTTTCCATTCGTCCATTCCGGTCTTGGCTTGGTCATTTTCTCGGCTAGCTTGGAGGGGTGATTACCCAACCTCGAGCCACCCCACCCGGTCCGTTGCGCGGCGGCTTCACGCTGATCGAATTACTGGTCGTGATCGCGATCATTGCCATCCTCGCGGGCATGCTGCTGCCGGCCCTGTCACGGGCGAAAGGCAAGGCGCTCAGCGTGACGTGCGTGGCCAATCTGAAACAGCATGGCGTGGGCTTCGCCCTGTACGCGGATGAGAACCGGAGCCTTTACCCCACCCACGACGGTTGGGGCGCGGTGGGCGGCAAGTACATCACCAATGCGTTTTTAAGCGGCCCTGCCGCGGATTATGGCGGGAATGTGCGCGAAACCAACCGGCCGCTGAACCGCTATGTCGGAGCGGTGGAAAGCTTCCGTTGCCCGGCCGACAAAGGCGACTCCTTCAGCAACACGCCCAAGAACCGGACCTGCTACACCTCGTGGGGCAATAGTTATCTGCCCCAATGGGTGAGTGACCATTTCCGCGTGCGCCGGGTGACGGGAGACTCCAAGGCCGCCCCCGGCACCGCTCCGAGCACTTCGTTGAGCGAGGCGGAGATGCTGCGCAGTCCGGCGAACAAAATCATCCACGGCGACTGGCCGTGGCACGCGAACCGGCCGTTGGGTGAGGGGGCGCAGGCCGACAACCGCAATATCTGGCATGCCTACCGTGGGAAACGGTTTCAAAACATGCTGTTTGGCGATGGTCACGCGGAAAACTTCCGCTTTCCGCCCGAAATGCAGAACTGGCTGAGTTCCCCGGCGCCCGACCCGGCGTGGAAGTGGTGGTAAATCGGTCAGCAAGACTTTCGGGCTCCCACCCGCCTGGGGCTCCTGCTGGCATCACCTTCCGTCTCGGCAACGACGTGAGCTTGGCTGCGGTCGTCGAGTTGTACCGGGCTTCCACCCTCGGCGAGCGCCGGCCGATCGAGGAGCGCGAGCGGCTGGTCGCCATGCTGCGCCACGCGAATTTGGTCATCACCGCGTGGGAGGGCGACCAATTAGTCGGGCTGGCCCGGAGCTTCAGCGATTTTGCGTACTGCACCTACCTGTCCGATCTGGCGGTCCGCGTCAGCCATCAACGGCGGGGGATCGGCAGGGAATTGATCCGCCAAACCCAGCACCACGGTGGCCGCGCTCAGATCATCCTCCTCGCGGCGCCCCGGGCTGTGGACTACTACCCCCGCCTGGGTTTTCGGCATCACCCACAGGCATGGCTGCTGGGACCGGACGACCCGTTGGCCTGACCCGACCGTTTCACGCAGGACTCCGCGCCGGCGTGGCACGGGGTTTCTGGCGCGAGGGTAACAAGAACAATTTGCGGCGTTGGGAAGGATGGGGGGATCGCACTTCACGTCGCGAAGAAGACTGCGCCCGGTTTGCGGTCACGGTGTGGGTAATTACCTTGGGCAGCAATGACCTCGGATTCTCGATTGCTCTCGTTCGGCTTCGCGGTTGCGGGGGTCGTGGCGAGCCAGGTGAACCCGGCCCGGACCGCTTCAGTGGACTACGGGCATCAATGGCCCGCGTGGCGCGGTCCACTCGCCAACGGCGTGGCCCCCCACGCCAGGCCGCCCGTCGAGTGGATCGAAACGCGCTGGACCTCAAAGTAAAGGACAACCCCGCTGCGAGGTTGACCTTGGCGATCAGCGGACGCGGAACAGCTTCGGCGAAGGCAGCTCCCCCGCGCTCCACGGCAACACGGTGGTGATCCTCTGGGACCACGAAGGGGAGGATTTTGTCGTGGCCCTGGACCAGCGCACCGGCCGGGAGCTCTGGCGTCAACGGCGCGACGAGCCGACGGGGTGGAGCACCCCGCTGAACATCGAGGACGGCGGCCGCACCGTAGCGGTGCTCAACGGTTCGAACCGCGTCCGCGTCGCGGTGGCCCCGCACGTTGGTGGGACGCAGCGCCAGCGTCCACCCTCGCGCTCCCCAGCAGGTCCGGGCTGAAGCGGGCCATGACATCCCGTGCGGCGCCCAAGTTCCACCACGGGTTCCGCCGTGGCGCGAAGCCCAAGGCACCGCCCGGCCTCAACTTCGGGTCCAAAAGCTGCCAGCCGACCCCGAGATTTTTCAAAAAACGAAACTTTTTCTTGCCCCAGCCGCTCAGTACTCCACACTCCGGGCCGTCGGTTGGCGGCCAAACACATCACATCCAAAAAGAATCAGCATGAACTCAACGCAACTCAGGAAAGATTGGACACTGGCACGGCTAGTGGCCAGCTCGGCGGCAGTCCTTCTGGCCCAAGGAGTCAGCGCCCAAGTCGTCGCCGGTTGGGATTTTGAAAGCAATTTCTTGCCCGG
>CALJWR010000071.1 GCA_937976685.1 uncultured Verrucomicrobiae bacterium
CCGGCGCTCGCACGCCGCCCACGTACGTCGTCAACAGCGCGTGGCCCGTCGGCGCGCGGTTCGGAAACAGCGAAGACGAAAACAGCGTGCCCAGGATTTGGAACCTCTCCACCGCTGGCACCAACATGCCAAAACCGTCCAGCGGATGCGGCACCTCTTCGCGCCGAAAACCGAGCACCACGCTGGCCACCGGCGGATAATGGATTTCGGCCAGCGGTGCCAACCCGGGAGCCGGGGTCCCGCCCAACTCGATCTCCGCCAGCCGATACGCCGGGGCAGCCAGCAGGACGGCGCAGTGTTCGGTCGTCGTCGCTGCGCCGTTCGCGGTCGCGGTCACGCGCCAAGTCCCATCGGCGGCTTCGATTCGCGTCACGGCTGAACGCAGCCGCACCGCGGTTCCCAGCTTTTCGCCGAGTGTGTCCGTCAGGACCTGCAACCCCTCGTCGAACGACACCTTTTTCGCCTCCTGCTTGGACACCTCGCCCCGGGCCTTGCGCTCCTTCGCGCCGAGGATCTGGCCCTTGATCAGCGACCCGTACCGCTGCTCCAACGCGGCCAGTTTGGGGAAGCCGTGTTGCACGGAGAGCCGGGCCGGGTCGCCGGCGTAAATGCCGGCGATCATCGGATTGATCGCGTAGTCGAGCCACTCCTGGCCGAGCCGCCGCAGAACGAATTGCGCCACGCTCTCCTCGACGTCCGCCGGGCCGCGCCGAACGAACGGCTCGCGCAGGAGCCGCAGCTTGGCCCCCAGCGAGAACAGTTCCGTGGTGAAAAACTTCAGCGGCGACCCCGGCAGACACACCGGCCGTCCGCCGCGTACCAAGTAGCGGTTCTCCGCCGCCGGATCCGAATAGAGCCGGCGCGGCTCCAGACCGAGGTCCCGGATCAGCCCGCTGATCTTGGTCGAGGTCTCGAGAATCGAGTTCGGCCCAAATTCCGCGAGGAAGCCGTTCTCGCGGATGGACTCAATGACGCCCCCCAACCGCGCGCCCGCTTCATACACGACGACCGGCACGCCCCGTTGCGCCAGCCGATAGGCGGCCACCAAACCGGTGATGCCGCCCCCCACGATGGCAACCGGACGGGACTGGGCGGGCGGAGTTGCTGCGCTCATGGCGGCAGATGGTCGCCAAGGTCCCAAACCGAGTCAAATTGCCTGGCCCGGCTATCTCCAAGTTCGCGGGAAACGCGTGCAGACTGCAGCCGCTGGCCTGAGCCGGCGGCGGCACGCCCACGCCGCACGAACCGCCGCCTCACGGCGGCGGCTACCGGCTGTGAAGTATCCGGGCCGGGGATTCTCGGCACCGAGCAGGCCAGACAGGCTCGTCGCCGCCGCGGCCGTGCCACGGATGGCGTCACGTTGGAATTGCCACTTGAACGAGCCGGGGGTTGACCGCCTACTTTGGCCGCCCGAATGACCCGTACCGTCATCGCTCCTCGCGCCAAGCTGTCCGAGACCGCTTTGCGCGTGCCGCGGCCTTGGCTGGCCTTGGCGCTTGCCGTGACGCTTTTCGGGGCGGGCTGCGCCAACCCCATTGGTGCGAAACGTGTCTCCGGCCGCGCGACCTACCGCCAACTGACCGCCAACGCGCTGACCGGTTCTTACAGCGATGCCACGCGCCAGGTCCTGCACCGCTTTGATTTGCGCGCCGCTTACGCCCGCCGGCCGGACGAAACCCTCCTCGCCCTCCACGCCCGCGCGGCGGCGGATACGCGGCGCGATGTGCTTTTCGCCCTGGCGGAACTGAGCTACCTGCGCGGCGAGCGCCTCGCCCGCCAGGTGAAGGCCACCGAGCGCGCCAAAGCGCCCGACCATCATCTGGCCGCCGCCATCTATTCGTGGTTGTACCTGCTGGGGGATCACCCGGAAGCGCCGCCCAGCCCCTACGATCGGCGATTCCGCGTCGCTTGCGACCTGTACAACCGCTCCGTGGCCCTCGCCTTTGCCGAGGGGCCGCGGACGAATGCCACGGTCCGGATGGCCGGCGCCGTCCGCCACACCGGCCCCGGTCCCGTGAAGGTCGAATTCCGCCAAGCCGCCTTCAAGTGGCGGCTGGACGAAATCAAGGCGTTCCTGCCCGCCGACGAATTCGCCGTGCGCGGCCTGACCGTGCGCGATCGCCGTCACGGCCTGGGGGCGCCGCTGATCGCCGTCGGCGAAAACACCGATCCGCAACGCTTCGTCCGACACATCCCGGCGACCGCCCTGCTGCGCGTGGACGGCGACGCGCGCCGTTGGAGCGCCGGCACCCTTTCCGCCACACTCGAACTCTACTCGCGGTACGAGGTGGACCGGGTGTCTGTGGCCGGCAGAGAGATTCCTCTCGAGGGCGATACCACCGCGCCGCTCGCCTACTCACTCAACGCGGACTGGATTTGGAAGCTGGGTTTCGCGCAGTTCTTCTCGGGCCAGGAGAAGATCCGCAGCGCGATCTATCTTGCCCAGCCCTACCAGCCCGGCCGCATCCCGGTCATCTTCGTGCATGGCACCTTCAGCAGTCCGGTCTGGTGGGCGGAGATGTGGAACACGCTGCGCGCCGATCCCGAGCTCCGCGACCGCTGCCAGTTCTGGAATTTCGTCTATCCGAGCGGCCAGCCGATCCCCGTTTCCGCCGCCCGGCTGCGCGACGAAATCAATCGGAAGGTCGCCCAGCTCGACCCCGCCGGACAGGATGCCGCCCTCCGCCAGATGGTGGTCATCGGCCACAGCCAGGGCGGGTTGTTGACGAAACTGACCGCCACCGAAACCGGCGACGCACTGTGGCGCGCGGTGTCGGCCGAGGACTTCGATCAACTGCCGCTTTCGCCCGCGGAACGGGAGGAACTCATCCCGCTCATTCGCTTCACACCATTGGCGACCGTCCAGCGGGTGGTGTTCATTTGCACGCCACACCGCGGCAGCTACCTCGCCACCTCCTTGGTACGGTCGCTGGCGGCGCTCTTCATCCGGTTGCCGGACCGGGTCGTTCGCTCGGCCAGCCACCTGCTGGCGTGGCGGGAACCCGTGCCCGGCGCTCCGGCCCACCTGGGACGCGTGCCCACCAGCCTGGACAACATGTCGCCGCGCAACCCCTGGCTGCTCGCCCTCGCGGACATCCCCGTGGCGCCCGAGGTGGCGGCTCACTCGATCATCGCCGTGAAGGGCCGCGCCCAACCGCCCAACGGCGGAGACGGCGTGGTCCAGTACCGCAGCGCCCACGTGGACTACGTCGAGTCCGAATACCTGGTGCGCGCCGGTCATGGTTGCCAGGGTAAGGCATCGGTCATCGAGGAAGTCCGGCGCATCCTGCTCGAGCATCTCGCCGACGCGGGCAAGCTCCCGGCGGCTCGTTAGACCAGGCCGGCTTGGCGCCGCTGGTTCGGTCACGGAGCGATCGGCGGGAAGTGAATGGGCGGGTGTTTGGGCGTCAGCCACAACCACGGGGCCAGCACAAACGCCAGCGGGGCAAAGGCGATCGGCAGCAGCACCGCCACCGGATACGCCCACCAGCGCGGCGGCCATGCCGGTCGGTCAGCCGGCGCCCAATGCGCGGGCAGCCAGACCATCAGGCCATACACGAAAATCCACATGCCGGCGTTGCCGAGGTTCTGCGTCCCGAAGGACAGCGTTTCCGCCAGTGTTCCCGTGATGCCGAAAAGCAGAAATACCTGGAACGGTTCGAACCGCCACCCGCCCAGCAGGACGGCCCACGCGATGAACATCGGCACGAACATCACCACACTGTGGTACAGCACGACGTCGAGGTAGTTGGCCGACGCCGTGATGTAAGCTTCGCCCACCGCAACCCCGAACAGCGGTGCGCAATTTGTCAGCGTCGTGGTGACCGCCTCCTCGGCGCATGCGAGCAGCGTGCAGCCCAGCACGAACTTGATCCGCCACGGCAGACGCAGACGTTCGGCCCAACCATTTACCGTCCCCCGGCAATACCACATCAAACCGCCGGCAACCCACACCCACAGCAGAATCAATCCCCACGCCATCGCCAAAACGGCCCGATGTGCCGGTCGCTCCCAAACCGCGATCAGCACGAGCCCGCTGACCGCAATCATCCACGCGGTGAGGAGGATCAGGATCATCCTCGGCCAGCGGGAGGGTCGGAGTTCGCGGTCACCGTCCCGACTCATCCCCCACCCCCACCACGAGATCAAACCATTGCCCGTAGCGCCGGCCGTCCAGGGTCACGTCCAGACCGATCAGATGCAC
>CALJWR010000072.1 GCA_937976685.1 uncultured Verrucomicrobiae bacterium
CTGACGACAGTGGCGGGCTCGTTCCAGGAGTGGCCCCAGCGGCGATGCAGATGGCGGCCCACGTGGCGGAAATCATCGAACGCGAGGCAGGGTCCGATCCGCAAGACGTTCACGAGCGTGCCCCGTTTCGTTACTGGGACAAGGGCACGATGGCGACGATCGGTCGTACCGCGGCGGTCGCGAAAATCGGCGCGCTGGAAGTCACCGGCTGGCCCGCCTGGCTCGCCTGGCTCTTCGTGCATCTGATCTTCCTGATCGGGTTCGACAACAAGCTCGGTGTGCTGCTGCAGTGGTGTTACTCGTACCTCATGTGGAAGCGCGGCGCACGGATCATCACGGGCTTGTCCGATGTTCCGGCGGCGGCGAACGACGCCCGCCGCGTAGCTTCGGACGACCAGCGCCTCGCCCCGGTCGGAGCCGACCTGCGCGAGGCGGCGTGACCGCGTGTCCGATGCAGATGCGGGACAGGGCTTGTAGGTCCCCAAATCGGCGGCTAAGAACTGATGAAACCGCTTCCAACCCGTATCCGCCGAAAACCTCAGGTCGCGTGCCCATCTACGGCTTGGCTGACACGCGACAACGCTCCGGCGCAGCGTGCGCTGGGCCGCGTGCCGTCTCGAGAATCGCTTATCCGCCGATTTGGGTAGGTCGCCGTGATCTTGGCCGTGCCCTCCACTTCGAGCGCGCACAGGTCGGTCTCCGCTTTTCCCTCCTTGTCGGTCAACTCGATCGCCGCACGCCAGTCAGCGTCGGCCTCCCAGAAAGTCCGCCCAAGCGACCGGTGTCTCCCGGTCCAACCGACACGCTCACTGATTCCCGCCACGGATTGACCGCGACGGATTCGAACAGCGCACCCTTCGGCGCCCAGCGGGTCGTGGCCGCCTGATTTACCCGCAAGGTCAGCGTTAACGCGCCCGCTCCGGTCGGAGTCACTTCCCACCGCGCCAGCCGCACTTCCCGGCCGGGCGGGATCCCATCGAATGGCCAATTCCCGCCGCCCGGCCAGACTTCGCGCACTCCACTCCCAGTCAGTTCCAGCGGGATTGTTTCCGGGGGCGCCTCCGTCACTGCCGCCGGGGGGGTACCACCACGACACCGCTGGCCTCGCACTCCTGCGGGCCGTCATTGCTGCGCCCGCTTCAACCGGGTGCGAGGAGCTGCCGGTCCGCTGCCGCCGGCAACGCGTTGAAACTGCCCCACACCTCGACCACGAAGGGCTGGCCGGCCACCACGTTGGTTTCCTCCGGCCCGAAGAGACTCAACAGGAGCGCGGGCGCGGGTGCCCGCAAGCGCGCCGGGTCATAGCGCAACCGATAGAAGCGCGACGAACCGCTAGCGGACAACTCCGCCCGCCAGCGCCCCTCCACGCGGCGCGGTTCCTCGAGCATCGGCCGCCAAGGGCTCAGCGGTGTCAGCCGGCCGGCTTCCTCCAGCACGAAATCCTCAGCCCAAGCCGGCCAGGAAATGCTCACCTCCGTTTTCTGGAGGGGTGCCATTTCGAGTTCGGGCAGGGTGGCCTTCGCTGCCATTTCCAGGTTCAGCGAAAGGCCGGCCCAAGCCATCAAGGAAAGAGTTCGCGAATTCATGGCCCGCCTCGGGAGATGGAAGGCAACATCTCGCTCCCCACCTCAGCGACAAGACAAAAATGAACGATCCCCGGCGCGCGGTAATGCTCATCAACTGACCGTTGACCATCACTACCCTCTTTTTCGCAAGGGGAATTTCCGCTTGCCGGAGCTCGGGCGGCCGGCAAAGTTGGATCAGACTTTCGACTTACCAACCTGATTTATGGGACGAATCTACAACAACATCGTTGAAACCGTGGGCCGCACGCCACTGGTCCGTTTGAACCGGGTGACGGCGGGACTGGACGCCACCATCCTGCTCAAGTGCGAGTTCTTTAACCCGCTGCACAGCGTGAAGGACCGCATCGGCATGTCCATGGTCGAGGATGCCGAGAAGCGGGGATTGATCACGGCCGGCACGACGATCGTGGAGCCGACCTCGGGCAACACGGGGATCGCCCTGGCGTTCGTGTGCGCGGCCAAGGGCTACAAGCTCATCCTGACCATGCCGGAGACGATGTCGCTGGAGCGGCGCACCTTGCTGGCGCTGCTGGGGGCGAAGCTGGTGCTGACGCCCGGGCCGGAGGGCATGCGCGGGGCCATCAACCGGGCGCAGCAGATCGCCCAGGAGACGCCAAACTCGTGGATTCCCATGCAGTTCGACAACGAGGCAAATCCGGAAATCCATCGGCGCACCACGGCCGAGGAGATCTGGGCCGACACGGACGGAAAGGTGGACATCCTGGTGTCAGCCGTGGGCACGGGCGGCACGATCACGGGTTGCTGCGAAGTGATCAAGCCGCGCAAGCCATCGTTTCAAGCGATCGCGGTCGAGCCCAAGGATTCGCCGGTGATTTCGCAAACGCTGGCGGGCCAGCCGATCAAACCCGGCGCGCACAAGATTCAGGGCACGGGCGCGGGTTTCGTGCCCAAGAACCTGCACCTCAAAGGCCCCAACGGCGAGCCGCAGATCGTGGAGTGCGTGCAAGTGTCGAACGAAGACGCTTTCATCATGGCTCGCCGGCTGGCCAAGGAGGAAGGCATCCTGGGCGGTATTTCCACGGGCGCCAATGTGTGGGCGGCGATCGAGGTGGCCAAGCGTCCGGAAAACCGGGGGAAGCTGATCGTCACCATCGCCTGCTCCACGGGCGAGCGCTACCTCAGCACTCCGCTCGCCGAAGAAGCGCGCCGCGAGGTGGGAGGCTGACGAGCTTCGCCGGCTGACGGCTCGATCAGGGCAAGTCCCTTCCGCTCAGGTGGCGCTCCTGATTCGAGTGGGGAGCGGCACGCGCGGCGGGCAACCGACGGGAGGGGAACGGGGCGGCCGGCGCTCCGGGATGCAGGCCGGCGATTTGTCGTACCGGCCGGCGCGAGATGGAGCCATTTGGGCCTTTGCCGGTCTTGGGCAGAGGCTTACGCGGCTGCCAACCGGCCTCCTGGGGTCTGGGTAACACCGGAGCCAGAGTCCCCCCTTGATGACTTGGCGGGGGGAAGCTGCTCTTGGGGGGACCCAAGCGCTCCGCCGTCAATTAAGGTCCAGCCGGCGGTGGGGATTCGCCTTGCCAGCGGTGGCGGGCTTTCCCAGCTTGCGCGGGTTTGCCTTCACGGCCCCGACGCTTTTATGGAGTTCAATGCGGCAGAGCTTCACGTGCGGGCGGAGATCGAACGCCTTGGGCCGCTCGCGGCTTTTCGGGCGTTGATCGCCGCCAACGACGCCTTGACGAAATCCCCGGATCTCGACTGTGGCCGGCGCGTGGTGACGGAGCGAACCGCGATCTACACGGAACTGGTCCGCCACTGGGTCATGCGCCATCTCGAGGCCACCGGCTATGACCGGCCCGTGGCACTGGTTGCGCTCGGCGGCACGGGGCGCGGGGAAATGGCGCCGTACTCGGACACGGACTTTGGTCTCCTTCTCGAGGACGATCCGGAGAACAACCCATTGGTGGAACGTCTGCGGGCGGACCTGCGCGGCCCCCGGTTCCGGGAGGAATACGGTTTTGACGTCAAGGTCCAGCCCTTCTGTCCGGACTATCTGCGCATGTTCGACATGCCGCAGGTGAACAGTTTCCTCGACCTGCGCGCGTTGTATGACCCGTCGCACCTCACCGAGCAATACCGGGAGCGCTTGCGAGCCACGGTGGACCGGTTTCAGCACTTTTTGCACGTGCGGCAGTTTTGGGAGCGACACTGGGAGAAGGCGGCCGGGCAGTGCGAGCAGCTCACCGCGTTCGACATCAAGAACGACGGCGCCCGAGTCTTCCTGGCGGCGATTTGGGTGCTCGCCGGCGAGCACTTCGTCCACAGCCACGAAATCTACGCCCGTCATGTCAGGCCGCAGGAACTCGCCGCGTTTGACTTCATCCTGCGCGTGCGTTCCTACCTCCACGTCCGGCGGGGCCCCCTGCCCGACCCTGGCAACGGAACGCATCCGCAGGACCAGCTCGGCTTCGATGATTTTCGTGACTTTGGCGAGTGGCTGGGCCCGTTGGCTTCGGAAACGGAGCGGTTCGACTTCGGCAACACCGTGCGCGCCCGCCTGCTGGCGGCCCGTCGGCGGGTCGCGTGTTTTGCGCGCGGCGTAATCGCCGGCGAACTCGAGCGGGGCCGCCGCGTCAGCCCGGGAAGCCGGATTGTCTTCGGCTTGGGCGGCCTGCGGGACGATGGCTTCGATCCGGACGCGCCGGCGTTGGAGAAGAGCCGCTCGGCGCTGCGCCTCCTGGCGTGCCATCAGCGCCACGGAGTGCCGATTGACCCGCACGCGCTGCAGGTGACGTTTCGCGACGCGGGCGAATGGCTGACCTTGGTGCCGGAGCTGTCCGCCCTGTTTTACGAAACGGAAGGCAGTCTGGCGGCGGCGATGGATTCACTCGCCCAGATTGACGGCGCCCAAGCCCGCCTGTTCCCCGGCTACGACCGGTTCGAGGCGTCCTTCGACCGACGGGTGATGGAGGAAAAGGCGGTGCTCCGCGGGGTGTTGGAGCGCCGAAAGCTCCGCGTGCTCGAGGAGTATGTGCGGAGCGGGCGCGAACAGTTCAAAAAAGCGCTGACCCCGGAAGCCGTCTCCCGGCTGACGAACTTGAATGAAGGAGTCTCGGTCGAGATCGAGGCCGCGCAACTGGATGCCGAGGCGCTGGCGGCCATTCGCCTGGCGTTGCACACCAAACGCCTGCCGGTGACCGCCGAGGATGAAGCCACCCGTCAGGACCCTGACCGGGAGCTGTTTGAACGCGCGGCCAGCGGCCTGTCGGGCGTGCCCTTGGCGGAGTATTACCAGTCCTACATCACCCTCGCCAGCTTCAAGCCGGAGACCATCCGGCTGACCGAGTTCCTGGTGGAGCATCGGCGCGCGTTTGCCGACCACGCACAGGGCCGGCTCCTGGATGACGAGGAGGTCGAGGCCTTCGCCCGATTGTGCGGGTCCGAACTCCGGCTGCGTGCCCTGTTTGTGTTCACGTGCGCGGACCGGTTCGAGTGGCACAACGCGCGCGAGCGCCCCGCCCGCTGGTTCAACATCACGGAGCTTTACCAGAAGGCGATGCAACGCTTCCGGCCCACCGGCGATCCGACCGCCAGCCTCCATTCCGCCGGCTACAGCCGGGAGGAACTGGAGATCCTGCGGGATTTTGGCCCCGCATTTTTTGGCGGCTACTACCGGCAGTTCACGAATCGGTTTGGCTCCCACCTCTTGCGGCTGGCGGACCGCGCGACGTCTGTCCCGCCGCGCGTCATCCTGCTGCGCGCCGGCGCCGCCACCATCATTGGCGTGGCCGCGCGCGACTACCCCGGTCTGGCGGCAACCATCACGGGCGCTCTGCACCACGCCCGCGTGCCGCTGGCCCAGGCGCACCTCTTCTCAGCGACCTTCACCGGACTGGCCCTGGACTTTTTTCATGTCGCACGGTCGGACCTGCCCCTGCCGGCGAACCTGCCGCGCGTCATCGAGGATGCGATCGTCCGCCGACTGCACATCGCCGACGAGGACGAAGCGCTGCTCCCCCCGATCCAGGGCAAGACTCACTTTGCCCTCTGGCGACCGGGCATCTATCGCCTCCAGTTCGACGCGCGCCAGGATCCTCCAGGCCTCGTGTATGCCGTGGCTTACAGGGTCTTCCGGTATCTGCGCGGCAACATCTTCGGCCTCACGGCCGAGGCCACCCGCCTGGGGGCCAGCGTCACCATCTTCCACAGCCTGCCGGCGGATTTGCCGCCGGCGGTGGCCGCAGACATCGTGCGTGATCGGTTCTGAACCCGGCTTGCGGGATGGCTTGCAGCCTTGGGAAGCCTCGCCTCGCGGGGCGACCAAGCCTGACGCGAGGAGCGCGGTCAGCCGACGCTTCCTGGGATTCGAGGCCAAATCACCGCTGAGACCTCCAGCGCAGACGGCACGCCGGGGCCGGGCCTGCCTCAACCCTTTTTCGGTCTGAAGCCCGGCGGCAGGCCGCTGGCCGATTCCTCCGGACTGGCCGCCGCCGAATTGCCCGGCGGCTGGTAGTCTTCCGGGAGACCGAGTTTCTCGCGGGCCTTGCGGGCCGCCGCAGTTTGGGGGAATTCGTTGACGATCCGGTGCAGCCATTCACCCATCTTGGCCTCCTGGTTGAGCCGGGCGTAGAGGTTGCACAGGTGGATGGCGGACCAGCCCCATCGCTCTGGATCGAAGCGGGTCTTGAGGATTTCCTCGTACTCCAGCGCGGCCGCCAGCGGGTTGTTGAGGTCTTTCTCGTAGATCTCCGCGATGCGGAGGCGGGCGTGGAGCTCGCGGGGATTGCGCGCCACGTAGTCGCGCAGCAAACGGACGGCCTCGAGGTGATCGCCGTTCGCCCACGTCTGCTCGGCCTGCTCATAGAGCGGATCGCCGATGCCCTTGCCCTCCTCGTTGTACATGAACTGGTGGGTCCGGACCGCAGCGTAGTGCGAGAAGTCCCGGGCCAGCAGCAGCGCCAATCCCAGCACGCCCGCCAACGCGAGCGCGGCGTCCAGACCCAGTGAACTGCGGGCGGGCTTCGCCGCTGGCGCAGGGGCGGTCGTTTTGGACCTCCCGCCGGCCGGGGCATTCGTTGCCGTCATCGCGGCCGGCACGTTGGTCGCGCTGGCGACGGCGCTGGCGGGCGCCTCCGGGGTGTCGTTGGTCCCGCCGTCGGTTCGCGGGTCGGTCGCACCACTGGGGACGGCTTCCGCCGCCGGGGCCTCGACGTTGGCAGGCGCCAGCAAGGAGTCGAAACGCTGCGCGCTCGCGTCCATGCGCGCGGAGAATCCGTGGGCAAACCGCAGACCGAAAAAGACGGCGAGGGTGGCGCAGATGACGTACAGCACAATTTTCAGGCCGAGTTGCATCGTCGCGGGCGGAGGTTAGTTGCGGGCGACAGGCAGGCCAAGCCTTTTGGCCGCCCCGCCACACGGGTTCACGTCAGCACCCCGACCACGCAGGTGGTCAGATACGCGGCCAGGAGACCACCGGTCATGGCGCGCAGGCCGAACCGCGCCAGATCGGCCCGGCGTTCCGGAACCAGTGAGCCGATGCCACCAACCTGGATGGCGACGCTCGCAAAGTTCGCGAAGCCGCACAAGGCGTACGTCCCGAGCACGAAGCTGCGCGGTGCCAGCGCTTCGGCTGATTCGGTCAGCGTCAGGTAACCGAAGAACTCGTTGAGCACGATCCGCTCGCCCAGCGCCTGCCCGATCTTGAGGCAGTCGCTCCACGGTACCCCCATCAGCCACGCAAACGGGGCGTTCACCCAGCCGAAAAGCATCTGCAGGGTCACTGGCGCGAAGCTCTGGTGTCCCATGCCGCGCGCGCGGGCGAGCACTTCCTGCGGCCAGGTGAGGACATGATTGGCCAGCGCCACCACCGCTACGAAGGCAATCAGCATGGCGACCACGTTGAGGGCGAGCATCATTCCCTCGCTGGCGCCCCGACAGAGGGCGTCCACGCTGTTCGTCGTGGACCGCGGTGGATCCACCGGCGCGCGGCCGGCCGTTTCGCTCGGCTCCGTCTCCGGGAGCAGGATTTTCGCGATCAAGAGCGCGGCGGGCGCGTTCATGACCGAGGCGGTCAACAGGTGGCCGGCCATGTCCGGGTAACCGGCGTCGGCGCCCAGCTTGGAATAGATCGCGGCCACGCCGCCCGCGATCGTGGCCATGCCGCCCGTCATCATGCACAGTAGCTCGCTGCGGGTCATGCGCGGCAGATAGGGCTTGATGAGCAGGGGCGCCTCGGTCTGGCCCATGAAGATGTTCGCCGCGGCGGAGAGGGTCTCGCTGCCGCTGGTGCCCATCGCCTGGCGCATGACCCACGCGATCGCGTGAACCACCCGTTGCAGCACGCCCCAATGATACAGCAACGACGAAAGCGCGGAGACGAGGATGATCGTGCTCGTCAGCAGGATCGCGAGCACGAGGGGCCGCTCCGGAAAGACCCGCGCCATCGGGCCGTCGAGCGCCAGCGGACCGAAGACGAATTCGCTGCCCTGGCCGGCGAACCGGACCAGTCCCGTAATGGCCTGGTTGGCCAGTTCAAACACCTTCCGGCCGGTGGCCGTCTTGAGGAGCAACAGCGCGAGACCCGCCTGCAATCCCAGTCCCCACAGCACGGCGCGCCAGGGAAACAGGCGTCGCTTTTCCGACATTGCCCACGCGAGCGCCAGAAAGACCACCAACCCGAGGAAGCTCGTCAGTTGCAGCACGGCGCCAACCGTAGGCGGTCACCGGCGCGGGCGACAAGCCGCGGATGACCGCGGGTCAGTCCACGCGCCGGGACGGGTTTTCCTTCCGGCCGGTTCAGCGCCGTTTGAGCGTCTTCATGGTCGCCCGCTTCAATTCCCGATCCGCTTCGCGCTGCTTGAGGTCCTCGCGCTTGTCGTAGTCCTGCTTGCCCCGGCCGACCGCCAGCATCAGCTTAACCCTCCCGTTGTTCCAATACATCGCCAGCGGTACCAACGCGTGCCCCTTGGCCGCGGCCAGCGCCGCCAGCCGCTCGATCTCTTTCCGATGCAGGAGGAGCTTGCGGGGCGCCTTGGGCTGGTGGTTGAACCGATTGCCTTGGGTGTATTCGTCAATGTGGGCGTTGTAGAGGAACGCCTCGCCATTCTCCACGCGCGCGAAAGCGTCCGCAATCTGCGCGCGGCCGGCGCGCAACGACTTCACCTCGGTGCCGCGGAGGACAATGCCCGCCTCCACGGTCTCCAGGATGTGGTAGTCGCGGCGCGCCTTGGCGTTGGTGACGATGTCCGCCATGAATGAAAACAGCCAGAAGGTGGCCCTTCTGGCTGGCGGAAGCAATGGTCGCGCGCGTCAGGAGCGCTTGCGTTTCCTGGCGATCGGCTCGGCCGAGGCCTCGGGCAGCAGCTCGTAGGTCAGCTTCCCTTCGACCACCTCGGCCAGCGCCAGGTCGGCCAGGCCGAGATTGCCGGGGTTGGCCACCAGCGGCCGATTACTGGCGGAACCGCCGGCGTTCAACTGGCGGACCCGCCGCGAAATCAGATTCACGAGGATGTTGGGGTTGCCCACTTTCTCGAGGGCCTTCCGGCACAATTCAGCGTTCACGGTATCGTCTCCTTCTACAGTTTAACGGGGCGGGGAAGATAGGCTTCCGGCCCCTCCCGGCAACTGAAAAACCAGGCCCGACGATCCCCAAACCGGCGGAAAAGGCGCTGCGGGGGGGGGCGGGGCGTGGACAGAGGCAGCCGGCGAGGTTCTGGCCGGACACGGGCAGACCGGTCGAAGGCCCTGGGAAAAGGCCGGACGGGCCGGGCGGGGGGCAAGGCGTTCAACGGGGCGCGGTTTAAGAGCGTGTTTGAAAACTCCCGAGCGGGGGAAATCGACAACCGCCTCCCCTCTGACGGCAGAAATGTGAGGAAAGCGTGAAGAATGCGCTTGACACGGGTGATGTGAGGCGATGGCCACACTCGCGGCAACG
>CALJWR010000073.1 GCA_937976685.1 uncultured Verrucomicrobiae bacterium
CGGTGCAAACGCCCGGGCCAGTGCTGGAGCCGCCGTGGAGATGAATCCCTGCTCGGTCTGGAAACCTTTTGGCGTCACGGTCGCTGGTCGCTGCTCTTTCCTCACTCCGCCTTCAACCCTGCAAGAAACTGAGAGGCGCCCTCTGATGGCAGTGGCAGGTTTCCTCTGCGGATGGCGGCCTTCACGGCGGCACGTCCACTGCGCAGGGCCCCGCCCGAGAGCCGTCAACGCGGTGGCAGGATTTCCACCACCTCCGACAGCGGTTGCCCTTCCGGGTTGCGAATGATGTTGCGCCGGCCATAGAGCAGGTGGCGGCCGGACAACTGAAACGCGCGGTTCATCAAGCGGTCGGATTGAATTCGGAAATAGCCCAGCGGATGTCCGGCGTGAGGGACCCGGTACCTGTTCAAGATGTGCCCCAGCGGCAGGTACTCATCGAGAATCAGACGATGAATCGCCGGCGGGAAGAGCGCGAGGTTGATCTTGTTCGCGCCAAACTCGACCGGCCGTTGATTACGGTCGAGTCGGAGCACGACCTCCCGGAAATACAGGTCGCCGCGCTGCTCGCGTCCCCAGACTTCGATGTGGATGTCCGACCCGTGATGGGCCTCCAGCGTCGGCGTCATGTCATTGTCGTGAACCAGCAGCGAACGAAACGGGTCGGGGATCGCCTCCCCGGGGATTGCCTCGATGGGCGGCAAGGCCACGCCCTCGCGGGCGTAGAACTCGTCGAGCGGATAAGCCAGGCACGGCGTGGCGGCCGGGGCGGGGAAAACGAGCGCGGGTGCGGGCGGGTTCATCGCGGCAGTTGTCTTTGACGCGCCGCGTCGCGACGGTACTCATCGTCGCGGAGACCAATTCGCTCCAGCGGGAGGGGTTGGAAGCCGAGGTCCCAGGAGGGCGAATCCGGAGTGAGCACAAAGTCGGTTGCGTTCGATTGATCGCTCGGTGGTCGGGCGAGGCTCGTGATGGCGTTGGTCAGGTTGGCCTCCAGCCGCAACATTGCGGCCGTCGCCTGCCAGCCCACTTCGAGCCACTTGCCAATGCACACATTACGCGCCACGACGTTGCCCTCGGGCGGCACTCCGTGGAAAGCCTCGCCCTCCATGGCCGGTCCATCCGGCGGACCGTAGTAGGCGTCGAGGGCCTTCAGTTCCGGGTAACGTTCGCGATATAGACCGACCGGCACCTCCGCCAGCCGCTGGCGCATGGTTTTGTCCACCATGTTCCGCCACACGGCGGACCGATCCAGCCCACGTCCATCCACGCGCACGGCCGGGTCGCACTCGACAAAGAGGTTGTTCTCCACGCGATGATCGCGCCCCCCGCCGATGAACATCGCCCAATGCACCTTGTAGAAGACGTTGCCGAATACCTCCGTGCCGCTGACGCAGTCGTCCATATAGACGCCCATCGAACCCATCCCCACGCCGCCGGTGTGGTGGATGAAATTGTGGCGGATGCGATTGCCGCGATAGGTGTAATCGCGCCCGGCGTAAATGGCCCCGACGTCTCCGGTTTCCAAAGCGATGTGGTGGATTTCGTTAAACTCGATGAGGTGATCGTTCCCGCTAAAAAGGATCGCGCAGTGCGGGTGGTCGTGAACGAGATTGTGCGCCGCCCGCAGCCCCACACCCACCATGTGAATGGCGGGCACGTAACACTTCGACCATCGGCCCTGGCGCTGGAAGTGGCAGTTCTCGACGAAGTGTCCCGCGGGCGTGAGCGTCTGGCGGTCACCACCCAGCAGGTCCACGCCCCCGTCGCCAGTGTCAAGGAGGTCGCACCCGATGACGCCGTGGTTCGTGCCGCCGGCGATCTTTGCGCCCCAGTTGCCGACGTTGCGGATCACGCAGCCCGCGATGCGATTGCCGGTGCCACCCCGTATTTCGACGGCATTGCCGCGGGTGGTTTCCAGGGTCAGACCCCGGAACGTGACGTGCGAGACCTCGGTCATTCTCAGGAGGGGTTGATCCAGAAGGGAAAACAGCACCTCGCGTCCGGTGAGCGCTTCGGGCGGCCAGAAATACAGCGTGGCCTTCTCGCGATCGAGGAACCACTCGCCGGGTTGGTCGAGTTCCTCCAGCACGTTGAGGAAATAGAACCGCTGACCTTTCCGGAAGCCGTAAAGCCCGTGCGGCGGCGCGGTCTTGACGAGCCGCTGATCGAGATCCAGGGCGGCAATGCGCTCGAAGGAGTTCGCCCAGTCCCACGCCCAGTACCCGTGGACCCACAGGTCACGGGGATTCTGCCAGCGCCGAGGCCGGTCGCCGGCGTAGGTGAAGCCCGCCTCGAGCCGCCCGATGCTGCCGCCGTGGTCGTCGCCTTGTCCGGCGCCAGTCGGAAAACCCGCGATGAGTTCGAAAGCCCCCTCGTCTGGCCAGCGGGCCAGCGGCATCGGGCGGCCGTCCAAGAACAGTTCGCCATGTGCGGTCGTGGTCGGCCGGCCAAAGCCCCTCGACTTCAGTTCGCCAAAATCCACGATGCCGAGCGCGCGCAGATCACACTGAACGACATTCGTGCGCGCCACCGGCGCCAGCCGCCCGAGGACTGCCGGATCGCTCAAGGGCAAGAAGGCTTCGAGCCGCCGGCCTCCCAACAGGCGGGGCGTTTCGCCGGCAAAAGCGCGCCAGACCAGCGGCGCTTCTGGTGTCCCGGAGTCGGCGGCGGTCAACTCGAGCGCGTTCGTGCGGACATGGTCCCCGCCGCGCAGCCAGATCGTGACGCCGCCGCGGGGCGGGAGACCGGCTGCCTTTTGCCGCCGAACCGCATCCCGCGCTGCCTCAAGCGTGGCGAACGGTCGGTCTTCGCTGCCCGGGTTCCCATCCCGACCGGTGGGGGAAACGTAGAAGTCGGCATGAACCACAGCGGCGCCTTGCAGCAACGGCAGCAGTCCGATCAGCACCGAGCCCAAGGCCCGCCTCGTCGCACGCCCGAAGAGGTCTCCTGCGGGATTGGTTTTCGTGAGGATCATTTTGTCTCGGGCAAATGTCGCACCTCGACGCGCGGCATGGCAACTCCGTCCGCTGACACGCGCCCCCGACGTGGCCTTCGCACCTGATAGCCGCCGGTGGCAGCTGCCGGCGACCGGCTCTGCGGCCCTCCTTCGCTGGCGAACTTCTTGAGTCTCCGCTTGGCGTCGGCCGCGATTCTCCGTGGCAGGCCCGGCCACCCTCCGTTATCATCGCGTTGCCCGATGTCCGCCGCCGCCGCATTCCTCGATCAACTCCTCCGCGACGGTCACGTGCGCCATCCCGGCGCGCGCCTGATACCGTTGGCCGGCGGGGTGTCGAGCGACATCTATCTCGTCGAGGACGGCGAGCAGCGGTTCGTCGTGAAGCGCGCGCTGCCGCGTCTGCGCGTGGCGGACGAGTGGCGGGCGGACGTTGGTCGGAACGCCACCGAGCGCGCGTTCCTCGACTGCGTTGGTCGGTGGCGACCGGACGCCGTGCCGCGCGTTTTGTTCGCGAATCGCGAGGCCGGCTACTTCGGCATGGAATACCTGGGTGAGGGCTACCAGAACTGGAAGCAACGGCTGCTGGGCGGGGTCTTCGTAACGGCCCACGCGACGAAGGCGGGAAGCCTCATGGGGGAAATCCATTGCCGGACCGCCGGAGACCCGGAGATCGGCGAGCGGTTCGATACCACGCCCAGCTTCCACCAATTGCGTACCGCGCCCTACCTGTTGCGCACGGCTGAGCGGCATCCGGCGCTCCGGGACTGGATCCTCGCGGAGGCCGCGCGCCTCGAAGCGACCCGCGAGTGCCTGGTCCACGGCGATTTCAGCCCAAAGAACATCTTGATCGCCGCCGGGCGACTGGTGTTGCTGGATTGCGAAGTGGCATGGTACGGGGACCCGGCGTTCGACGTGGCGTTTCTGCTCAATCACCTCTTGCTCAAACGCCTTTTTCATGCGCCCGCCGGCGGCGAACTGGCCGGTTTGATTGCCGCCTTTTGGCAGGCCTACCAGACAGCGCGACCCGGCGCGGACATCTCCCTTGAGCAACGCGTCACCGGCCTGCTTCCGCTGTTGCTGCTCGCCCGCGTGGATGGCAAGTCGCCGGTCGAGTACCTGAAACCGGAGCGACAGGAATTCGTCCGGCAGTTTGTGTTCGGCCTCACCGCACGGCGGCCAGGCTCTCTCCGCGGCGCCATCAGCCAATGGTTTGACGCAACCGCCATGCTTCCTCGCGCCTCAGCCGCTTTGTGACCCTTGCCTCATGACCATTGAATCCGTTTCGGCCTGGCAGATTTTTGATTCGCGCGGCTCGCCTACCGTCGAAGCCGAAGTCCGGCTGTCAAACGGCGTCCGGGGCTGTGGCCTTGCGCCGTCCGGCGCCTCGACCGGTCAGTTCGAGGCGCTCGAACTGCGCGACGGCGATCCCGCACGCTTTCGCGGCCGGTCGGTCTTCCAGGCCATCGGTCACATCAACGGCGAGATCGCGGCGGCGCTGCGCGGCTGCGATGTGTCCGATCAACGTGCGATTGACCAGCGGTTGATCGAGCTGGACGGCACGCCCAACAAATCGCGGCTCGGCGCCAACGCCGTGTTGCCTGTCTCGATGGCCGTGGCCAAGGCCGCCGCCGCCGCGCGCGGATTGCCGCTGTTCGCGTCGCTGGGGGAGGGCAGGGGAGTGACCCTACCCATTCCGGAAATCCAGATCATCGGCGGCGGCGCCCACGCCAACTGGCGAACGGACGTGCAGGACTATCTGCTCATCGCGGTCGGTGCGCGAAGTTTCCGTGAAGTCCTTGAAATCACCCACAACGTCTATCACGCGACCGGCGACCTGCTCAAAGCGCGCGGCCGTTACTACGGCGTCGCCGACGAAGGCGGGTACTGGCCGGAGTTCGCGACCAATGAAGAGCCACTCGCCCTGCTGGTGGAGGCCAGCGCGCGCGCCGGCTACACGCCCGGCCGCGAGGCGGCCATCGCGCTGGACATCGCGGCCAGCGATCTGTTCGACGAAGGGGCGCACCGCTACCGCTTTCGGCTGGAGCGACGCGAATTCACGTCGGCCGAAATGGTCGGCCTCCTGACCGAATGGTGCGAGCGCTACCCGATTGTCTCGATTGAAGATCCGCTGGCGGACACCGACTGGGATGGCTGGGGCGAAATCACCCGTGCGTTGGGCGGACGCATTCAACTGGTGGGCGACGATCTGTTCACGACCAACGTGGCCCGTATTCGCGCCGGCCGGGAGCGCGGCGTGGCGAACGCCGTGCTGATCAAACTCAACCAGATTGGTACGGTCAGCGAGACGCTGGAGGCCATCCGGCTCACGCAGGAGGCCGGCTGGCAACCAATCGTGTCCGCGCGGTCGGGCGAAACGGAAGACGCCTTCATCTCGCACCTCGCGGTGGCCACCAACGCCGGCCAGCTCAAGGTCGGGTCCTTCACCCGCAGCGAACGGATGGTGAAGTGGAACGAAGTGGTACGAATCGAGCGTGAACTCGGCGAACGCGCCCGGTTTGGGGGATTCTGGCCGGGTCGTTGACCCGGGCAGCGCGCTCCGATTGCGCCCCGCCGTCCCGTGGCACACGCCGTCTGAGCTGAGCACTGCCCGACGGACGCCACTCGGGAATCGCCTCCGGCATCCGGTAGCGAAGTGGCACCAGATCGGCCTTGGTGGGAGGGCGTGGAAGCAGCCTTCGAAGCTGTGCGAGGGCTGGAGGGCGCGAGCTCCCCAGTGAACCTGCGGCCAGCGTCAACCCTTCCGCCTCCTCACGTCGGCGGCTACGAGCGCGGCTAAACTCCGCTTTTTCCCGCCGTCCGGGCACGCGGCCGGGGTGCGCTGGTGCGGACGGCTTTCCAAGCAGTCACCGACCGGCGGCGGCTCTACGCCCGCGCCGGAGGGTGTGCCGTCCAACGACCAAACCCCAGCAGGTCGTGCGGAATCGCGCCCCTGAGCGGGCTGATGCTCCGACCAACTCCCAGCGACCGCCGCTAGCTCGAAACGAGAAACGCCACCAATCTCCGTGCGCGTTTTCCATGTGAACCTCGTGCAAACTGGCGTGGCGATGAATCCCCGTCCGGTGCGAAACCTCCGCGAGCAACTCCTCGACGCTCTCCTCTACCGGCTCATACGGAGGCATGGAGAACTCGCCGCTCTTGCTGGTCTGCCAATTCGCTCGCCCAAACGCGTCTGCGAACGCTTCAGAGTTGGAATATGCGACTGCTCTCATGACGTGCAGCATCTAACGCACCACGTGAGCGACCGCCGCCCGGACGATGACGTGATAAGGGCGAACAGTGCCGAATAATCCGTGACTCAGGCCGAAGCCGAGAGCGGGGCGGCGGTTCGTGTGGAGCGTTTTGTTAGGCGCTTCGTCACTCATGTCGTAGTTCACTCGCAATCAAACCATCAAGAATCTCTCTCGGCGACTTCATGTTGCGGGTCGCTCGTCGCTCCTCCATCCGTGCGGCAATCTTGTGGAAGGGCCGCACGTAGGGATACGGGGTGAACAGGTGCCGGAAGGAAGTCTGGCGGCGTACGATGGAACTGACGCGCTCGTAGTTGCCGGGAATCTCGCCCGACGCCAGCGCCGATGTGCTGCCTTTCTGAAAGACCACCGAGATGTTGCCGCCGTCGGATGAGACCGAACTGCTGGCCACGCTGTAGCCAGCCTTCCTGCCGACCATCTCCAAAGCCGCCGGACTGAAACTGTAGAGGTGCGCCCGATGAAACCGGCTGCGAGGCCACTGGCAAACCGCCTCGACGTTGGGCACCTCCACCAGCAACTGCCCGCCTGGCCGTAACCAATCCCTCACATGCCTCAATGCGTCGTAAGGACTCTCCAAGTGCTCCATGACATGAAAGGCCGTCACGACGTCCTGCGACTCCGGCTCAATCCGCGTGTCTTGGTAGAAGCCGTGCCTGATAGGCAGACCGAGAACCTCCGATGCAAATCGGGCATAGCCGTCGTTGGGCTCGAACCCGGAAGCCTCATAGCCCACCGCCCGCAACACGAAAACGACCTCGCCGCTGCCCGCGCCAAAGTCCAGCACGCGATATCCGCGCTTCAGAATCGGCGCAAGTCTGCGGAACCGGTCCAGTGCAACCTTGCCAGCCCGGTAAACGTGCTTGGGCTTAGGCTGGAAGGTGGCCTTGTAATCCATACGGTAGCTGTGCTCGTAGTAATCGCGAACCTGCTCAAAACCCGGTCGAGGATCGGAATAAACCAAACCGCAACGGCGGCAAATCACTGTGCGCAGGTAACTGCCGTCGCGGTCAATGAGGCAAAGCTCGTCCACGTCTGTCGAACCACACAGGTCACACGGAATGGAGCATTGAGTCGAGGCGTCAGCGGCGTGCATTGGGTCGCTTCGACGCACCTGCCGCGGCACGAGGCCGGGCTGATGCGCCTAACGTGGAGCTGAGCGACTGCCGCCGGAAATGCAAGGTCGAGCGTCAACGGTGCGTCCGAAGCTCGGCCACGCGGAGAGCGGAGAGGCGGGGCGGCAGTTCGTCTCCAGCGTCTGGTTCGGTGTCTTTTCAGAGTAATTCACGAAACTGCTCTGGAGTAAGTCCGGCATCCTTGGCGATGCCTCCCATGGTGGATGCGTTGATCGGGTTGTGCCTCGGAATGGTCAGAATGCGTCCCCCGTCGGACATGACCGTGTGCTTGCCCTCACGGACCACTTCAAAGCCGGCCTTTCGGAGTGCCCGGACCGCCTGCGCATAGCCGATGCCTGGAATCTTCGGCATGGCTAAACGATGACGGTGACGGAGCGCACATCTTCTCCCTTCAAATTGTCCTGTAAGACCTCCAGATACTCTTGAATGGCGATCCGAATGTTCTGTAGGGCTTCCTCTTCAGTCTCGCCCTGCGACCAGCAACCCGGCAGGGCAGGACATCCCACCGCGTAGCCCTCTTCTGACTTCTTCAGGATGACCGGATAGTCCAGACTCATGGCCAGATAGTCCTCTCGCAACCGCAGCCCGTCAAGGCATCGAACGACAGAACTGAGCGACCGCCGCCCGACCGCGCCGCTCGCCGGCACACACACCGTCCTGCCACTCCCCGCCCCCAAATCGGCCAAGCGGGGCGGCGGTTCGCTCCAGCGCCTGGTTAGGCGTTCCTGGCCTGGGCCTGCCAACCAACGCCAGCCGATCCCTGCCCAGCACCCCCGACCACCGGGGACCAGGCTCCCGCCCCTATCGGCCCAAGCTGCCGCCACTGCGGCTGCACGCCCCCACCGCAGAAGGCTGCTCACCAAACCCAGGCGACAACGCCTCGTTCATGGCCCAAACGCTCCCAACCGCCTAACGACCAAGCTGAGCGACCGCCGCCGACAGAAACGCCGCAGCGCACGAGGCACGTCCAAACTGCCGCCCGGCCTCGAACGGAAACGCGAGGCGGCGGTTCGCTCCAGTGATCTGGTTAGGCCACGTCGTTGTCACCACCACAATCTCTCAGGAATCCCCGCTCACCCCAAGCAGCCGAACTGGGCGGCCGCCGTCGAGCTGGCCACGCCGTGCGCCGATCGAACTCTCCCTGACCGTCCGCCACGACACTCGAATCCCCAGCGACTCTCAACAGCACGAACGTCGCGGTACAACCTCAA
>CALJWR010000074.1 GCA_937976685.1 uncultured Verrucomicrobiae bacterium
TGTGCCGGTGATGACGCCGGTCGCCGGGTTGAGCGTCAGCCCGGCCGGGAGGGGCGGCGTGACGGCGAACCCGACCGGCATGACGCCGGCGATCATCGGCGCGTTGGGCGCGACGGCCAAACCGACCGGGTACGCCGGCGCCGACAGCGTGTAGCCCTCGATGCGCGAGGGCAGCACCTCCAGCGAGAGCGTAAACGTCGAGTCCGGCTGACCCGCGTAGCTGGCGGTGACGACGTAATCGGCCCGCGCGGCCGGGACCATCGGCGTCCCACTGATCACCCCGGAGGCGGGATTCATCGTGAGCCCTGGCGGCAGGAGCGCCGGCGTGATGCTGAATCCGGCGGGCGGGCCGCCGAACAGCTTCGGCACGAGCGGGGTCAGCGGCGCACCGACGCGCGCGGTCACGTTGGTCTCCGAGTAACCGGTAATGCCCGGGAGATCCACCCGCAGTTCGAGCGTCGTGTACCCCAGGCCGCCCCCGGGCAGCGTGGCGGTGATGAGGTGGGTGGCTCCGGCTGTAGCCGTGTCAGGCGTGCCGCTGATCACCCCGGTGGCCGGGTCCAGCACCAGTCGGGCAGGCAGCGGCGGCGCCGCCACGAAATTCCCGGCCGGTCCGTTGACCACGCCGGGCGGGTTGGCCGGGATGGGGAAGCCGGCGGCGTAGCGCGCCCTGACTTCACGGTAGGGGTCAGCGCCGGAGCCGTGACCGCGTAGAAGTTGTCCAGCCGTTGCGCGCCGCCCAAGTCTCCTGATCGTCCTGCCGTTTGGGCGCGGGCTGACGGAGCTGCCCGTCATCGCCCGGCCGCGCGTTGCACGCGCTGCCAGGATTCCCCGCCCAAGAGGCCGGCGCGATGCAGGTCTTCGGCGAGCGACAATTGTCGTTCGCCGACGCGGTTGGACTTGCGGCGGTTGACGGTCTTGGGCAGCAGTTCGAGGTTCGCGAGTTCGTTGCCGACTTCCGGAGCGAGGCTGACTGGCACGATATGATCCACTTCGGTTGTTTCGCCCGCATACGGTCCCCGGGTGACGGTTGGCGCGTTGCCGCGACGCAGACGTTCGAGGTTGTCCGGCGTCAGCAGGCCGAGGCGCTCGGCAATGGTCAGGTTCCTCCCCAGGGCTTCGCGTCGCAGCCGGGCCGGTTCGCCGGTGACGCCATTGAACAGTTGCGCGAGGTCAACCGCCCGCTCGGGCCCCAGACCCTTCTGCCGCGCCATTTCCAGCCAGTACACGAGCTTGTTCACCCGCGGGTTCGCCCCGCGCTTGCCGAGGGTGGCGAGCTTGGCCGGGTCGCTCAACGAGCGAATCGCCAGCACCGCTTCGAGTGGCGAAAACCACCAGGCCGCCGCGCCAAGGACCAGGGCCAGCAGCGTGCCCGCAGACCAGCGACGAAAACGAAGGCGACGATATCCGAACACTCTGCGAGGGTAATGCGGGTTACGGCGATTGCACGACCATTTGGGTGAAGGGCGGCACCCGGGCCCGCAGAAATACGAGCAGGCCCATCAATCCCGCCAGCGCCACGCTGTGAAAGAAGACGTAGCGCAGGATGGCGCCCTCGTGGCCGAACCACTGGGTGGCCGTGCTGGCCACCAAGATGCTCTGAGCGTCAATCATCTTGCCCATCACGCCGCCCGAGCTGTTGGCCGCGCCCATCAGAATCGGGCTGACGCCGGTCTGTTCGGCGGTGATCCGTTGCAGACTGCCAAAGAGGACATTCGACGCCGTGTCGGAGCCGGTCAGGGCGACGCCCAGCCAGCCGAGCAGCGTGCCGAAGAACGGATACCACGCTCCCGTCCCGGCCAGGGCCAGGCCCAGCGTGGCGTCAATGCCGCAGTACTTGGTCACGTTGCCCAGCGCGAGCATGGCGGCGATCGTCAGCAGCGAGAAGCGAACCTTGCCGAGGGTTGCCAGGTAGAGGCGCGGCAACTCCCGCGGTCGCACGCCAATCACCGCGGCCGCCAGGATCGCCGCCAGCAGGATTCCCGTGCCGGTGGCCGACAGGAAGTTGAGCTTGAACTCCGCGGACTCGGGCTTCACCCGGGTTGGCGCCACCGGAGGCATACGCTGAACGGCGAGGTGAATTCCCGGCACCGCGAACCTCGGCGCGGCCAGGCGATCCAGCGCCGCCTTGAATGGCGGCGTGCCCCAGACCAACAGAAGCGCCGTCAGGATCCCCCACGGCACCCAGGCCAGCGCCACGTCGGGTCGCGAGCTGGCGGATATTTCGGCCGCTCGTGCCGCCTCTTGGGGCGGCGGGCGATTCGCCAGCCAGACCCCGCGGGGTCTCCAGAACTTCAACAGGATGACCAGCGCGCCAATTGAGCAGCCGCCGGCGATGATGTCCACCAGCCACGGCCCGTGCAGATTCGACACCAGAAACTGGGGCACGGCGAAGCTTGCGCCGGCCGTCAGGGCCGCCGGCCACACCCCCAGCATTCCGCGCCAGCCAGCGAAGGCCCAGACCACCCAGAACGGGATCAGCAGCGAGAAGAACGGAAGTTGCCGGCCAACCATTGCGGACACCTTGCGGGCATCCAGACCCGCGACCTGTTCCAGGGTCGTGATGGGAATCCCCAGTGAGCCGAACGCCACCGGTGCAGTGTTGGCGATGAGCGCCAGCCCGCAGGCGTGCAGCGGCCGAAAGCCGAGTTGAATGAGAATGGCCGCCGTGATCGCCACCGGCGTTCCGAAGCCCGCCATCCCCTCGATCAACGCGCCGAAGGCGAAAGCCACCAGCAACACCTGAACCCGGGGATCGGGCGCCACGCCCGCCAGACTGCAGCGGAGCACGTCGAACAATCCCCGGCGCAGCGTGATCTGGTACAGGAAGATGATGTTGAG
>CALJWR010000075.1 GCA_937976685.1 uncultured Verrucomicrobiae bacterium
GACCAACCGCCTGACTCATGCGCCGCAAAGAAAAGCTGGCGGGGTCCGCTGGCAGACTGCGCTTGTAGAAGCGATGCGGGATCCGAATGCACAAACCAAGTCTGGCATCGCCCAAGGTTCGGCCCGGCGGCGAGTCGCGCTTGGGGTCTTGCTGGCGGTGGTGGCCGCCGGCGCGGGCTATGTTGCGGGCAGTCTGCGTGAGCCGGTGCTGTCACGTTTGCCGGTGGCGGCGAGTGTCACGCCGGAATATTGGTCCGCTTCAGACTCGTTCTCCGAGATCGCACAGGCGCGAGCGGTGCTTGAGGCAGCCGTGAGTCGTCACGTGGAGGCGGCCCGCGTTTTCATCGCGCGCGAGACTCTGCCCGGCTGGCACGGCCCCGAGGAGCAGCCGCCTCGCACCGAGCGCCCGGTTCAGGCGGCCATTCAGTTGTTGGGGGCTGCCATCGCCGACCTGGAGGGCTTTGTTCCCGAAGCCGAACTCGTACCGACGCTCCTCAGCGCGCTCAAACGCGAGCGCCTGCACGACCGCTGGATCAACGTGTATCTGGGTCTCGCGTACCGCCACCCCACGCATCGAATTGTGAGAGACTGGGCGGAGGAGGCGATGCGGCTGGCTCAAACCATCGGCCGACAGGTAGAGGTCCAAGCTGCCCTGCGGCACGTGGCAGACATTCCCGCCGGGTTCGCCCCTGAGCTACCCACTGGCAGCCGCCTCGCGGTGGCGGGCCGTGATGAGTTGACCAATGCTTCACCCCATGAACGCAACGCTTTGGCATCGCCGTTTTGAAGCGGTCCGATCGGCGGCCCCCATCACCGCCATCCGTGTGGCGCGCCTCGAGATGCGCGGGGGCGGATGGTTGCTCCTGGCGACGTTGATCCTTGCGCTGGCCGGGGCGCGGGCCCGGTTCGACCTGTGTCTGGTGAAAGGCGACAGCATGCAACCCAATCTCCAACCGGGGGACCTGCTGCTCGTGGACAAGCTGGCTTACCGTGCCGCTGAACCGCGGCGGGGCGACCTGGTCGTGGCGCGCGCCGGTCGTGACCTGCTGGTCAAGCGCGTGGTCGGTCTGCCCGGCGAGGAATTGGAACTGCGCCTGGGCGAGCTGTTTGTGGACCGACTGGCCTACGCCGAGTTTTATCCGTTGGAGCCGGGCCGGCTGACCTTGCGCCCCGGCCGGCTGCTGGCGGACCGCTACGCGCTGCTCGGCGACAACCGCGACCTCCCGACGTCCATTCACGCGGTCGTTTCAAGGCAACAGATCGTGGGCAAAGTGGTCCAGGTCTGGCGACTCTGGCCGCGTTGGCCGACCCAGGATGGAGACTCAACTGCTTGAACTGATAAACCGTGAAGCGATGCCCCTGAACTGATGACTGAACGTATGAATGGCATTTCCCCGAACACCGATCCCGGCTGGCGCGCGGTGTTGCGCCTGGGCGCCGGCACAATCTTGCTGGCAGCGTTGTTGGTCGGAGCCGCCGTCTTGCAACAGGCCAGTCGGGCGGCCGCCGCCGGTTCGCCCCTGGACTCCGAACAACTCTACCGCCTGACCAACGTCTGGACCCTCCATTTGAAATTCACGCCCGACCAGTGGGAGGCGATGGAGCCCAGAGGAGGCGGAGGGCCGGGCGGCCGGTTCGGCGGACCCGGCAACCGTCGCGAAGATCGAGCGCTGGCTCCGGTGCTGATGAGCCAGGCCGATCGCAACCGGGACGGAAGAATCACCGCCGAGGAATTCGTTCAATTGGCCACCAACTGGTTTGCCGCGTGGGGTGGAACCCCAACCGGGCGGCTGGACGAGGGCCGGATTCGTGCCGGGTTGGAAGCGATTCGCAACCCGGCCGGAAGCGGCGTGTCCGGAATGCTTCTGGGCGCGGAGGGAAAGCGCAACGGCATCGCCAGCGCGTTCGGGATCGAATTCGACTACGTGCGCGCGGACCTCGAATTCGAGGGGCGCCTCGTGAAGGACGTGGGCGTGCGGTACAAAGGCAACGGGACCTTCCTCGAATCGCGCAATTCGCTCAAACGCCCGCTGAAAATCGAGACCGACAAATTCGTCCGAGGCCAGAGCCTGGCCGGGGTCAAGGAACTCAACCTGCAAAACAACGTCACCGATGCCAGTCTGATGAATGAAGTGCTGGCGTACCGGCTCTATCGGGACGCGGGCGTGCCCGCTCCGCGCACGGCGTACGCCCGGGTGTTCGTGACCGTGCCGGGCCTCCATGAACGCCGGTTCTTCGGCCTGTATTCGCTCAGCGAGGCGGTGGACAAGACCTTTGCGGAGCGACATTTCGGAACCCGGCACGGCGCCATCTTCAAACCGGTAACCCCTTCCCTCTTCACGGACCTCGGTGCGGATTGGGCCGCTTACAACCAGATCTATGATCCGAAAGGCAGCGTGCATGACGAGCACAAGGCCGCCGTGATGGAACTGTCCCGCCTGGTGACGCACGCGGACGACGCCGCTTTTGCCGCGCGCATCGGGCAGTTCATTGACCTGCCCGAGTTCGCGCGATTCATGGCGGTGATGGTGTATCTATCGGATCTGGATGGGATCCTGGGCCCGGGCCAGAACCTTTACCTGCATCGCCATCCGAAGAGCGGACTTTTCACGTTCATTCCGTGGGATCAAGACCGGTCGTGGGGGCAATTCAACCGGGCCAGCCAGGACCAGCGCGACCAGTTGAGCATCCATCGGCCGTGGCAGGGCGAGAACCATTTTCTGGAGCGGACGTTCACGGTGGAGGCGTTCAAAAAGCTCTACCTCGCCCGGCTCGAAGAGTTCGCTCAGAGCATCTTCAACCCCGAGCGCATCGCCCGGCAGGTGGATGAAATCGCGGCGGTCATTCGGCCGGCGGTGCAGGAGGAGTCTGACTCCTTGCTGGCCCGCTTCGATCAGCTCGTTGCCGGCAAGCTGACCGGAGCAACGG
>CALJWR010000076.1 GCA_937976685.1 uncultured Verrucomicrobiae bacterium
ACGGGCCCGGCTGCAGGCGCAGCAGGAACAGACCCAACAGGCGCTCGCCGCCCTGCAGTCGCGCGAGAGCCAGGCGCGCGAAGCGGCGGCGGAACTTCAGGCGCAACTGGATCGCTGGCGCAACGAGGCCAACGTCTCCCAAGCCAAGGTCCAGGCGATGGAGGGCGAGCTGATCAGCCGCCGTGACGAAGCCCGCCGCATGCAGGAACAGATCGCCGCGCTGGACCGCGCCAATCGCGAAGCCGCCGCCGCCAAGGAACGCCTCGCCGTTGAGGCGGGCACGGCTCGCACCGAAGCCGCCGTGGTGCGCGAGCAACTGGCGGTCACTCGCACACAGGTGGAATCGCTCGCCTCGGAGAAAAGCCGCTTGCAGGAGACCGCGGCAACCCTGGCCGAGGGCACCCGCGAAATCGCCCGCGAAGTGCAGGCGCAACGCACGCTCGCCCCCAACGCCATCTACGGAGATTACATCAGCAACCGGGTGCAGATTGCGTTCTCCGCTCAACGCCCGGCCCTCCTCGGGCTCGGCGGCAAAAAGGACGAGGTGGACCAAACCATTCTGTTCCGAAGCGGCGACAGCGTGTTCGCCCTCAGCCACATCGCTGCCACGCCGCTGCCCGAGGTGGGCGGCGGCCCGGACTGGCATTCCCTGACCGCCACGTTGCGGCGAGGCAACACCCGCCTGCCGCTTTCCCAGCTTTGGCTCCTGCGGTCTGACATCCGCATCGCCGTGCTCCCGATTCCCGAGGCGGCAGTCAATACTATCGGCACCCGGATTTACAACCTCACGGCCGAACCCGCGAAGTTTCAGGAAGCCGTGCTGGTCGGTGCCAAGGAAGGCTACTACGGCGAGGTCGAGTTCCGCCTCGACCCGGCCCTGCCGCAGTATGTGCGGATGCAGACACGACCGGTCGGCCGGATTTTCGGGAAATTCTCGCCTACGCGCGGCGATCTGGTGTTCACAATGCAGGGCGACCTGCTGGGGATCATGGTGAACAACACCTATTGCCTGCTCCTGAGTTCGGTCCAACCTGCCCGTACGGTGCGGTTGGGCGAAAACATCGCGGACCAGCGCACCGGCCGGATCGGTGGCGAAGTGGCCGCGCGCGTGCAAGCGCTGCCGTTCAAGCTCCAATAGCCTCCCAGCTCAATCGTCCGCGGCCACGAGTCGTCGTCCCTGCGCCAGCAGGCGTCGCGTGAGTTGCGGGGCGGCCGTCTCCGCGTAAAGGCGGAGCACCGGTTCGGTGCCCGATCCACGCAGCATCAGCCATGACCCGTCCCGGGCCGTGAACTTCACGCCGTCGAGCGAATTCACCGACTCCACGGGCGAGCGCAGCAGCCTCGCCGGAGGATCCCGTCGGCAGCGGGCGATCAAGTCGGCGTTGCGCTCCGGGGGGCTGGCGAGCCGGATTCGTTCGTAGTGGAGCGGGCCAAACTCCTTTGCGAGTGACCGCAACCAGCCCGCCAGCGGCCGGCCCGATTCGGCCAGCAATTCGAGCAACACCAACCCGGCGGCCAGGCCGTCGCGCTCGGGAAGGTGATGGCCCAAGCCAATGCTGCCGGTCTCCTCGCCCGCCAGCAGCACATCACCCTTCAGCATCTCGGTCGCAAGGTGCTTGAAACCAATCGCCGTCTCGGTGAGCGGCAGACCGGCCGCGGCGGCGATTCGATCCATCCACGTGGTCGTGTTGACCGTCTTGACCAGGCGGCCCCGTTCGCGGCGGTGCCGGGTGAGATGAAGTGCCAGCAAGGCGATCAACTGATTCCCCGTCACCGGCCGGCCGAGTCCGTCCAGAGCCCCCAGCCGATCCGCATCGCCGTCGGTCACGAGGCAAAGGTCCTGCGGATGACTTCGAAGCCAGGTGCGGGTCGCCGCGTAGTTCTCGGCGATCGGCTCCGGCCGGATGCCGCCGAACAGCGGGTCACGCTCCTGCCGCAACCCGGTCACCTGGCAACGTGTTCCGCCCAGGAGCGAAGCAAACGCGCCGGCCCCGTTGCCGAACATGGCGTCATGGGCCACGCGCAGCCCCGCCCCGGCAATCAGGGGAAAATCCACCAGCCGTCGAATCGCGCGGTAATGCGCGGGCCGCAAATCCACGAGACGAATCAAGCCGGCCCGCCGGGCCTCGAGCAGCGGCAACCGGCGCACAGGCTGCGAGTCCAGCCGCCCCTCGATCGCGCGACCTGTCTCGTCATCGGCCGGAGCGCCCAGATGGTCTTTCACCTTGAACCCGTTAAACCCGGCCGGATTGTGGCTGGCGGTGATCATGATCCCGCCGCACGCACCCGAGGCCGCGACCGCGTAGGAGAGCGCCGGGGTGGGGTTCGGTTCCCGCGTCAGCCACACCTCGAAGCCATTGCCCGCCAGCACCTCGGTCACGAGTTCGGCGAAACGTTCGGACAGGAATCGCCGATCGTAGCTGACCATGGCCAGTCGCCGGTCATGCACGCGGCATGCATTCAGCCAGTGGCCGGCGGTCGCCTGGGTCACCCGGGCGACGTTGTTGAACGTAAAACTCTCCGCGATCACCCCCCGCCACCCATCGGTGCCAAAGCAAATGGGTTCGTTTCTCCTCATGGTTGCCCAAGATCAGGCGCGGCCCGTCACAACCGGCGCGCCTCAGCCGGCCAGCGGGATCGGAGCGGCCGGGCGCGCCCCGGCTTCGGCAGACTTGGCGGCCAGACGGCGCAGCTTGGTGACGGCGGCGCGCAGGCTTCGCTGCCCGAACAACCCGGTGCCGCTGACGAACGTATCGGCCCCGGCCCGCGCGCATTCCCCGACTGTCTCGAAGGTGATGCCGCCGTCCACCTCGAGGCGGAAATCGAGTTGCTCCGCGCGCCGCCAAGCTGCCGCCTGCTGGATCTTCGGCACCGTCTCGTGGATGAAGGACTGGCCGCCGAAACCAGGGTTCACCGTCATCACCAGCAGCAGGTCAATCTGGGGCAGGAACCGCCGCGCATGGGTGATGGGGGTCGGCGGATTCACCGCCAAACCCACCTTGGTGCCGAGCGCGCGCAGCTTCCAGAGCAGCGGCTCCACGCGGTCTGCCAGCTCGACATGCACCGTGATCACGGAAGCACCGGCCCGCGCGAAGGGCTCCAGCAGGATCTCAGGGCGCGAGCACATCAGGTGAACGTCCAGCGGCAGGCGCGTCACCTTTCGCACCGCTGCCACGATGCCGGGACCGAAGGTCAGGTTGGGCACGAAATGCCCGTCCATGATGTCCACGTGAAGCCAGTCGGCCCCGGCCTTCGCCACCCGCCGGACCTCGTGCGCGAGCCGGGCGTAGTCCGCAGCCAGCAATGACGGCGCAATGATCACCAGCCCAAGCTAGGAAAGGACCCCGCGCCGGGGCAAGCCCCGCGATGGCAAAACGCCGCGCCGGCACTTGGGGCTTGCGCCAGCCCCGCCCTCCCGAAATCTTCGCCGCATGGCTGAACTTGACCAGTTGCGCGAGTTGTTCCGGATGCAGCAGGCGTTGAACGAACGCATCGGCGTCCGCACCGCCGGCATGGATGAAGCGGAGAAGACCAAATGGGTGCTCAACTATTGTCGGGCCATGACCCAGGAGATCGCGGAACTCACGGACAGCGTGCCCTGGAAATGGTGGGCCAAATACCAGCGATTCGACGAACAAAACGCCCGGGTCGAAGTGGTGGACCTCTTCCACTTCCTGATCAGCCTCGCCCAGGTCCTGGGCATGAGCGCCGACGACGTCTTTCAGGCTTACGTGAAGAAGAACCAGGTGAACTTCCAGCGCCAGGAAACCGGCTATGCCCGCAAAGACGAAAACGACTCGCGCCACATCTGAGCCCCGGCTCGGGCGGCGGGGACTCGCGGTTGGAGTTCGCTCGCAGACGCCCGCGCGGCGGCGAGCGCACAACCGTTCGGGCAAGGTCCGCGTCGCGAAAGCCGTGCCGTCCGCCAGGCGGGCCGGATC
>CALJWR010000077.1 GCA_937976685.1 uncultured Verrucomicrobiae bacterium
TCATGGCCTGCGACCAGTGCGCGGTGCGGCGCAACCTGGCCGAAGGCACCTTTGACATGTGCGGCACCGGCAGTGTGAAGGCCAGGGGAATGGTTGAGGGCGTGGTCTGCGGCTGCTTCCCGCAGCTCTATGCCGCCCTCGGTGGAAACCCACCGGACCAAGTCATCACCCTCTAGGCGGCGGCATCGCCGGAGCCAAGCTGGGCTGGGGTGGGACGACGGCGGCGAGCCGGCAGGAACCCAAGTCGGGAGGTTCATGGGCGCAAGGTGACAATCTTGGTTTCAAGGGCTGGGGCGGTTTTGCGACGGACAGCATTTTGGGCGCGGGGCTGACTGCGCAACCCCAACGCCCCGGGGGGCTCGGTGGTGGCAGAACTCTTGGCGGACGGCCTCGCGGCTGCGGCTAAAATGGCGGGCGCCGGGCTTGATCCCGTGGGCGCAGTAGGTAGCGGTGGGCGACATGGGGACCGTCAGCGCGGAGGAGGAGGAGGGGGGGGAAGGCTCGGACGTGGCCGGCGGAACGGGGTGGAGCGAGGGGCGGTCTCTTGTTTCGCCAAAGCCTGGAGCAGCCTCCAAGTCAGCGGGTAAGAACCAAAGAACCTGCTACCCGAGCTTATCCACCGAAGAACTCAAGTCGCGTGCCAATCTACGGCTTGGCTGGAACGCGACAACGCTCCGGCGCAGCGTGCGCTGGGCCGCGTGCCGTCTCGAGAATCGCTTATCCGCCGATTTTGGGACGCAGCGTCCGCTTGCCAGCCGTGGGGCAAACCGGCAGCGTGTCGGTTTCAGACGACGTCGCCATGCCTATTACCATCTTGATTGCTGAGGCCAACCCGATCGAGCGCGTGGGGTTGCGCACGGTTTTGCACCGCGCGACCGGCGTCCGCGTGTTGGCGGAGGCCGAATCCCCGGCGGCGGTGGTTAAGCTGACCGACGAGCATCGCCCGGAGGTGATTATCCTCGGGGAAGAACTGCTGAAGATGGTCGGGCACGTGCTGCTGGAGGAACTGCGGCGCCGTCCCTCGCCCCCGGCGGTGCTGGTGCTGGGCCAGGAAGAAAGTACCGGCGCGGTGGAGCGCCTGCTGTCGGCCGGCGCGGCGGGGTTTGTACCGCGCAGCGCGCCGGTAGAGGAGTTGATTCACGCGATCCAGCGCGCGGCCGCGGGGGATCCGGCGGTGAGCGTCCACTTGCTCGGGCGAATCCTGCGGCGGCGTCACCACCCCGGGACCCACGAGCCGCCGGCGGATCCGACCGCCCTGCTTTCGCAGCGGGAACTGGAGATCCTCCGGCTCACCGGACTGGGCATGGAGGCGAAGGAAGTGGCGGAACAGCTCAAGCTCAGCCCCCGGACGGTGGACGTGCATCGGGCCAACATCCGGCGCAAGCTGGGGATTCAGGGAACGCACCACCTCATGCGGTACGCGATGCGGTGGCTCGAGCACTGGACGCCGGATTCGGAGCGTGAGCGGTTTGCCGGCGCGGCGCGCCCGGTGTTGCTCGTCGAGGACGATGAGGTGGACATCCTGAGCGTGAAGCGGAGTTTCCAGGAATTGGCCATCGAATCCGCGCTCAAGGTGGCCCGTTCGGGCGAAGAGGCGCTGGCCTTCTTGCGGGATCCCGGAAACCCTCGTCCGTCCCTGATTCTGCTCGACATCAAGATGCCGGGGATGGATGGCCGCGAGTTTCTGGCCGAGTTGCGCCGGGATCCCACGTTGCGGCCGGCGCCCGCGGTGGTGTTGACGACGTCCCGGGACGAAGCGGATGTGACGCGGATGTACGATCTGGGGATTGCAGCCTACCTGGTCAAACCGACGGCGGCGCAGGAATTCACCGAGATGATGCGGAACTTGATTCGCTTCTGGTCCATGAGCGAAAAACCGCCGCCGCCGCCCGCGGCTCAATAACGGGCCACGGAACGGTGAGCGTGGACCGGGGACCCGGCCGGCGCCACGCGCTCAGCCAGGCGAGGCGTGGTCGAGAAGACTCTCCCAGAGTCGCTCGCTGGTCATGGCCCGCGAGAGGAATTCGGCCTCTTCATCAGCGGGAGTGGGCGGTTTGGGCTCGGTCGGCAGTCGGATCTTCATGGCGAGTCCCCCGGTGTCACTCTGGCCCACGGAGATGGTGCCGCTGTGATGGTGGACGATCAGGTACACGGCCAGCAGATGCGTGCCCAGTTCGCCCGCCTCCGACCGGCGCATTTGGAAGGGATCGAGCAGGGCGATGGCGGCCTCGGCCGCGAGCCGGCTACCCGTGTCAGTGACGAACAGCTCGATGGCCGCCGGGCCGGCCCCACCAGGGGGGGGAGCCGTGGCTTCAAAACGAACCAACGAACCGGGCGACAGGCTCAGCAATTCGTATCGCAGGATGAGCGGAAACAGCTTTTCGAACCGGCCCCCGTCCACCTTCAACATCGGGAGATCGCCGGCCACAGCGTTGACCACCTCGATCTTCCTCGCGCGGAGTTCGACGGCGAGATTGGCCGCTGCCCGGTCAATCGCCCTCTGTAGCGACACCTCTTGATTGAACGCGTACGGAGGCGGAACGGGGATCACCAGACTGTCCAGCAGGCCGACCACGGTCTTGAACCTGGCCTGGACGTTGCGGTGGAAGTCCTGCCAGAAGTCCGGATTCCGAAGCTGATTGAGGTCAACATCCTCGCGGTGGAGGCCGTCAGGGACGAGTTCGAGGAAATCGCGGACCGAGGCGACCGCGTTGCGCAGTTGATGCCCCAACCCGGCGCCAAGCACGCCGAGGCTCAAGACGCGGTCGGTCACCACCAGCCGGTGCAGGACCGACAGCTTTTCGCGCAGCAACAGGTCGCGCTCGAGCTGGACCGCAAAGAACTCCAAGCCGCGCTTGAGCGTCATTTCCAGCGTGGGAAGGTCCCAAGGCTTGCTGACATACTTGTAGATGGCGCCGCTGTTCACGGCGGCGATTGCGGCGTCCAGGTCGGCGTAGGCGGTGGCCAGGATGCGGATGATCTGAGGCCGGAGCCGCCGCGCGCGTTCGAGGAACTGAACGCCCTGCTCCCCGGGCATCCGTTGGTCGCTCATTACGACGGCAATTTCATCCTGGTGATCCTCCAGCAGTTTGTACCCCTCGGCGGCGTTGGGGGCGGTGAACACCCGGAATGTTTCACTGAAGGCCCGGGAGAACTGCTTGAGCGACCGCTCCTCGTCGTCCACGTAGAGGATGGCGAAACGCTTGTAATCGTAGAGTTCGTTCATGGTGGAAAGTGATTAGTCCGGTGTGTCAGTGAGGGGAAGGTCTTCAAGGGAAGCCGGGAAATCCAGCGTGAATTCGCAGTAGCAGCCGGGTTCCGAGGCGACCCAGATCCGTGCGCCTGAGTCCCGGAGAATCCGGTGGACGATGCTCAAGCCGAGGCCGGTTCCTTTGCCAACCTCCTTGGTCGTGAAGAACGGATCAAAGATCTTCGCCTCGTCGCCCGCCGGCACGCCGGGCCCGTTGTCCCAGACGCGCACAATCCGCCGGCCACCCTCCTCGCGAGCCGTCACGCGAATGCGGGACCCGCCATCGGCGAAGGGCTTGGTCTTGAGGGCGTCGAGGGAATTTTGGAGCAGGTTCACGAACACCTGCGTCAGCCGTCCGGCGATCCCGGGCACCCGGAAGTCCGCCGGCACTTCCACGGTGACCTCCACCTTGTCCTTCCACTCGGCCGCGAGGAACCGCAGGGCCGATGCGACCACCTGCGACACGTCAACTTGCTCCAGTTCACCGCCTTGTGGGTGGGTGAAAGAGCGCAAGTCCGAGATGATGCCCGCCACCCGGTTCACGCCTTCCTCGATGTCTTTCAGCGTGTCCTCGAACTCGGCGCGCTCCGCCGCCGGCAGGTGCCGCGCGTGGCGTCCCAGCACGAACACACCGGTGCGGGCGAAGTTGAGCGGGTTGTTGATTTCGTGGATCAACCCGGCGCTCATCCGGCCGAGCGACACCATTTTCTCCATCTGGACCAACTGGAGTTCAGTCTCCTGGAGTTCGTCCAACGCGGCCTTGAGCCGGTGGTTCTGCACGGCCAGTTCCTTCTGCAGGCGGTGGGTGTCCACCATGTTTTTGAGACGCAGGCGCAGCTCCGACATCGAGAAGGGCTTGGCCAGGAAGTCGGTGGCGCCCGCCGCGAGCGCGGCGAGCTTGGTTTCCTCGTCCGCCCGCGCGGTGAGCATCAGGAACGGGAGGTTTTGCGTGGACGTTCTGGCGCGCAGTTGGCGGCACACCTCCAGTCCGTCCTTTTCCGGCAGCATCATGTCGCAAACGATCGCGTCAGGCAGAAGCTGCGCCGCGAGGGCCGCCGCCTGCGCGCCGTCCACCGCCTCAAACACGTCGTAGTCGTCCGCCAATTGGCTTTTCAAAAAGCGAAGCATGTCAGGCTCGTCATCGGCGATGAGCAGCCGAATGCGCTGGGCGCCTCGCCCGGGAGTCCAGGGGCGCAGCGTCTCCCGCAGCTTGCCGACGCTGGAGTACAATTCCGCCCGGCGGTAGAGCGAGTTGAGCCACGACCCGTCGCCGGTGCCGGCGGTATCCGGCGCCGGCCGGTCAGACTCCAAACGGGATGACTCCGGTGGTGCAGGGGAGCCGTCGGTTTGCGACTCGGTGGCGGCGGGCAGGCGGACGGTCATAGTCGTGCCCCGGCCCAGTTCGCTCGCCACGTTGACATGGCCACCGTGGGCCTCCACCAGCTCCCAGACGAGGGCCAAACCGAGGCCGGCGCCCTGGTACTTGCGGCGGGCAGAGGTGTCAGCCTGCCAGAACCGTCCCCCGAGGTGAGGCAGGTCTTCGGGCGCGATGCCGACTCCGGTGTCCTTCACGTCCACCACGATGTCGTTGCCTTCCCGCCGCCCGGTCACCTGAATCTTGCCCCCGGCCGGGGTGAACTTCAGGCTGTTGAACAGCAGGTTGAGAAAGACTTTTTCCAGCTTGTCCGGGTCTCCCCAAAACGCGCCGACCCTCTCGTCCAGGTCGCAGTTCAGGTGCAGGCCGCGATCCACGGCAAACTTGTCCAGCGAGCGAACCAAACTGCGGAGGAAGCTGGCGGCAGGTACGGCCGAGCGGCGGAGCGCGAGTTTGCGGGCATCCAGCCGGACCAGATCGAGCAGATCGTTGATCAGCTTGAGCAGTCGCAAGCCATTGGCCCGCATCGTCTCGAGCGACTCGCGAACCTGGGGGTCGCTCACCAGCGGCGCAGCGAGCAGGGTTTCCAGCGGGGCGAGCAGCAGCGTGAGGGGGGTTCGCAACTCATGGCTGATGTTGGCGAAGAACCGCCCCTTCATCTCGTCCAGCGCCCGCAGTTGTTCGTAGTTGCGTTCGAGGAGGCGCTGACTGCGGGACAGTTGGTAGCGGAGGGTGAACTCGCGGAGGCGCAACTGGTTGAGGGCCCAGTTCCCGACAACGACGATCAGGCCGGTGACCGCCAGAAAATACAGGTTGTTAAAAACGGTTCCCGGTTCCATCGGAACGCGGCTGACGCTTCCGGCGAGGGCGTACAGCAGAAGAATTAGCAGCGTGGCGATCACTGATTCCCCGGGATTCCACTGGACCAGCGCGTTCACGCCCAGGAGTACGAGGTTGAACGCGGCATAGTAGGGCGAGTTGAATCCCTCGACCTGCGCGATGATCACGGCCAGAAACACCGCCGGCAGCAGTGCGATCGGCATTCCCAGCCAGCGAATGTTGCGGCGCGCCCATTCGGTGGTGTGAAGCCACCAGAGGCCCAGCGCGAGCGCGGAGCAAATCAGCCGGAGCACGAGGAAGTTCCCGACCTGTTCGGGGTACACGAACAGGTCCGCCAGCGAGCCGGCCGGCATGAGCACGGCCACCATGACGGAAGCGAGTTTCCCGGACCGCAACCGCCGCGCCAGAACGTCCTCCGCCAAGGCCGCCTGAAACTCGGGGTCGCTGTGCACCGCCGCCGGCCGGCCTTGGCTCGCGGGGGTGGCTGCCTCTGCGGTCGGAGCCACCGCGTCACCCTCCGGCGGGCTTGCGAACCTCGAGGTAGATGTTGACTCCGGTGTCATCCGATTTAGTGGCGATGCACGCGGACGCCACGCCGGTGGGGTGAAGCTGCTTCAACTGGGCCTGATTCCGATAGATCAGGTGCCATTCCAGCAGGAATTCCATCCCGTGCCGCATCGGGTTGGACGGGTCCACGTTGGTGGCGATCAACAGCCCGCCGGGCGCCACGAAACCGTAGAGGATGTTCACCAGGCGCTGGCAAATCCGGTCCGAGAGGTAATCAAACAGGCCGGCGCAGTACACCAAGTCGTAGCGGGGCATGTCCGGCATCGGCCGGCCGGCGTCGCGCAGCAGTTGGTGAACGGACTTTTGTTCAAACCGGAGGTCTGTTCGCCGGCCGTGCCGTGCCCGCGCGCCTTCGAGCTGGGTCCGGGCGTAGTCAAGCGTCTCCGGGTTGAAGTCCCACAACAGGAAGTCCGCTTCGCTGGACACCTCATGGTCGCGCAGGAATCGCTGCACCTCGCCGGCGGGGCCGCAACCCAGGTTGAGAATCCGCGCCCGGCGGCCCTGGGCGGCCACCCGCCGGGTTTCGGCGACGAGGTTCTCGAGCAGGTAAGTGATCCGGTTGCGGTGTGCGAGGGACGGTGCCTGGTTGAGGAACCACAGGTTCACCGTCTTGGCGAAGAGCGAGCCGCCTTGAAGCGGGTCGCCCAGGATCATGTTGACCATCTCGTAATCGCCCGCGTAGCCGAGCGGCTTGTGGTACGTGCGATAGGGGAAGGGAGCGCACAGCACGAGGGGGTGCAACTGACGCCGCATGTAGGTGCGGTGCATCGGCAGGGCCTCGGTCGGCAGGTTGTTGGCAATCCGCTCGAAGCGCGTGAACAACTCCGTGGTTTCGCCGACCACCGGCTGTTGCAACTCCTCGATGACCTGCCGCTCATGGGTCGCGCGGTCGCCATCCGGGATCGAACGGATGCCCAGCTCCAATTGCTCCAGCCACCGGCGCAGGTCGGCGAGCCAGGTCTGCATGTCTGCCACCACCACCTTGAACTCCGGCTCGATGAGGCGCGCCTTGTTGGCTTCGTGCAGAAACGCTTCCAGCTCTCCGGCCAGTCGCTCCCGCTGGCTGACCGGGGAAAAGAGGTCCACATCCAGCCACGCGTCGTTCAGCGTGGCCTCGCACAGCAACATGATGCCGGCGTTCACCAGGTTACTTACCGTCGCCCGGCCGGAATACACCAGGCGCTCGCCGATGGTGATGCGGAAGTCGTTCAAGACCTCCGACAACTGGAGGATGCTGAACGGATTGTACACTTCGAAGACGACATCGAAGCGGGTCAGCCGCACGGGGGTGCTGCGAATGCCCAACCCCTGGCTGTTTCGGCACGTCAGGAGGACGTCCCGATTCCGGGCCTCCGTGTGTTCTGTTCGAATGGTGCTCATACCAGCCAAACCCCTAACTGCCAACCCCAGCGCTACCTCTGCATCCCCGCCTCCCCATCTGGCTCGCGACTCTCCATGATCCAGTGCCGCCGCAAGTTGTCCCCGGGATGGCTGTCCGGCGGGGTCTCTGTCTGCGGCGCCCGATCATGCGAACACCTGATTCTCGAACCGAGGAAACACAGTTTGGGTCCGCGGTGCAACGACGAACTGGGCATCCACGCCGTCGCGGGGCTCGGTCAGGCTCAAAGCCCCCCCGGCCGGCAGCAGCGAAGATTGGCGCCGGTATCGGCTGGATTAGGCAATTGACACACGAGGATTGAGCGCGTCCCCTTTTCCCGGGTGGTGACCGCCCAAGCGGTCGGCGCCCGGGGACATCGTATGGAGACAACACGTTTGCATCTGGCGTCCGGACTGATGGCAGCGAGCACGCTCTTCTGTGGGTGCCCGGTGATGGCCGGCGGTTTCCGGATTTCCTCGCACGATGCGTTCGGTTCCGCCCGCGGCGAAGCCTTTGCGGCCACGGCCGACAATCCCTCTGCCATTTACTACAACCCCGCCGGCATTGGCCAACTGCGGGGGCATCAGCTATCCGGTGGCGCGTATGGGTTGAATATTCAGAGCCGCTTCGAGTCGCCGACCGGCGCTCAGTTTGACAACTCCAAAGACCTGCACGCGATTCCGCAGGTGTTTTACGTGTATGGTGCCGAGTCCTTGCCCTTCAGCTTCGGCTTGGGAGCCTATTCACCTTACGGCCTGAGTTCCGAGTGGCCCGAGACCACGGGGTTCCGCACGGTCGCGTTGGAGGGAAGACTGACCTATTTCACCCTCAATCCGGTAGCGGCATGGCGCGTCACGCCCCGTTTCTTTGTGGCTGCCGGCGCCACGATCAATTATGCGGAATTGGACGTGACCCAAGGGCTGACCCCGATACCCGGCAACGACTACTTCAACCTCCGGGGCGAAGACCTGGACGTGGGGTTCAATCTCGGCGGGCTGTGGAGGGTCAACGAACAGTTCACCGTGGGTCTTGCGTATCGAAGTGCCACCACGATGGACCTCGAGGGTGAATCCGCACTGATTGTCCATTCGCCCGTTCCCCCGTTTTTGCCCGGACCGGTGGCCATGACCCAGGACGCCACCGCCCGGTTGCCACTCCCGTTCAACCTCGTCTTCGGTGTGTCGTACCGGCCCACGCCAAGATGGAATTTCGAGGTCAACGCCGATTACACGGACTGGAGCCGGCTGAACACGGTGACCGTCAAACAGGCCCCGCTTCCCGATACCGGCTTGGTCCTGAACTGGGAACCAAGCTGGTATTACGAATTTGGGGCGACGCGGTATCTCGAAAAGGGGTGGTGGGTCAGCCTGGGCTACATTTTCAACGAGAACTCCGTGCCGGATGCATCCTACTCGCCGCTGGTGTACGATTTGGATCGCCACTTCATTACCGCGGGGCTTGGTGTCGAGTACGATCATCTCCGCCTTGGGCTCGCCTATCAGTTCGGCTATGGACCGACCCGAACGGTTGCAGGCAGCGCGACGTCCGCTGCCGGGCAGACTGCGGACGGGAAGTACGATTTTCTGAGCCATGCCGTCATCGTCACCACTGGTTGGAAATTCTAGCCCGGCCCCCCAATCCATCCCGCGACCGTTCTCGTATTCGCCCCGTCAGCGCAAACTGGGCGGAACCCGGCGGTTGGCATTCCGATTCGCGGTGCCACGATTTCGGCACGCTTGTGCAGGACCGTCCAACTGTCCCGCCCCTGGCTGTTCCGGGGCGCCGTCATGACGCTTCCCGGCGCGCCCCCCGACCTGCCCGGAGTTACGCCGGGGCCAGCTACCCCGGTCCCCGCGGGTCCGACTGACGCGACTGCCAACCTTGAAATGCTCGTTAGTCCCGACGGCCGGATTCTCGGTGCGAATCGAGACTGGCGCGAAGCCCTGGGATGGCACGAGGCAGAGCTGGGCGGCTTGACGATCTTCGACGTGACCGACCGGGCTGACCACGCGGTGTGTCAAGCCTGGCTGCGGGAACCGACTACCCGCACGACGGTGTGGCTGACCCGATTGCGTTTGAGGACCCGTGACGGTCGCGAGTTGCCCACCGAGGGAGCGGTTGCGGTGGAGCGCCAGGACGGTCAGGCGGTCCGACTGCACGTTGTCCTGCGGGACATGACCGCGCCCCGCCGGGATGAAGCCCACTGGCGCGAGCAGGCGGAGCTGCTCCGGGCGGTGACCACGCACGCCCCGGTGGGGGTCTTCCGGGTGGATCTCGACGGTCGGTTGACCTACGCCAACGAGCGCTGGCGGCGTTTCGCGGGCATGGGGCACGTCGGGGAACCACGGGGTGTGTGGTGGCAGATGGTTCATCCTGATGACCGCCCCGGCGTGGTCGCCCAGTGGCAGCGATCCCGGTTGCAAGGTCGCGACCTCGTTTGCGAGTTCCGTTCCCGCGGGCCCAGCGATCACCCCCGCCGGTACCGAACCCGCCTGGCAACGGTTGGTGGCGCTGAAGGGCGGCCGCGGTCCTGGCTTGGCGTGACCGAAGACATCACCGACGCCTGGGAGGCCAGTCGCTGCCTCGAAGGAGCGCGGCAGAATCTCGAGGCGACCGTAGCGGCCCGAACGCGTGAATTGCGCGCGATCAATCGGGAGCTCAGCGAGTTTGCCTACGCGGTGACCCACGACGTGAAAGCCCCCTTGCGCGGCATTCATCGGATTACCGAGTGGCTCGTCAAGGACCACTCCGTCGCGCTAGGACCCGACGGCGCGCGGTTGTGCGAGATGCTTCAGGACCGCGTTCGGTTTTTGAATGACTTTGTCGAAGGGATGCTGGCCTACACCCGCATCGGGCGCGAGCGGGTCATCGAAACGGATGTGCCGCTGGCCACGGTGCTGCAGGGGATTCGGGAGGTCCTGGTGCCACCGCCGACGGTGAAGTGGATTGTTCCGGACCCGGCTCCGGTCGTTCGCGGGACTCCCGAGTACGTGTATCAAGTGTTTCAAAACCTGCTCGACAACGCGGTGCGACACCTTCCGCAGCAAACGGGTCGGGTGGAGGTGGGTTGCCGTCGCTTGGAATCCGCGTGGGAGTTTTGGGTGACCGACAACGGACCGGGCATTCCGCGTCGTTACCAGGACAAGCTGTTTCAAGTCTTCCAGAAGCTGCCGGCTGCGGCGGGGACCCAGGGCACCGGCTTGGGGCTGGCCCTCGTCAAACGGATCATTGACAGCCGCGGCGGCACCATTCGTCTGGAATCAGACTCCGGCCGCGGGACGACCGTTCGTTTCGTCTGGCCTGACCAGCCGGTCGGCGTTGGCGATTCCCCGCCAAAAGCGCCATTGGCCCACGGCGAGAGCCTCTTTCCACTGCTCTGACCGGGATGGGCAGAAAGCGGCCGGCCGGGTCCGCCAAATGGCTGGGGCACGGCGGGGTGCGTGGGCCGCCGCTCAATCCACGAAAGCGAATTCGTTCGAAAGCAGCAGCACTTGGGCGAGCTGCTCCAGCGGCGTCAGCGGCGGCTGGGTCCGGTCCGGTCGGGCAAAGTCGCGCTCGGCGGCCCATTCGGTGCGCGCGACCGAATCGCCTGTGGGTTGAAGCCGGATGGAGGGCGCCCAGGTGAAACTGTCGAAGGCCGGTCCCGCGAGGCAGTCCACCACAAAATCGAGCGCGTCGCCCGCGTGGACGGTGAGGTCGGCGACGACGGTTTCCTCGGCGGAGTTAAAGGCCCGCCACTCGGCGACGCGCCCCTTGCCCGTTTGTACGAGCCGGCCACGCACTCCGTCGCCTTGGGCGTTGTCGTGCCGCAAAGTTCCCGCGATTTGCGCGACGCCGTCTCCCGGCGCCAGCCAGCGGCGGATCACCGAAAACTGCCCCGAGTTTCCGGGGTGCCCGCCCGTTGCGGTCAGACAGGCGTAACCGCGCTCGTCGCTCACGGGAAACTCGGCGGCCGGCGTGATCCGGCCGTCCCGTCGGACGGTCATTTCCGTGAAAGCGACGGTCGCGTTGGCGGCCTCGTCATAGTGGCCAAGGCCGTATCGCCAGCCGCCGGTCACGCTGGCAGGGCGTTCGGCCAGTCGGCCGAGGAAGGCCGTGCTCAGTTGCTCTTCGGCTGCTTCGGGTGGCCGCTGGAACACGCGGACAAAAAGGTTTCGAACCGCGTCCGCCGGTGTTACAGCATTTCTGGCGGCCCGTTGTGCTACCCGTTGCGCCTGTTCGATCACGAACGGCCCGTTCATCAAGAACAGCGCCTGTTGCGGGACAGTGGTCGTGAAACGTCCCGGACTGCTCACGTCCGGATTGGCGAAGTCGAACGTGCGAAAGAGGCCGGGCAGGTTTTGGCGATCAATCAACCCGTACACGGTGCGTCGGCCGGTAAAGGGTTCGGCGAGCAAGTCAGCCGGTTGCCCACCCATGGTTGCATCCAGGCGATCGGCGACGGCCAGCAACGAATCCCGCAGCGCCTCGAAGTCCAGACGGCGGCGGTTTTGGCGCCAGAGGAGCGTGTTCTCGGGGTCCAGGGCGGCGGGGCGCTGCGGTTCGGCAGCGGTCAGTTTGCCGGTAGGCGACGCCAGGTTCGACGGATCCGACCGATCCGACAGATCACTGCCCCCCGCCCCCTGCTGGTAGGTGGTCGAGCACAGGATCAGCCGGTGAAGGTTCTTCACGGACCACCCTTGCTCCATGAACGTGGCCGCCAGCCAGTCGAGCAAGTCCCGCTGCACGGGCACTTCGGTGCGCACGCCGAAATCACTCGGGGTGCGGACCAGCGGCGCGCCAAAGTGCCAGCCCCACACGCGGTTCACGAACACGCGGGCGGTGAGCGGGTTGTCCCGACTGGCGATGGCCTGGGCCAGCTCGAGGCGGCCGCTGCCGTGGGTGAACGGCGGCGGGTTTGGCCCCGCCAGCGCCTCCAGGAATCGCCGCGGTACCTCGGGCCCCGGATTGCCCGGGTTGCCCCGGATCAATACGCGCGAATTGTGCGGGGCCGGGAGATCCTCCAGCGCCATCGCCCGCGCCGGGGCGCCGGGATGCTGCCATTCCAGTGCCGCCAGTTCCTGGCGATGCTGGACCGTCTGGTTGTCGAGGTGACGCGCAATGATGCGGCGCACTTCGGTGCCCGGCAGGTCGGGCGGGGCAGCCAAGCGGTCAGACTCGCTCAACTGCGCGTTGTCCTTCAGCAGCGCGATCCACTGGCGCAGGACCTCGACCGCGAGCTTGCGTTCGCTGGCGAATGTCTCGAGGTTCGCGTCGGCGGGCAGCACCAGCGCGGCTTCAGCCGCTGCCCGATAATCGGCGGCCTGGTTGCGCTGTTCGGCCAGCCATTTCTGAACCTCGCTTTCGATTACCGCTTCTCGACGCGCCTCGATTTCGGCGCGCGCTGAGAGGAACGCCGCGTGTTGCGCCGGGTCGGCCGGAACGCCCAAGAGGGGCTTTTCCTCGGGCTCGCGCGAGGAAGCGAATACGCCGTGCAGCGCGTAGTAGTCCCGCATGGAGATCGGGTCGAACTTGTGGTCGTGGCAGCGGGCGCACGTGACGGTCAGGCCCTGGGTGCCGCGCATGACCACGTCAATCCGGTCGTCAATGATGTCGTGTTGATTGTTCAGGAACCGCCGGCCCAGTGTGAGAAAGCCCAGGGCCGCGAGGGAGGCGCGATCCGGCTCTTTGAGCTTCTCGACCACTTGGTCCGCAGCGATTTGCTCGAGCAGAAACCGATCGAACGGCTTGTCTTCGTTGAAGGCGCGGATGACGTAGTCGCGGTAGGTGTAGCTGAAGGCGTAGCGGCGCTCCTCTTGAAAGACGTAGCCCTTGGTGTCCGCGTAGCGCGCCACGTCGAGCCAGTACCGGCCCCAGCGCTCGCCGTAGCGTGGCGAGGCCAGCAGACGATCCACCGCCCGGTCGTAGGCGTCGGGTGCCCTGTCCGTGAGGAAGTCGTCCATCTCCTGCGGGCTGGGCGGCAGGCCGGTGAGATCGTAGCTGAGTCGGCGCAGCAAGGTGCGCCTGTCCGCCGGGGGCGACGGCTCCAGGCCCTTCGCCTCCAGTTTGGCGAGGACAAAGGCATCCACGGGGGTGCGGACCCAGCCCGGGTTCTTCACGGCGGGAATGGCTGGAGCCGTCACCCGCTGAAACGCCCAGTGTTCGCGGGCCTTGGCCGGGTCCGTCGAGTCGTCGGTGGGCTTGGTCGCCGCTTGGCTCGTGCGCGGGTCGGCTGCGCCAAGCGCCACCCAGGCTTCAAGGTCGGCGATCTGCTCGGGCGCGAGTTTGCCTCCGGCGGACTCGGGCGGCATCCGCAGTTCCCCATCCGAGTAGCGAACGGCCTTGATGAGCAGGCTTTCGTCGGGCTTGCCGGGCACGAGCGCCGGGCCGGAATCGCCGCCTTGGAGGACGGCGGCTTTCGTGTCGAGCAGCAGCCCGCCCTTGGCCTTGCCGCTCTCCGTGCTGTGGCATTTGTAGCAAGAGTCAATGAGCACAGGGCGGATGCGCTTCTCGAAGAACTCGATTTGGTCGG
>CALJWR010000078.1 GCA_937976685.1 uncultured Verrucomicrobiae bacterium
TTGGGACCGGCCAGCATCCCACCACGGCGTTTTGCTTGGAGCAAGTGGTCCGCCACCGGCCGCGGGGCGAGCCGCGGGCGCTGCTCGATGTGGGCACCGGATCGGGCATCCTCGCGATCGCGGCGGCGAAACTCGGGTACGCACCCGTCGAAGCATTCGATTTCGATCCGACCGCGGTGCGCGCCGCGGCCGGGAATCTGGCCCGCAACGGCGTCGAGGCCCGCGTCCGCCTGCGCCGACGCGACCTGACGCGCCTGCCGCGAACGAGCCGGGAACAGTTCGATGTTGTCTGCGCCAATCTCCTGGCCGATCTGCTGGTGCGCGAGCGGGAGCGCCTCGCGGCCCGGGTGAAACCAGGTGGTATCCTGGTGCTGGCGGGAATCCTGGCGCGTGAATTTCCGACGGTGCGCGCGGCTTACGGAGAACTGGGCTTCAAGAAACTGGCCGGACGCCACATCAACGAGTGGGAGTCGGCCGCGTTCCGTCTCCTGACCGCCACGCCAACCACTGGCAATCATGTCTGAACCGCCCAAGCTCGCCGGACCGGAATTGCGTCGGCTGAAAGGCGCCGCCCAACTCATCAAGCCCATGCTGAAAGTCGGCAAGGCCGGGCTGACCACCGAGTTGCTGGGGGCGCTCGATGCGGCGCTGAACGAGCACGAACTGGTAAAGGTGAAGTTCGAGGCGTTGAAAGAGCAAAAGCGTGAGTTGGTGCCGCAACTGGTCAGCCGCAGTGCGAGCGTCCTGATCCTGCGCGTGGGCAACGTCGCGGTCTTGCACCGGCCCCAACGCCCGTCACCGACCCCGGCGTGATTGTCGGAGACTGACGGTCCATGATGAGAGGGTGAGGAAGCGCGCGGTCGGAATTCCGGTTGAACCGCGCTGGGTTTCGCGAGTAGAACCCGCGCATGGGCGCACAGTGGAAACAAGCCGGTCGCGAGGCGGCCGCGCAAAAGAAGGGCCAGATCACCAGCAAGCTCGTCCGCGAAATCGTGGTCGCCGCCAAGCTTGGCGGCGGCGACCCGGACCTGAACGCCCGCCTCGCGGCGGCCGTGGAAAAGGCCCGCAAAGCGTCAGTCACGCGCGATACCATCGAACGGGCCATCAAGAAGGGTTCCGGGCAGACGGACGAACCGGTCGCCATCGAAACGGTGGTGTACGAAGGGTTCGCGCCGCACAAGGTTCCCGTGATTGTCGAGTGTCTGACCGACAATCGGAATCGCACCGCTCCGGAAATCCGCAACCTTTTCAAGGCGGGTTCGCTGGGCCAACCGGGGAGCATGGCCTTCTTCTTCGACCGCTGGGGCGTGGTGGAGGCGACGCACGCCGACCGGAGTCGTGACGCGGAGACGGACGCCATCGAGGCGGGCGCGCAGAATGTGGAGCCGCTCGAGGCGGAGGAAATCCCCGAGGGGAGCATTGGCGCCCGGTTTCTGACCGACACGAAGGATCTCGCCGCCGTGAGCCGTTGGCTGAAGGACGCCGGCTGGCAGATCGTGGCGAGCGAGATGCGTTACCTGGCCAAGAATCCGCTTGAACTGGGCGACGCGGCACGCCAGGAGGTCGCCGAGTTCCTGAACGCGCTCGACGATCACGACGACGTGCATCGCGTCTATGCCGCGCTGAAGTGAGGCGGCGGGCGGAAACACCACGACCTCACGCGTGAACGCACGAGCAGGCACGACTCGCCGGGATGACCCGCCGGCGACCGAAGCCGGCTTCATGCGGCTGGCCTTGCGGCTGGCCCGTCGGGCGTGTGGCTACACCTCGCCCAATCCGATGGTCGGGGCGGTGCTGGTGAAAGGCGGCAAGATCATGGGCAGCGGCTGGCACCATCGGGCGGGAGAGCCACATGCCGAAATCGAGGCGCTTAACGATGCCCGTCGGCGGGGCCGCTCGCCGCGAGGCGCGACGCTGTTTGTGACCCTCGAACCCTGCTGCACGCACGGCCGGACTCCACCCTGCACAAGAGCAATCATTGAGGCGGGCTTGCGTCGCGTGGTGGTGGCGGCACCCGACCCGAATCCCGCTCACGCGGGGCGCGGCTTTGACCTGCTCCGGGCCGCTGGCATCGAAGTGGAAGTCGGTTTGCTCCGGGAGGAGGCCGAGCGGCTGAACGAAGCCTTCAACCACTGGATCGTTCACCGGACTCCGCTGGTCACGCTCAAGGCAGCGATGACCCTGGATGGTCGCCTCGCGACGGCGACCGGCGAATCCAAGTGGATCACCGGTGAGCCGGCACGGCGGGTGGCGATGCGGCTGCGGCGCGAGGCTGACGCGGTCTTGGTGGGGGTGAACACGATTCTGGCGGATGACCCCGAACTGACGGTTCGTGGGGCTCGCGGTGATCGGACCAAGGCATGGCAACGCCTGATCCTTGACTCCCACGCGCGAACTCCGCTGTCCGCCCGCGTTGTGAATGATCAACACGCGGGGCAGACCACGATTTTCATCGGTCAGCAGGCACCCCGTCGGCGATCGGAAGCGTTAGCCGCTCGCGTCAACGTGGTCGTTGCACCGCCCGCGCGGTCTGCTCCCGAAGCGCGTCACTTGGACCTGCGGTGGATCCTCGGCCAACTGGGGGCCGCCGGTGTCACCCACCTGCTGGTGGAGGGCGGCGGTGCGGTGAACGGCTCGTTCTTCGACCAAGGTCTGGTCCATCGCGCGGCGTTCTTTTACGCCCCGATGGTCCTCGGCGACCGGGACGCCCGGCGGGCGGTAGCGGGCCGCGGGGCGCGACACTGGCGGGAGATTCATCGCCTGACCGGCGTGGCCTGGCATCGGGTGGGTGGGGACCTCCTTTTAACCGCCCGGGTCCCCGGCCCGGTAGCGGCGCGAGCGTCTTGACCTTGCAGGACGACGCTGCCCGCGGCTTGCCCCAGATCGGAGGGTGGTTTGCGGAAAGCACTCTGGGCCCGTCCCGAGCACTACGAGTGCGATGGATAGTGGCAAAGGATGTTGAATCTCACGGGCGCGGTCCTCAACTGCAAGAACGCCCTGGCCAACTTCCGGCCGAAGTTCTGCGTGAGGCCGCTGCTGGCCGACAGCCACGTCGGCAATGCCTGGGAACGTGCGCCATCAACTCCTGCCGGATCACTCGCTCCGCGGACGACGCTGATCTGAGGCCCGAAGCGGCGTCGCTTGGCCCCGCAACCACCGAACTTCCTGGGTTCGAGCCAGCGTGGGCTCCCCTTCGCCCCCTGGGACCGTCAGCCACAATCACATCGTACTGATTGGGCGGACGCTACCAAAGATGCGAGTTTTTGCTGGCTTGAGCGTCACGGCGGCGGAAGTCTGCGGCTGTCAATTCTTCATCTCGCATCGCGTCATGAAAACACGTTCAAACCTTCGCCGGCTTTCGGCGGTTTTCGCCGTGGCCGCAATCATTCCGATCGGCTGCGCGCAGCGGCAGGAGGTCCGGACAATCGCCGAAACTACGACCGTGACCGCCGCGCCTCAGCCGCCGAATCCCCCTCCGGCACCAGTTGCCGAGCCACCGCCGGCGCCTGCGGCCAACCCACCGGCCAAGGAGGTGAACCAACTGACGCTGCCGGAGTACCAGCGGGTTTTCCCGTTGCCGGGCGACAACTGGACCCTGGTCTTCGACGGCGAAACGCTCAAGGGTTGGGAGCGCACCAAGTTCGCAGGCGGTGGAGACGTGGAGGTCGAGCGCGGCGAAGTGCGGATCGGCATGGGCGCGATGCTATCCGGCGTGAATCTGGTCGCGACGAATGACATTCCCCGTTACGGCTACGAACTGGCCCTCGATGCCATGAAGCTCGACGGCAGCGATTTCTTTTGCGGCCTGACTTTCGTGGTGGGCGACTCGTGCTGTTCGCTCATCATTGGCGGCTGGGGGGGGGGACTGGTGGGCATCTCGAGCATTGACGGCAACGACGCCTCGATGAACGAAACCACCAAGTTCATGGAATTCCCCGCGCGGCAATGGTTCCGGGTTCGGGTGCGGGTCACCCGCACCAAGCTGGAAGCGTGGATCGGCGAGGCGCAGGTCGCCAACGTGACGCTTGAGGGCCGCCGACTCACGGTGCGACCGGGCGAGATCGAGTTGAGCCAACCCTTCGGGATTGCCACCTATCAGACGAGCGCGGCGTTCAAGAACATCCAGTGGCGACCCTTGCCATGAGGCGGTCAAGCGAGCAGCGCTGACAACTCTTACCGCGCGACCCGCAACCTCGGCTGCCAGGGAGACAAGAGTGACCACAAGCCAGGCCGCACAGTGAGCTACGACTTGGATTCGATCGAAAAGACCTGCCAGCGCGTGGGACTGCGTTGCCGACGGTCGGAACCGGGGGAACTCCACGCGGAAATCATGCCGGATGCCTGGCTGGTTTTCGCCAACACCGAAGACGGAACCGACACGTATCTCGGCTTCGAGGGGTGCCCCTGGCACAGCCATGATGAACTCATGCTGATGAACGGACCGTCCTCGTGCATCGAGTACGCGCCGGAGGAGGTGGTTGAGGCGATTGCGACCGGAGAAATCCTCGTGGTGTCGCAGTACTGTCAGGGAGAGTTACGCGATCGGTGGCTGGTGCATCGTGAGGAGGCGTTCGACGTCCGGTACATCGAGAGCGGCGAGGAAATTCGCATCTGGAGGTTTTTGCTCCCTTCCCGTTCCAGTCCGGAGACTGATGGGTAGGCCCCACAGCCCGGTTCTCCCGGACGCGGCCGGAGCCGACGGTCTGCCGGATGGCAACCGTTCGGCGATTCTATCCGATTTCGGGGCGCTGCCACGGCGCCCGGTACGAACGCCGTAACCGCTTCGTTGCCTCGGGATCGCCTTTCACCTCGCGTATGAACGGGTCATAGACCAGTGGCCGGCCGAGTTCCATGGAGAGGTTCGCGAGGATGCAGCTCGCAGTTGAGATGTGACCCTCCTCCACGTCGGCCACCGGCCGGCTGCGTTTCTCGATCGCGGCCAGAAAGTCAAGCATGTGCCGGCGGGTGGCGGGGGCGGCGTTCAACTCGATGTCCTTCTCGGTGACGTCCTCCGGGTACTGCTCGCGCTCGAAGAGGCATTCGAAGTGGAGAGGCTTGGCGTTGCGGTCGTGAGGGATGAAATCCGCCCGCATGGTGCTGGCCTTGAGGGTGCCCTTCTCCCCGTAGAGGAACAAGGCCCACGGGTAATCCGGGTCGGGGGGTGTACCCCAGGTGCGGTGTTGCCAGACCGCGTTAAAGCCATCGTACTCAAAAATGGCGGTCTGCGTGTCGGCGATGTTCGACTTGCCGTCCTTCTGCACGTAAATCCCGCCGGTCGCGGTGATGCGCTTGGGCCACCGCAAGCCGAGCAGCCAGTTGACCGTGTCCAGCATGTGAACGCACATGTCACCGGTGATGCCGTTACCGTACTCCATGAAGGTCCGCCACCAACGGCGATGCGGCAGGCCGTCATAAGGTCGCAGCGGCGCCGGGCCGGTCCACATTTCGTAATCGAGGAAGTCGGGTACGGGCTGCACGGGCGGATTGCCGTTGGCGCGCATGGGGAAGTAGCAACACATCTCCACATGGCCGATCCGGCCGAGGAGACCGGCGTCCACGACCTGCTTCTTCACGTCAATCAAGTGCGGCGTGCTTTTGCGCTGCGTCCCAATCTGGACCACGCGCCGGTGCTTGCGGGCGGCGGCGAGGATCGCTTCGCCTTCCATGACGTCCACGCTGATGGGCTTCTGGAGATAGACATCCGCGCCCGCTTCGAGGGCCGCGATCGCCTGCAGAGCGTGCCAGTGGTCCGGGGAGCCGATGATCACAATGTCGCACTGGTGCTGTCTCAGCAGGTCGCGGTAGTCGTTGTAGGTGGGTGGCCGCTTCCGGGACTTCTGCCGCTGGCTGGCGATTTCGGCGGCGCTGGCCAACATGTTTTTGTCGGGATCGGCGATGCCCACGACTTCGACAGGTGCCACCTGGATCAGCCGCCACAAGTCGCTGGGGCCGTACCAGCCGGCACCGATCAGTCCCACCCGCTTCGGCCTTTGATTAACCAGTTCCACGCCGTCGGCACCGAGCGCGGACACCGCCAGCAGGGCGGACGCGCTTTCGAGAAAACGCCTACGGCTGATCGTGAAGGGGACGGAAGACGGTCGGGCAGATGAGCGGGCAGAGCGTGATTTCATGGCGGCGGAATTTCATCTGCCCCCGGCCGAAATCAAGCCGGCCCGCAAAAAATCTCCGGCAACTCCGGAGGGCGCCGCGGCCTGCGGCGAGTGGCGAATTGGGGCAAACTCAGCGGCGAAGGATCCCCAGCAAGCTCCCCGCGATCGGAAGTCCCTCCTTCACCACGTCCCAAAGCCGGAGCGACCTTCGTGCAACCAGCCAACCGGCGACGGGAGCCACCGCAAGCAACCACGGTCGGACCGCCTGTCCCAGGCGCACCGTCAGATCCACCCAGCCGAGCGACGCCACGGCGGTTCTAAGGTTCAGATCCAGCGTCGCCCGCTGCAGTCCGCTTTGCGCCAGCAGCAACTGGCGGCGTTGCTCTAGGTCCCGGATGTTTTGTCCGACAAGCATTCCCGGTCCTTTTTCAGTTCGGTCAAGGTGCCAGAAAACGGCTTGGGGCCGGACTTGAGCGAGCGCTGGATACTCCACGCTACCAGGCCGGTCGCCGCCCCGTACACGAGGGCAAGGCCGAGCAATGCCCCCAGCGGCGACCAACCCCAGAGCACATACACGATGGTCGCGGTGACC